>DASRLC010000364.1:0-6710 GCA_035648655.1 Polyangia bacterium
GAAACCGACGCCGACGGCCTCAACCGCGAGATCGCCCTCATCGACGTGGCCCGGGCCGACGTCGGGCCGGCCCCCGCCCGCGCGCTCGGCGCGCTGGACCGCCACCGCCGCGAATTCCCGCGCGGACAGCTGGCGGCCGAGCGCGAGTTCCTGGCCATCGAGGCGCTGCGCCATTTGAATCGGATCGACGAAGCACGGCGGCGGGCCGAGGCGCTGTGGATCGACTACCCGTTCAGCTCCTACGCGGCCCGCGCCGTCCGTCTGCTCCCGCCGGCGCCCTGACGCGGCTCGGATCGAAGATGCCGCGTTCGGGACTGCTCCTCGCGATCGTCACGACCTTCACGATCGTTGCCGCGGAGGCCGGCTGCACGCCGCGACGCGAAGCCATCGCGACCACCGGGACCGCCGGGCCGTTCGTTTTCCCCTACGTCGACCCGACCATCCCCAACGCCCCGTCGGCCTTCACGGGCAGCGCAGGCGATCCCGCCGCCGCGCCGACCATCGTCTACCCCATCGACGGCGCGATGCACGCGCTCAACATCGGCGACATCACCTTCCAGTGGAACCGCGGCGACCCCGGTAACCAGGTCTTCCGGATCCGGCTCGACGACGGCCAGACCGACTACGATTTCTACGTCCCGTGCGCGATCGCGCGCTGCCTCTACACGCTGCCCGCGGCCGGCTGGTCGGCGCTGGCCTACGCGCACCCCGACCAGCAACTGACCGCCACGATCGAGGGGACCGACGGTGCCGGCGGGCCGGTCTTCAAATCGCCGCCGGTGGCCGTCCGCTTCACCCCCGAGCCGGTGACGGGCGGCCTTTATTATTGGACCGTGACCGCCACCGGCGGCACGACCTACCGGCTGCCGTTCGGCGCCTCGCGGGCCTCACCGTTCATCGTGCCGTCGTCGCCGACCAACCCGCTCACCTGCGCCGGCTGTCACAGCGTGAGCCGCAACGGGACGACCATCTCGTTCACCGCCACCTCGGATCCGACCTCGGCGGTGAGCTTCCTGGCGACGGCGCCCACCATCGCACCGGCGGCGCCGACCATCGCGCCCAACCCGACCGCCAACACGCCGACGGGAACGTCGGCGCACTTCACGGCGCTCAACCCCGACGGCAGCCGCGCGCTGGCCACCACCAACGGCCACTTGGAGGTTTATGACACCGCCACCGGACAAGCCATCGACATCGGCAACACCGATGCGCTCTTGCCGGCGGGGAAGCTCTACACCCACCCCGAGTGGTCGCCGGGCGGCAACCGCATCGCAATGACGCTCTACACGGGCGGCTCGAACGCGACCGACATCCGCCCGCTCGACGGCGAGATCGTCACCCTCGAGCTCGATCCCACCAGCGGACAGGCGACCGGGCTGCGCCATATCGTCGCCATGAACAGCGCCGACGGCCTCTTCCCGTACTACCCGAGCTGGTCCCCCGACGGGCACTGGCTGGTGTTCGCGGCGGCGCCGGGGGGCGCCTACACCGCCATCACCGCGCGGCTGCGGCTGGCCTCCGCCGACGTCGATGGCCAGACGTGCCCCAGCGCCACCTGTTTCGATCTGGCGCGGGCCTCGCAGGGGACCTCGGTCGGCTCGACCTGGCCCAAGCTTAGCCCGTTCCCACAATCGAACGGCCAGCTCCTGTTCGTGACCTTCAGCTCGAAGATCGACTACGGCTTCGCGCTGGTCAACAGCGGCACCAACGGCGCCAACCGGGCCCAGCTCTGGATGGCGGCCATCGATCTGCGCACCGCCACCACCGGCGGCGATCCGTCGCTGCCGCCGATCTGGTTGCCGTTCCAGGACATCACCGAAACCAACCACCTTCCGTTCTGGACCGCGCTGGTGGCCTGCACGCAAGACGGGATCTCGTACGCCAGCTGCGGCAGCGGCGAAGCCTGCGTCCAAGGCGCCTGCGCGGTGAGCCCGTCGTGAGCGCCGCCGACAACCGAGGGAGCGGTCATCCCCGCCAAACCCAAGACCGGGTTGGTACGCATCATCTTGTAGACCAATAGGAGAGCAAGTATGGTCCCGCCGTCAATATCTGCGGGGCTTTAGGGGAGACAATAATGCGAGCTTACGGTTCTAGAGTGACGCTGCTCGTCGCGGTACTTTCCGCATTCGGCTGCGGCTCAGCCACGTTGGTAGAGGATGGGGGGAGCGGGCACGACGGCTCGGCCGGCGGTGGCGCGGGCAGCGCTCGGGGTGGTCAAGGGGGAGCTGGCGGCACGGCCGGCGCCGCGGGCAACACGGCCGGCGCCGCGGGCGGCACGGCCGGCGCCGCGGGCGGCACGGCCGGCGCCGCAGGCGGGGGCCCGAGCGGCTCGGGCGGCACCGGGGCCGCCATCTGTACCCCCAACCTCGCCTGCACCACCAATCCGAATCGATGCAAAGCCGGCACGACCTCCTGCGCGACAGGATCGTCCCAATGCGTGGATGGCGTGAACCTGGCGGCCGGAGCCTCATGCGGTAGCAGCGCGTCTACGAGCTGCTCGGGACCAGATAGCTGCGATGGATCCGGCAATTGTAACGTGAACAATCTTCCCTCTGGGACGGACTGCGGAGTGTGCCAGCAATGTAACGGTTCCGGGGTGTGCGCCGCGGGCTATGAAGGGACGCAGGATCCGACCGGTTGCAACACCCCGCAGACCTGCTCCGGAACGACAAAAACGCTGGCTCAGACGTGCTCGAGTGGTCAGTGCAAGGCCGGAGCGACGTCCAGTTGTGCCAACGGCTGTACGGGGAATGATTGCACCGCCGGTCGTTGCGGCGACGGCACCGTGCAGGCGCCTGAGCAGTGCGACGACGGCAACACCGTCACCGAGTCCTGTGCCTACGGTTTGATGTCCTGTGTCGTTTGCAACAGCATGTGCCAACAGGTCAACGGAGCCGTCTCATACTGCGGCGACAGGGTCGTTCAGTCTGCGGCAGGAGAGCTGTGCGACGACGGCAACTCGAGCAACCTCGATCTTTGCAGCACCGGCTGTAAGACCTGCGGAATCCTCGTCGGGCCTGCCCTCGGTATGCTAAGCGACGACGATGGCGATCAGGGACTGGAGTTCCTGGTCACTGCCAACACGACAATCGTCCAATTTGTGTCGCACAATCAGGGCAAGCCATCGAACATCGTGCTCCGACCAGTGACAGCGGCAGATGTCTCGGCCCGGCCCATCCTCCAGAGGGTGCAGCTCCCGGCCAACCTGGACTCGGATGGCAACACCGTCGCGCAGAACGTCACGGTCAACGTGAGTTGGCCGCTCACGGCGGGGATGACATACACGATCTCCGATCAGGAGGGCAGCAACAGCGTGTTTTCGGCCGTTTCGGGCGGAACATATCCCGACATGAGCCTTCCCGGGATCGACATCATTGGAGCTTGGAGCGCCGGTGACTCCGACTACAACATCCCCGAGAGCACCAACACGACCTACTGGATGACGTTTACCGGCTTCCACGCCTGCCTCCAATAGAAAGCGCGAGCGCGCATTGCGGTGCGTGTGAAAAAAGGTGGGCGTGGGGATTCGCTCTCTGAGTCCAGGCCGTCGGCCGCCGGGAGTCAGCCCCTCGCACTCTTGTCGTGAAACCCTGACCGTGCATCCCGCCGGTCAACTCTGCCGCGCCATCCGCGTCCACGCTAGGCGTCGCGGGCCTGAGGCGAGATCCCCCGTAGATAGTGAGTGCCCCGGCAGACGACTGGCGGCGGCCGTGGGCATCGGTGCGCCGGCGAGCGTCAGACAGATCTTGCGCCCGTCGTATTGCGCGGTCACGGTGCGGCGGGGCCGGGCATTCTTTGCGCCCGGCCTCCCCCCCCTCGCCCCCGACGGGGGAAATACCTCAATCCCGGCGCTTGCGCCGCCGCAAGAACGTCAGGCCGAGCAGCGACAGCATCCCGAGCCCGGCGAAGTTGCTGCCGCCCGCGCCGCCGCCCGTTTCGCACGAGCACCCGCTACTGCCGTCGGAGCCACCGGCTTCGCCGCCCGCGCTGGTGCCGCCGGTGCCGGTGGTCTTGGTCCCGCCCGCGCCGGTGCTCGGCGATCCACCACTGCCGGTCGCGCTGGTGCCGCCCGCGCCCACCGAGGTGCCACCCGCACCGGTGCCGGTGGTACCGGCGGACGAGCCGCCCGTGCCGCTTCCGGTCGTGCCGGCAGTGCCCGTTCCCGAAGTGCCTGCCGTACCGGTGCCGACGCTGCCGGCGGCGCCAGTTCCAGTCGCGCCGCCCGCGGCGCCTCCCCGCCCGGCCGTGCCCCCGGTCGTGCCGGCGCGCCCGCCCACGCCGGTTCCGGTCGTTCCGGCGGCGCCAGTGGCGCCCGAGGTCCCGCCGCGGCCGGCGGCGCCGGAAGTCCCCGCCGCGCCCGAGGTCCCGGCCGCGCCCGAGGTTCCCGCTGCGCCCGACGTACCGGCCGTGCCCGACGTCCCGGCGCTACCGGTGGTTCCGCCTGCCCCGTATTCGTAAGCGCCCAGGTCGGGCGCCGAGCCGACGTAGGGAAGACCCACATTCGTCCCCTTGTCGATCATTCGGCTGCCGGCGCTCAGATGCATCATAGCGCACGCGGTCGGCATGCTGCCGTCGGCTGCGCGGGGGCCGTCGCAGCCGGTGTCGGAGATGCTGGCAAAATCGCTGGCTGCAGGGGTAATTCCCAAGTCCCAGGTGTTGAAAGAGGTGTCGACCCCGTCCATGTTGGCATTCTTGTTGGGGTAGCCGATGTTATTCCTCATGATGTGGACCTTCGAACCAGTCAGGATGATGGTCCCGGTCACGTTGCCGGAGGAATCAAAGCTGCTCGCCAGCATGTTGTACTGAGTGCCGTTGTTGTAAGAGGTATTGTTGTACCAAGTGTTGCCACCGGTCGAGTGGTTGGCGTAGAAGCCCGACTCCGCGTTGCCCCACGCCACATTCTGTTGCACCAGGTGCCGGATGCCGGTCTGGCTGCTCCCCATTTTGAACCCGTTGCCGTTGCCCTCGGTGCCGTGGCCATTCTTGAAGGCCCAGTTGTTCTCGACGGTCACAGGAACCTCTTGCGAGATGAGGTCGTACCCATCATCGGAGTCGTTCCATGCACGGCATCCCCGGATGGTGGTGCTGGGGCCGGTGGTTTGATAGTGAACGCCGAACCCGTCGGCGTTTTGGCCATCCCCCTGGCTGCCGTTTACGTCATAATTATCGTGCGAATCGCAATTCAGGATCAAGTTGCCGCCGGTGCCGGTGTCGATGAACAGCCCCGGGCCGAAGCCGTTATGGATGTTGAGCAGCTCGAACGTGTTGTTGCTCGCGTTCTTGGTGCGCAACATGGAGTAGGAGTGGGAGCCGCTGGTTCCAACTTTACCGTTGGCGATCTCGAGTCCCCGCAGATGCATCCAGCTCCCGGTCACGATGATGGCTGGATGGTCCGACGTCTCGCTGGCCAAGGTGAAGTTCGAGAAGTCGAGAATAGGCACCTCCCCCGGATACGCCCAAATGTTGGTGCGATTGGTGTCCGAGGTTCCGCTCTTCGAAAGCGTAATTTGAACCGTGCAGTTGTAAGTTCCCGCTCGCATCAAGATGGTATCCCCGGCCGCGGCGGTGTCGTTCGCCTTTTGAAGGCTGGCGAAGGGCGCCGCCATCGAGCCGGCCGCGGTGTCGCTGCCGGTCGGCGCGACGTACCAGGTGTTGGCCGCCCGCGCCGAAAGCGAGATCAGGAGAACCAAGAGGGCACTGCCGATGGACGTTCGTCGGATCGTGATCATGCGGGCTCTCCTCACAAGCGTTTTCGATACATCCGGACAAATCGAAGAAGGCATTTCTAGTTGGCCGACCAGGTGCCAGCGCCAACGTCGAGCTTCCAGCTGACCTCGTAGGTCGGCAGGGAGATCAAGTTGCCACTGAACACCAGCGGCTGAAAGACGTAGGTGGCCAGGTTGTTGTGCTGCCCCGGGTGGCTAGTGTCCTGGTTGCCGTACCAGTGGTCACCCCAGTAGACGTAGGTAGTCCCGGAGCTGCCCGCGATCGGCATCACCCAGGTGCTCTGGGTCATCCAAGTCAGCTTGCCCTCGGGCGCTACGAATCCCTGGTAGGTCCATGGCCCGCCCATCGAGGTTGCCGTCGAATAGAAGTCGTCGTTGGCGCGCCACCCAGTCTTCGAGGAGCCGATCCAATAGAAGGTGCTCCCGGCCTTGAACACGGTGGGCGCCTCGATGCCACCGCTGCTTCCATTGACGGCGCTGAACGATTTCGATCCGGTCCAGCTGTGGCAATCGGTGGCCAGCGTGTAGACCACGCCGCTCTCGGTCACCACGTAGGCGTTGCTCCCGTCGGTGAGCGCGCTCATGTCGCTGTGGGCGGCGATCGAGCCGCTGCAGGATGCCGGCGGCACCGTGGTCACCTGGCAGGTGGCGGACGCGCCGGTGCTGGTCAGCGCGCCTTTGAACGTGTACGGCCCGGTAACCGCTGGCGCCGTCGCGTAGACCACCTCCTTGTCGACCTGGTAGGTCGTATCGGCGGCGTGCGCGTAGAGCACGAACTCGCCCGTGCTGGGGCACTTGATGATGTGGGGCCGCTCGCCTTTGCGGTCCGGGCCGAGCAGCGAGCCGGCGCCCTGCTGAGGCAGGATGATCCCTTCGTTCTTCCAGGTCGCCATGTCCTTCGACGAGTACATGGAGAAGCCGTTGAAGTCGTTGTCGGTGGTGGTGCTCAGGAAGTATTCGCCGTGCATGTAGTAGGTATCGCAG
>DASRLC010000365.1:0-4948 GCA_035648655.1 Polyangia bacterium
ACATACCCGGCTATCATAGCGCGAGGGGTCGGGTCGCGGGCGGCGTCGACATCGCGAACTCGGCGATCCCCGTCGCCGCCGCCAGGCGGTGCGCGGCGCCGGCGTCGGCGCGGGCCGCCATCGCATCGAGCCGCGCGCGGAAGGTCCGCCCGAGATCGCTGGAAACCGGCACGTCGGCCGGCCAGACCAGCGCCGGGCGCACCCGGGAGGCCGCGGTGAGCACGACCGCCAGCTCCAGCCCCGAGTCCATCGGTTGGGGTGCCGGCGCCGCACCGGCACCCCGTGAGGCTCCGAACAGGCCGTCCAACCAGACGGCGTGCGCCAGGAAGGTGAGCGCGAACGCCACCGCTTCGCCCGAGGCCGGCAACCCGATCGGCGGGTCATGGAAGCCGGCGAACCGATAGAGCGCGCCCGCCAGCGCGTCCCCGGTCCGATCGATCCCGAGCTCGACCGCCGCCCCGGCCACCATGCGCGCGATGGCCGGGAAGCGCAGGATCGGCAGGATGCGTCCCCAGCCGATCGGTGGCTCGAGCCGCAGCGGATCCAGCGCCTCGCCGAGCGGGCTGGCGGCATTGAGCGCCAGAAAGGCCCGTCGCCCGACCGACGGAATGCCGATTTCCCGCAGCCAGCTCCGGCTGGTGCGATCGATCCGCACGCGGCGCAGGCCCGGCAGCGCGGTCACCCGCCGCGGCGGCGTGCGTCCCTCGAAGATCTGCCGGCCGATCCAATAGCGAACCGTGCGGTCGACCCGGACGATCTCGGGCAGCCTGGCCAGCAGCGAATGCCGATTGACCGCTTCGCGGGCCGAGCCGGGCGGCCCGATCTGCGCCAGCGCCAGCGCGGCCGCCGCGATCCGCTCCTGGCGCCGCGAGAGGCCCGGACCGGCCAGCGCTGGATGTCCCAGCGCCAGCAAATTGTGCAGCGCCGCGCCGAGGCGCAGGCTCGCCTCATCGAGCGGTGGCGCGACCATGGTTGGCAGGTGACGGGCCGCGACCCCGCGCCGGACGCCTGCCAGCGCTTCGATCGGGTCCGAGCCATCCCCTTCGGCCTGCGCCCCACCCGGCGCCAGCAGCCGCGCGATCGCCGATGGCCCGAACGGACGCCCGACGTGCAGTGCGCCACCCTGGACCAACGGCAGCAGGAACCGCGAGACGAACCGCCGCGACATCTACGGGCGTTCCAGCCCCCACAGCGGCATGGGGCCGAGCGGCTCGTTCTCGATCTCGACCGGCTCCTCGGGCCGCCGATCCGGCGACACGGACGACTCGAGGCTGGCCAGCGCGGGCTCGAGCGCAGCCAGCAGGCGATCGTCGAGCGGTCCGATGGCCTCGGGTAGGATTCGCACCGGCGAGCCCACCCGATCGGGAAACAGGACCAACGCGCCGCCGGTCGCGCCCAACCGCTCCGCCAAGATCTGCGGCGAGATCGCCGGGCGCAGCCGCGTCCCCACCGGAACCAACACGTCCGGCGCGCCCAGCTCGTAGAGCGTCCCGAAGGGCAACCCGTCGAGCGCCTCGACGGCGCGCACCAGCACGCCCCGGCCGAGGAGCGCCACCCGATAGGCGCGCAACGCCGTCGGGGGTAGCGCGTAGAGCAGGCGCTGCAACCAGATCACCTGCGCCCAGGGCACCAGCGCCGCCACCGGTCGTCCCCCTCGGCCGCCCGACGGCTCGAGCCGCAACGGGACCGCCAGATCGGGGCGCGCGACGGGGGTCGCCGCCCGGCCGGCCGCGGCCTCCAGCGCCGGCACGCGGATCCGTACCACGTCCTCGATGGCCGCCAGCGTGGGCAGCGGCGACACCTCGGTCACGCCGCTCGGGGAAAAGAGGTGCAGCCGATCGGTCGGTAGGCTGGCGCGGCATGACTCGAGATGGATCGGATGGCGGTAGCCCGCGGCGACCAGGATCTGCTCGGTGACGGGCAGATACAGATCCAGGCCCGGCGTCCGAGACAGGAGGCCGTAAAGGCGCGCCGGCGGATGCTCGATGCGGAACAGCCAGAACGTCGCCGCCGGAGAAAACGCGCTGGCCGCCGCGGTCTCGCAGAGCGCCGCCCAAGCACGCAAAGTCGGCAACGGCGGCAATGCCGTCGCGGCCACTCCCCCGGCCGCGGCACCGCTGGCCATCCTGGAAGCGCTGGCGCGATGCAGATAACCGGCCATCACGGCGCCGAGGCCGCGCCGCGCCGTCAGATAGATCGGGGCATCCGAAAAAGTGGCCGGCTGTCCCTGCACCCGTACCAGCGAGAGCCGGAAAAGCAACTTCGCGAGCGGCAGCTCGGTCTCGATCCGGTACACCACGGTTTGTTCGGCGCCATAGAGGAGCAGATCGCCCGCCTCTTCGGCCAGCGCGCCGACGTCGTAGCCGAGTGGCGCGCGCGCGTCGCGGAATTGTACGAAGTGCCGCCCGGCGCCCGTGAAGGTTTGCCCACCGGCCAGCCGGACCGCCTGCGCCACGACGTCACCCTGCTCGGCCGACGTCGCGGGCAAGATCACGATCGCCTCGCGGGTGCCAGCGCCACCGCGCGCGTAGACAATCCGCAGCCCCGGCTGCAAGTCGTCCAAGCTCTGCTCGGCCGAGAGCACGCGCAGGAAGGAGACCAACCGATCGATGGCCGCGAAGCGGGCCACCATCTGACGCCCGGCGGCGACGCCGCGCGCGTCGGCGACCAGCCCCGGCAGGTTGAACCGGACCTGCCCGAGCGCGATTCGCTGGAGCATCGGTCTAGTTTACCCCCAACCGGCGCCGTCCCCGTGGATGTCTCTGTTAGCATGTAGGCGTGAGCTCCCCCCGCGACAGGGACCGGGCGCTTGATTCGGCGCTGGTGTCGCCCGTCGGCTCGGCCCGGGCAGCGACCTCGGCGACCTCCGGCCGGCGCGACCTGACCACGCTGGTCGAGCGGCTGCTGCGCGAGCGCTCCTGGAACACGCTCACCGCGCTCTTCGTCTCGATCGGCACCGGTGAGGAGATCGCGCCGGCGGCGCTGTCCGATTTAGATGCCGCCGCCCGACTGGTGGCCGACGCGCTGACCGCTTTCACCTCCACCACCAAAACGATCCGCGCCGCCCAGCTCGACGAGCTGCGCGCGCTGCGCCTGGCGGTGGCGGACGCCCTGATGTCCCGGACCGCCCACCCACCGCTGGCCGAAATGGAGCGGCTGGCGCTCGAGCGAGCGGCGACCTTCTTCGAGCACGGCGGCGACCACCGACGGGCGGCGCTGGCCTACGAAGAGCTGGGCGCCGATCTGCGGGCGGCCGACGCCTGGGGCGCGATGGGCGATCTCGATCGCATGGAGGCCGCCCACGCGCGCGAAGATCAGCGGGCCACAGCCCGCCGGGGGGCCAGCGAGATCTTGCACCGGTTCGAGGCGCTGCTCGCGGCGGGCGAACGTCGGCGCGCGATGGCCACGCTCGCCCCCGGTGCCGGTCTCGAAGAGATCGGCACGCTCCGCCAACGGGCGGCCGTGATCGAGAGCCGCCTGTGCCGGGGCCACGCGGTGGGCCTGCGCCTACCAGGCGGGACCTGGACCCGGGCCGCCCTGCTGCCCAGCGAGATCGGCCGCGATCCGGGCGCGGGGGTTCCGCTGCGCGATCCCTCGGTGTCGCGGCGCCACGCGCTGCTCGAGGCCGGCGACGGCGCGGTGACGATTGCCGACCCCGGCTCGCGCGGTGGGATTCGCCTGGGTGGCGCGCGCCTCGCGATGGGGGCGCGCTTTCCGCTCCCCGGCACGGGCGAGCTGGCGCTCGGCCCCACCACCGTATTGCGCTTCCAGGCCACCCCGACGACCCTGGCCCTCGAAGGAGCGAGCGGGCTCGACCGGGGACTTCGCGCGCTGGTCGGAGTTGGCCCGCTGTCGCTGGCGCCGCTGTTTCCAGCCGCCGTCGGTCTGGCTTTGCAAATCGAGCACGATCTGGTGCGCCTCGAGCGGCGCGCGGATCTGGCGGTCCGGGTAGACGGACAATTCATCGGTCCGGGCTGCGATCTCCTACACGGCGACCTGATCGAGGTCCCGAGCACCGGCCTGCGCCTCGAGGTGCAATGAACCTGGGCGGCCCCCAGGGTGGCGGCCCGCCGCGTTTCTTGGCCGAGGCCGACCGGGCCGAGGCGGCCGGGGATCTGGCGGGGGCGACGGCGGCCCTGCGACGCCACCTCGACCGCCACGCCGAAGACGGACCGGCGCGCCTTCGCTTGGCCCGGCTCTTACTTTCGTCGGGCGAACGGTCCGCCGCCCGGCGGGCCCTCGCCCCCTGGGACGGCGACCACGCCAACGCCGGCGTGCCTGCCGCCCGGCGAGCCGAACGCATGTTGGCCGAGATCGACGAGGTCGAAGGCGCGCTCATCTCGGCGGCGTCGCGCTGGGAGCGACTCCTGGCCGACGACATCGACGACGCCCAGGCGCGCACACATTTGGCCCGTCTGCGGCCCACCGCCGGCATCCCCGAGCTGGAGGGTCCGGGTCGAGCCGATCGCGCCGAGACGCTGATCACCCCCGAGGGGGTCGAGGCGTTGCGTTTTCGGCTGCTGCGCGAGATCGGTCGGGGCGCCACGGCGACCGTCTACTTGGCGCGCGACGAGGCGCTCGATCTACCGGTCGCACTCAAGGTGTTGCACCCGCAGCTGGCCGACGCGCGGCGGTCCGACGCGCTCCGCCGCTTCTTCGCCGAGGCGCGGCTGGCGGCGGCAATCCGCCACCCCGGCGCGGTCGCGATCTACGACGTGGACGAAGCGGCCCACGCGCTGGCCATGGAATGGATCGCCGGCGGGACGCTGCGCAACCGCTTGCGAGAAAACGTGGGTGGTCTGCCGACAGCCGAGCTGACCGCCACGGCGCGCGGCCTGCTGGGCACCCTGGCGTACCTGCACAGCCGCGGCATCGTGCACGGCGATCTGAAGCCGTCGAACCTGCTGCTGCGGACGCCCGGACAGGTCGTGATCGCCGACTTCGGCGC
>DASRLC010000366.1:0-17984 GCA_035648655.1 Polyangia bacterium
GTACCTGGAGTATCTGGATCTCATGCAGTCGATGCCCTTCGACGTGGCGGCCGACTACCTGGTGATGGCGGCCACGCTGGCCTACCTCAAGTCGCGCGAGCTGGTCCCGGCCCCCGAGCCGCTGGAGGTGGTCGGCGACGAGGACGAGCCGGTGCTCGATCCCCGCGAGGAGCTCATCCGCCGGCTGCTCGAATATCAGAAGTACAAAGACGCCGCCGAGAAGCTGGGCGGCCGTCCCATCGAGGGGCGCACGGTCTTCGGTCGCGGCGCGCCGATCGACGTCGACGGCGAGGCCATCCTGGCCGACCAGTCGGTCTGGAAGCTGATCGAGGCCTTCGGCAAGATTCTCGAGAAGACCGGCCACAAGCTGACCACCCACGACGTGCTCGTCGATCGGATGTCGATCGGCGATCGTATGGGACAGCTGCTCGACAAGATCGGCATCGCCGGCGGCTCCTTCCAGTTCGACACCTGCTTCGATCTCTCGCTGCCCGAGGTCGAGCTGCGCCACCAGGTGGTGGTGACCTTGCTGGCGATCCTCGAGATGGCGCGCCTCAAGATCGTGCGCGTCCTCCAGTCGAGCGAGCAGGAGACGCTCTTCATCACGCAGGCGGCCGGTCTCTCGCTGGAAGCCGCGCGCCAGATCGCCAAGACCGCAAGTGAGGCGGCCAGCACCGACATGACGGTGGACGATGAGCCCACCGAGGAGACGAATGACGAAACGTAGAAAGCACGAAGAGATCGCGGTCGAGGTGCCCGCGGGAGACGACGAGCCCACCCGGCCTGGCATCGTCGCGGATCCGATCTTCGCCGACGACGGGGACGACGTCGACACCCAGGTGAACCTGGCGCCGCCCGCCGCCGACCACCACGACGAGTGGGAGGCCCACACGCCGGCTGTAGCCGAGCCGGAGATCGCCGAGCTGGCGGCGGCTTCGATCGATGCCGACTCCGAGGCGGTTTTCATCGCCGCCGCCGCCGAGGACGCCGTGCCCGTGGTCGGGGCGCCGGGGCGCCTGGTCAACATCATCGAGAGCCTGCTCTTCGCGAGCGATCGGCCGCTGACCTTGGCCGATCTCAAGCGCCTGGTCGGCGAGCGCGACGGTGGCAAACTGACCACCGCGCTGGAGGATCTCTCGGCGCGCCGCCTCGGAAGCGGCATCCATGTGATTCAGGTGGCGGGCGGCTGGCAGCTGCGCACCAATCCCGAGAACGTGCCCTGGGTCTCACGGCTGCTCTCCGGCAAGCCGGTGCGCCTGTCGCGCGCCATGCTGGAGGCGCTGGCGATCATCGCCTATCGGCAGCCGATCACCCGGCCCGAGATCGACGAGATCCGCGGGGTCGACTGTGGCCCGGTTTTGAAGACGCTCCTGGATCGGAACCTGGTGCGCATGATCGGCAAGAAGGAAGAGGTCGGCCGGCCGATTCTCTACGGCACGACGCCCGAGTTCCTGCGCATGTTCAGCCTGCGCGATCTCTCGGAGCTGCCGACGCTGCGCGAATTTCACGAGCTGGGCGCAGCCGAGATGGCCAAGGTCGACGCGGCCACGCCGCCGAGCGCCGAGCCGCCGTCGCCGTCGCCGGTGCGCCAGCAGGCGGCCGCAATCCGCGAGCCCGATCCGGAAGAGGAGGATCGCCTGCTGGCCGATCTCGAGAACGCGGCCACGGCGGCGACCCGGGCCGCCGCCCCGCGCGAGGAAGAGGCGCCGGCCTCACCGGACTTGCCGGACTTGGCGGATCAAACGGCGCACGCCGCGGCGGGATCGGCAGCGACGGCAGCGTCGGAAGGGGCGGCCCCGGAAGGGACCGCCGACTAGCGCGTGCGACTGCAAAGGTTCTTGTCGCAGGCGGGGATCTCCTCGCGGCGGAAGGCGGAGACGCTGATCGCCAGCGGTGCCGTGCGCGTCAACGGGGTGGTCGTCAGCACCCTCGGTTCGACGGTCGGATCGCACGATCGCGTCGAGGTCGAGGGGCGCCGCGTGGTGGCCGACACCCCCATCTATCGTCTCTTGCTCAAGCCGCGCGCCTGCCTGGCGACGCTGGCAAAAGACACCAAGCGCCCGACGCTGGCGCGCTACGTCCGCGACGCCGAGCCGGGGCTGCAGGTGGTGGCGCCGCTGGATTTTCCGGCCGAGGGGGTGATCCTGCTGACCAACGACGGGGCGCTGGCGCAGGCCATGACCAAATCGGGCAAGGTGCCCATGACCTATCACCTCAAGCTGCAGGGAATCGTGGGAGACGACGAGGTCGAGCGCCTGCTCAAAGGGTGGCGCTGGGAGGGCCGCGCGATCAAGCCGGCGTCGGTGGCACGCCTGGCGGTCACCGAGAAGAACACCTGGGTCGAGATGGTGGTCTCCGAGGCGCGGCCGCGCGCGCTCAAGGGCGGCGGCGACGTCATCCGCCATTCGCTGCTCAAGATCTCGCGGATCCGCCTGGGGGGGCTGTCGTTCGAGGGCCTGGCGATGGGCGAATGGCGCGATCTGTCGAAATCCGAGGCCGCCGATCTGCGGCGCCGCGCCGGCGTGGAATAGATTCGCCGACCGGCGCGCAAACCTCGCCCCCGACAGCGCGGATGGTGCTAAAAACGGGCCCAGCTTCATGACGAATCTGGCCAAGGTTTCGCGGGCGCTGATCTCGGTCTCGGACAAGACCGGGGTGGTCGATCTGGCGCGCCACCTCTCGGCGGCCGGGCTCGAAATTTTGTCGACGGGCGGGACGGCCCGCGCGCTGGCCTCGGCCGGCGTGCCGGTGCGCGAGGTCGGCGACTTCACGGGTGCCCCCGAGATCCTCGACGGCCGCGTCAAGACGCTGCACCCGCGGGTCCACGGCGGAATCTTGGGCCGGCCCACGCCCGCCCACCGCGCCGAGATGCAGAAGGCCGGCCTGGTCCCCATCGATCTGGTGGTGGTGAACCTGTATCCCTTCCGCGAGACGGTGGCGCGCGGCGCCCCCTTCGACGAGGTCATCGAGAACATCGACATCGGCGGGCCGGCCATGATCCGCTCGGCGGCCAAGAACCACGAGCGGGTGGCGGTGATCGTCGATCCGGCCGACTACGCCGTCGTTCTGCGCGAGATCGACGCCGAAGGCGAGATCTCGGCCGCGACCCGCTTCCGCCTGGCCCGCAAGGCCTTCGCGCACACCGCCGCCTACGACGGCGCGATCGCTTCGCACCTGGGACGGCTCGCGACGCCGGACGCTCCGCTGGCGGATTTTCCGGAGACGCTGGTGATCTCGGGGACGCTGACGCGCGCGCTCCGCTACGGCGAGAACCCCCACCAGAAGGCGGCGTTCTACGCGCTCGACGGCGTGGTCGGTCCTTCGCTGGCGCGTGCCGAGGTCTTGCAGGGCAAGGAGCTGTCGTACAACAACCTGCTCGATCTCGACGCGGCGATGCGCCTGTGCGCCGAGTTCGCGAAGCCAGCGGCGGCCATCGTCAAGCACAACAACCCCTGCGGCGTCGCGCTGTCGGACCGTGGGATCGCCGACGCCTATCGGCGCGCCCGCGAGACCGATCCGGTGTCGGCCTTCGGCGGCATCGTGGCGGTCAACCGGACCGTGGACGCCGAGCTGGCCCGCGAGCTGTCGGAGACCTTCCTCGAGTGCGTGATCGCACCGGGCTATGCGCCCGAGGCGCTGACGCTGCTGGGGGTCAAGAAGAACCTGCGCCTGCTGGCCGGCGAGATCGCGCCCGACGCCGAGGGCGCCTTCGAGCTGCGCAGTGTAGCGGGCGGCTTCCTGGTCCAGACGCGCGATCGCGACACCGCCGCCGCCGCCGCCGCCAAGGTGATCTCCAAGCGTGCGCCGACGCCGGCCGAGCTGGCCGATCTCGACTTCGCCTGGCGGGTCTGCAAGCACGTCAAATCCAACGCCATCGTCTTCGCGGCTGGGGGACGGACGCTGGGGATCGGCGCCGGTCAGATGTCGCGCGTCGACTCGGTGCGGATCGCGGTCTCCAAGGCGCGCGCGCCGCTCGGCGGCTCGGTGGTGGCGTCGGACGCCTTCTTCCCGTTCCGCGACGGCGTCGACGAGGCCGCCAAGGCCGGCGCGGTGGCGGCCATCCAACCGGGCGGCTCGGTCCGCGATGTCGAGGCCATCGCGGCGGCCGACGAGCACGGGATGGCGATGGTGGCCACCGGCGAGCGGCACTTCCGGCACTGAGCATGCGTGTCCTGTTGGTCGGAGCGGGCGGGCGCGAGCACGCCCTGGCCTGGAAGATCGCGGCGAGCCCACTTTGCGAGCGGCTGTGGGTGGCGCCCGGCAACCCGGGGATCGCGGCGCTGCCGCGGGTCACCTGTCTGCCCATCGCGGCCGAAGCTGTCGCCGAGCTGGTCGCGATCGCGGTGGCCGAGCGGATCGATCTGGTGGTCTGCGGTCCGGAGGTGGCGCTGGCGGCCGGCCTGGGCGACGCCATGCGGGGCGCCCAGATCCCGTTCTTCGGCCCGTCGCGCGCCGCCGCCGCCATCGAGGGCTCGAAAGCCTTCGCCAAGCGGCTGATGGCGGAGGCCGGCGTGCCGACCGCAGCCTTCGGCGTCTTCGAAGATCTGGCGGCCGCCGAGGCCTTCATCGACGCGCAGCCGGGGCAGGTGGTGGTCAAGGCCGATGGGCTCTGCGCCGGTAAGGGCGTGGTCGTCGCCGCCAGCCGCGACGAGGCCAAGATCGCCGCCCGCGAGATGCTGAGCGGAAAGGCCTTCGGCGCGGCCGGCGCGCGTATCGTGATCGAGGAGCGCTTGGTCGGGCGCGAGGTCACCATGATGGCGATCTGCGACGGCCGCCGACTGGCGCTGCTGGCGTCCTCGGAGGACCACAAGGCGGTGGGCGACGGCGATCGCGGGCCCAACACCGGCGGGATGGGAACCGTCTCGCCGTCGGCGCTGGTCGACGCGCCGCTGGCGCAGACCATCCTCGAGACGTTGTTCGTGCCGACGCTGCGGGCGCTGACCGAATCCGGCCGGCCATTTCAGGGGATCCTCTACGGGGGGCTCATGCTGATCCCCGATCGCGGCCCGGTGGTGATCGAATGGAACTGCCGGTTCGGTGATCCCGAGACGCAGTCGGTGCTGATGCGGTTCGACGAAGATCTGCTTCCCTGGCTGGCCGGCGCGGCCGCCGGGGCGATGCCGCCCGGCAATCCCGCCGTGAAGCCCGGCGCCGCGGTGTGCGTGGTGTTGGCCTCGGCGGGCTACCCGGCCTCGCCTCGGCTGGGCGACGCGATCGCGGGGCTTCCTGGCCCTGCGGATGATTTTATGGTCTTTCACGCCGGGACGCGCGCGACGGACGGCCGCCTGCTGACCGCCGGTGGGCGGGTTCTGGGCGTCACGGCGACCGGCGCCGATCCGAGGGCCGCGCGCGAACGCGCCTACGGGGCCATCGCACAGATTCACTTCGACGGGATGCACTTTCGCCGAGACATCGGCCTGCGGGGGACCAAGAGCGCATGAGCGAGAACCAGAAGATCGACGTGGCGGTGATGATGGGATCGAAGTCGGATCTCGAGATCATGAAACCAGCGGCCCGCATCTGCCAGAAGCTGGGGTTGGCGGTCGAGGTGCGGGTGCTTTCGGCGCACCGCACGCCCGCGGAGACGGCGGCCTTCGTCAAGGATGCCGTCCGCCGGGGGGTCAAGGCCTTCATCTGCGGCGCGGGCGGCGCGGCGCACCTGGCGGGCGCGGTGGCGGCCCACACGACGCGCCCGGTGATTGGCGTGCCGATCGCCAACGGCGCCCTGAGCGGCTTCGATTCGCTGCTCTCGACGGTGCAGATGCCGCCCGGCATGCCGGTGGCGACGGTGGCGGTCAACGGCGCCGAGAACGCCGGGCTGCTGGCGGCACAGATCGCGGCGCTGGCGGATCCGGCCCTGGCGGAGAAGATCGAGGCCGAGCGCTCGGCGCGCCGCCAGAAGGTCCTCGAGAGCGACGCCGAGGTTCGCCTCGATACGGGGACCAAGGCCTGACCGGCAACTTGATTCTCGGGGACCTCGAGGTCGCGGTGGCTGCGCTCCGGCGCGGCGAGGTGGTGGCCTATCCGACCGAGACGTTTTATGGACTCGGTGTCGACGCGCTGGACGCGGCGGCGCTCGAGCGGCTGCGCGCCCTCAAAGGGAAAGGGCGCGGCGAAAAGGCCATCTCGGTCCTCATCGAGGGGGACGCGATGCTGGCGCGGCTCTGCGCCGAGATCCCGCTGCGCGCCGTCGAGCTGATGCGCCGGCATTGGCCGGGCGCGCTGACCATCGCGCTGCCGGCGCGCGACGGGCTGCCGCCCGCGCTGCTCTCCGATGGGTGCGTGGCGGTCCGTCAATCGTCGCACCCGCTCGCGCGCGCGCTGGTGGTTGCGCTCGGCGGCCCACTCACCACCACCAGCGCCAACCCCGCCGGCGGCCCGCCGCCCACCAACGCCGAAGCCGTGCGGGCGGTCCTGGGCGACGCCTGCCAGATCCTCGACGGCGGCCCCACCACCGGCGGCGCGCCCAGCACGCTGATCCGAATTCGGGGCGATCGCTTGGAGGTTCTGCGCCGCGGCGCGATCGAGATCGGCGATTGCGACTGAGCGCCGGGATCGTGCGATAGTCGCGGAAGGCGGGCCGTGGCCGACATCGTTCCATTCGCGGGACTTCGCTACGATCCGGCGCGGGTCGGCGATCTGGGACGCGTCTTGGCGCCGCCTTACGATGTCATCGGCGAAGCCGAGCACACGGCGCTGGAGGGGCGGTCGCCCGAAAATGTTGTGCGGCTCGAGCTGCCGCGGGGCGAGCCCGACGTGCGCTATGCCGCCGCCGCGCGGGCGCTCACGGCCTGGAAGGCCGACGGATCGCTGCGCCTCGATCCGACGCCCGCCTTCTACGTCCACCAGCAGGAGTTCGACTGGGCCGGGCGCCGACACACCCGCCGCGGGTTCTTCGCGGCCGTGCGCCTGGAGCCGTTCGAGCGGCGCATCGTGTTGCCGCACGAAAAGACGTTCTCGGGCCCCAAGGAGGATCGCCTGCGACTCCTGCGGGCCACGCACACCCAAATTTCGCCGATCTTCGGCCTATTTCGAGACGCCGACGGCGCCGCGCGCGGCGTGATCGACAACGCCACCGAGGTCGTTCCTACCATCGACGCCACGACGCCGGACGGAATTCGACACCGCGTCTGGCGGCTGGGGGCGTCGGCCGCCATCGGCCGCCTGGCGCGGGTGTTGGCCGACAAGCAGATCCTGATCGCCGACGGCCACCACCGCTACGAGACCATGCTGTGCCTGGGCCCGGAGCTGCGGGCGCTGGACTTCGCGGCCGGCGCGGCGGCGGCCGACTTCGCGATGATGTTCCTGGCCCGCGCCGAGGATCCCGGCCTGTTGGTGCTGCCGGTGCATCGTCTGCTTCGCGAGCTGCCCGACTTCGACTTCGCCGCGCTCTGTGCCGCGGCCGCGCCGGCTTTCGACATCGTCGAAGGCTCCGAAGGCACGGCGGAGGCGATCGAGGCGCGCCTCGGGCGCGACGGAACGGGTGGGGTGGTCTTCGCGGCGCGGGTCCCGGGACGGGCGACGACCACCTGGTTCACGCTCAAGTCGTACGTCGATCTGTCGGCGCTGGGGCCGCCCGCGCTGCGCAAGCTGGACGTGACGGTCCTGCACGGTGTGATCCTCGGCTCGCTGCTGGGCATCGACGCGGCCGCGCTGGCCGATCAGTCTTTTCTGGCCTACACCCACGTCACCGCCGAGGCCCTGTCGCGGGTCGCCACCGGTGAGGTGCAGGCGGCATTCTTGATGAATCCGACCAAGGTCGAAGAGGTTCTGGCCGTTTGTGAGGCCGGCTTGGTGCTGCCGCAGAAATCGACCTACTTCCAGCCCAAGTTGGCCACCGGCCTGCTCATGTATGGGCTGGACGGTCCGGCGCCGCGGTAAGCGGAGAGGACCGACCGGTGTCGGAGCCCGCAGCCGCGCAGCTGGATGACAGCGACGTCACCGAGGACGCGCTGCTGCGCGGTCGGATCCGCCTCCTTCAACCCCGCCGTGGTCCCCGCGCCAGCCTCGATCCGATCCTGTTGGCAGGTTTCCTGACGCCGCCGTTCGGCCGGTTCCTCGACATCGGGTGCGGCACCGGCGCGCTGGCGTTTCTGCTGCTGGCCCGCGATCCCGCGGCGACCGGCGTGGCCGTCGAGCTGCAGCCACAGTTGCGTGAGCTGGCCCTGCGCGGGCGCGACGCCAACGGTTGGTGCGAACGGCTGGATGTGCTGGAGGGCGACGTGCGCGCGCTGGCCCCGTCGCTGGGCGCCGCGCGCTTCGACCTGATCGCCACCAACCCGCCGTATCGAACCGTCGATGAAGGGCCACCGTCGCCCGAACAAGCCCGGGCGCTGGCCTACCACGAGATCACGCTGGCGCTGCCGGAGTGGGTGGAGATCGCGGCGCGGGCCGTTCGTCCGGGCGGACGGGTGGCGGCCATCTTGCCGGCCGCGCGCATCGCCGAGCTTTGCGCCGAGCTGCGGGCGCGCGACCTACCGGCCTCGCGCCTGCGCACCGTTCACCCCTACGCCGATCGGCCGGCCTCGCGGATCTTGGTCGAGGCCGAGCGGGGCGGTCGGCGGCCGCTCACGATCGAGCCGCCGCTGGTGCTGCACCTGGAAGGCGCCCGCTATACCCCCGAGGTCCTGCGCCTGCTCGGCGAAAACGTTTGATCGAAACAAACGGGACGGGAGGATTACGGAATAGGCGCGTAGTCCCCGTTGGTGTCAATTTTGAACACCTTTGTTGGTGGATCGGTATCCCTGCCATGATGCACTTGGCGGGCGTCGTCGAGCATGGTGGCCTGAGAGGCCCAAAGGCTGCGCGTCTTCAGTATGCCGATGAGACCGTCCCCAGACGTGTAATGAAATAGGCGCGGCGGACCATCCTCGCTGCGAAAGAAAGACGAAGCGAGAGCGGCTGCTTCGTCCATGACTTCCTTTGCCAGTCGGACAGGCCCGTCATCATTTCGCCTACCAGATAGTTGCGAGGCCGGACGCGCGGATCTTTCCGTCACGGGTCACGAGCGGAACACCGAGAAGGCGCGCGCTCGCAGCGATGAGTCGATCCGGTAGGTCGGGAAACACTGGCGCGGGAGACGTGGCGCATCGCTGTGATGACCGCAGTGTCGATCGGAACCTCGGAGAGCGGTCCTGCGGGCGTCACGATCGCGGCTTGCAGGCGATCAAACGTTCCTGTCGGGATACGGTTCTTTTCCTCCAAGTAGACGATCTCGGCGAAGGAAATCGCCGACACGCCGATCTGTGCGCCACCGCTGACAGATAGAGCATCACGTGCCGCCTTCGACAGTCGGGAATCTCCGAAGAGCGCCCAGACCAGCGCGTGGGTATCGGCGATGGCGACGATCATCCGACGTCGTCGCGCGGGAAACCGGCCCACAACTCCCGGCGCGCTTCGTCAATCTGCTCGGAAGACGGCGCACGGCCTAGATCGGCACAGAGACCAATGAGGGCAATCCCGCTGCGATCGCCGGAGAGTTCTGCGGACCGGACCACGATCTCGACCGCGCCAGTCAAGTTATCCACGGGCTCGTCGAGCTCAATGTGGCGGGGATCCGAAAGCCGACCTCGTACGGTGACAGCACGCGCCATGACTCATAATCATACCACCGTGCAATGACCGGATCGGCCGGAATGACGGTCCGGGCCGCCCTGTCACTACGACGGCGGCGTGGCGACCGGTGTCGGAGCGGCCTTCGGCGTGTCCTTGAGCGCGTCGTCGATGGGGGGCAGATCGTCGAGGTTGGGAACGAGCGTGATCTCGATGCGCCGGTTCTTGGCCATGTCCTCGGGCGAGTCGTTGGGCGCCACCGGCGACTGATCGGCGTATCCGGCCGCCGACAGCCGCTTGGGCTCCATCCCGGCGCCGATCATGAAGTTGGTGACCTCCACCGCGCGCGCCGTCGAGAGATCCCAGTTCGACCGAAAGCGCTTGGATTTGATGGGCACGTTGTCGGTGTGCCCCGCGACCTGGAAGTCGCGGTTGGGCAGATTCTTGAGCACCGCGGTCACCTGCGTGAGCGCGTCTTTTCCTTCCGGCTTGAGATCGGTCTTGCCGGGGTCGAACAGGATCTTGTCGCCCAGGCGGACGATCATCCGATTCTCGCGGATCTCGACCTGCAGCTTGCCGGCGTCGGTGAGCGCCTTGAATTGGGTGACCAGCTTGCGGAACTGGGCCGCGCGCGCCTCGGCCTGCGCTTGGGCCTTCTTCAGCTCCTCCATCCGCTTTTGGGCCTCTTCGAGCTCGCCGCCCAGGTTCCCCCGCTCGGTCTCGAGCCGCGAGACGTTCTGCCCCAGCGACTCGAGCTTGTTGGTCAGCACCAGGAGCCGCGCGTCGCGGGCGTCGACATCCTTGTGGTGCCGCGCGCGCTCCTTGTCGAGATCGCTTTGCGTGCTGGCCAGCTTCTGTTTCTGCGCGTCGCGATCCTTGACGGTCGCGTTGTAGAGGTCTTCGTTGACGCCGCAGCCAACGGCGCCCAGCGCCGTGGCCAAAAAAGTCGCGATCGCGATCGCACTACCGAGCTTCTGTCTCATCGGGGGCCTCCTTTGCCGCGTGGGGTGGATTTTCCGGGCGTGCTTGGGCCGAACACCCGTTCCATGATCGCCTCGACGGCCCCCGCATCGAGCGGAGCGGAGGCGCCGAAATCCCAGTCGACATTGGCCAGCAGACGCGCGCGCGTCCGCTCCCGGCTGTAGCCGAGGCGGTGGAGCAGGGCGGCCCGCTCTTCCAGCTCGATCCGGTACATGGCCTCCCGCCGGGCCCGGTCGATCTTGGGCCGCTCCGAGGTACGCCGCGGCTCCATCCAATCGAAGGGCAAGCCGGTCGAGCTCGGGCGGGAAGTCGGGCGCGGCGAGGGAAAGGACATCGGGCGCTACTTTAGGCTCTCGGCCTGCTTGGCGGCTTGCCAAAGTCGCTCGTGCTCGTCGGGCGAAGCGTCGGCGATCGCGCGCCCTTGCCCGGCCAGCGTCCGCTCGACGTGGCCGAAGCGGCCCGCGAAGCGGTCGGTCGCGTCGCGCAACGCCTGCTCGGCGTCGAGCCCCAGCCTCCGCGCCAGATTCACCGTCGAGAACAGCAGATCGCCCAGCTCCCGCTGCATCTCCGCCCGATCTCCACCCCGGCGCGCTTCATCGAGCTCGCGCAGCTCCTCGTCGATCTTGGCGCGCGGGCCCTCGGCGTCGGTCCAATCGAACCCCACCGCGCCGGCCTTCTCACCCGCCCGCGTGGCCCGCAGCAGCGCCGGCGCGCTCTGTGGGATGCCGTCGAGCGCGCCGTGCTTGCCCTTCTCGGCCTTCTCGACGGCCTTGAGCTTGGCCCAGTTGGCCAGCACGTCGCCGCTGTCCTTGACGGCCACCAGATCGCGTCGAGGGAGAGACGGCTCGGCCGGCTCGCCCTCATCGCGGGGGGCCTGGGACCCTCCGAGGGTCCCAGATACAGGGAAAACGTGGGGGTGGCGCCGGACCAGCTTGGCCACGATGCCGCGCGCGACGTCGTCGATCCCGAATTTCCCCTCGGAGAAGCGCAGCTCCGACTGGAAGACGATCTGCAGCAGCAGATCCCCCAGCTCCTCGCGGTGATCGTCGGCGTCGCCGCTGGCCAACGCGTCGACCACCTCGTAGGTCTCTTCGACCAGGTAGGGGACCAGCGTCTGCAGCGTCTGCTCGCGATCCCAGGGACAACCGCCCTCGGCCAGGAGGCGCTGCATGAGACCGCAGAGCTGGCTCACCGCGGCGCCGGTCTGCTTGCCCGGCAGCGGCGTCAGATCCGGAAGCGTCGGCGTCGGTGGCGTCGTCGGCACGGGGGCGCAGCATAGCGCTTTTGGGCCGAGGTTTGAACGCGCCCGAGCGGCGTGCTATCTCGATGGACGTTGAGCGACACGACACCCGAGGGTCTGGTCACCGAGCGCCTGACCTTGGAAGACAACCGAGTCGCCCTCGCGCTGTTTGGCGAGCGGAACGCCAACCTCAAGATCATCGAGCGCGAGACCGGGGCCCAGGTTCACAGCCGCGGCAACGATCTGACCATCGTGGGTCCCGGGGAGGGGGTCTCGATCGCGCGCAGCCTGGTGGAGCAGCTCTACGGCATGGCGCGCGGCGGGACGTCGATCAGCCCCGAGGACATCGGCCGCGCCGCGGTCGCCTTGCGCGCCGACGCGGGGGTCGACCTGCGCGACGTCTTCCACGACACGATCCTGGTGGCCGGCCGCGCGCGCCCGATCTCCCCCAAGGGCCTGGCCCAGAAGCGCTACGCCGACGCCATCCGCGGGCACGACATCGTGTTCGGGATCGGCCCGGCCGGCACCGGCAAGACCTACCTGGCCATGGCGCTGGCCATCCGCGCGCTCATGGAGAAGCAGGTCAAGCGGATCGTCCTGACCCGACCGGCGGTCGAGGCCGGTGAGCGGCTCGGGTTTCTCCCCGGCAACCTGGAAGAGAAAGTCTCGCCGTACCTGCGGCCGCTCTACGACGCGCTCCACGACATGATGGACTTCGAAAAGGCCGACCAGCTGGTGGCGCGGGGGCTCATCGAGGTGGCGCCGATCGCCTTCATGCGCGGGCGGACGCTCAACGACGCCTTCGTGATCCTCGACGAGGCCCAGAACACCACCAACGAGCAGATGAAGATGTTCCTGACCCGTCTCGGCTTCGAATCGAAGGCGGTCATCACCGGCGACGTGACCCAGATCGATCTGCCCGACAACCGCAAGTCGGGGTTGAACGAGGCCATTGCGCTGCTCTCCCACATCCCCGGGATCGCCTTCCGCTACTTCACCGAGGTGGACGTGGTGCGCCATCCCCTGGTGCAGCAGATCATCAAGGCCTACGACGGCGCCAAGCCCAAGCCAGGGCCCGGTTCGGGCCCCGCTTGAGGTAATCTGGAGCGGTGAGCGAGCCTCCGGCGCCACCCACCGAAGAGCAGGCCGCGGCCGATCGATCGCGCTACGAGCTGGCGGAGCTGGTCGCCACCTCGCGCGCGCTGGCCTCCGAACGCGACATCGGCAAGCTGCTGGCGCTGATCCTGCAAAAGTGCCGCGAGGTCACCGGCGCCGACGCGGGCAGCGTCTACGTCATCGAAGAAGAGGATCAGCACCGCGCCGCGGTGCCCAAGCGGCTGCGCTTCATGTTGTCACAAAACGATTCGATCAAGATCGACTTCAAGGAGTTCACCCTGCCGGTCGACGACAAGTCGATCGTCGGGCAGGCCGCGCTCTCCGGACAGCCGATCAACATCCCGGACTTGGCCCGCCTGCTGCAGGCCGCTACCCCCGGGGCGGCGGGGCGCACGCCGACCTTCCGCCACAACCGCAGCTTCGACGACAAGACCGGATACCGGGCCCGCTCGATGCTCACCGTGCCGATGCTGTCGGCGATGGGCGAGGTGATCGGGGTCGTCCAGCTCATCAACAAGAAGCGCCACCCCGATCGGGTCCTGGCCCCGGCCGCTATCGATCGCGAGGTCATCCCGTTCGACCAGCGGACCGAGGAGCTGGCGCTGGCCTGGTGCGCGCAGGCGGGGGTCTCGCTGGAAAACGCGCGCCTCTACGACGAGATCCGGAACCTCTTCGATGGCTTCGTCGACGCCGCGGTGATCGCGATCGAGTCGCGGGACCCGACCACCTCCGGCCACTCGCGCCGCGTCGCGACGCTGTCGGTGGAGCTGGCCAAGAAGATCGACGCCATCACGGACGGATCGTTCGCCGACGTGCGATTTACGGAAACCCAGCTGCAGCAGATCGAGTACGCGGGCGTGCTCCACGATTTTGGCAAGGTCGGGGTGCGCGAGAAGGTGCTGGTCAAGGCCAAGAAGCTCTACGAAGAGGATCGGCAGCTGGTCAAGCTGCGCTTCTCGTACATCAAGAAGGCGCTCGAGGTGGAGCACGCCGAGCGCAAGCTGCGGGTCGCCCTCGAGCTGTCGAAGAACGATCTGCCGGCGCGGTTCGGCGAGATCGACGCCGAGCTCGGTCGGAGGATGGACGAGATCGACGAGGCCTGGGCCTTCGTGAACCGGGTCAACGAGCCGACGGTCTTGGACCAAGGGGGATTCGAGCGTCTGGTGGAGATCGCCGGGTTGGTCTATCTGGCGCCGAATGGGGAGCTGAGGCCTTACCTGGAGAGCGACGAGGTCGCGGCGTTACAGGTGCGGCGGGGGAGCCTGACCGAGATCGAGCGGGTCGAGATCGAACGCCACGTGACCAACACCTACAAGTTTCTCAGCACCATCCCTTGGGGGCGACGCTACGCCGACGTGCCGCGTATCGCGGCCGCGCACCACGAGTACCTGAACGGCACCGGCTATCCGCATCACCTGGGTGCCGGCGACATTCCGATCGAGTCGCGGATCATGACCATCGCCGACATCTTCGACGCGCTGACCGCTTCGGACCGTCCGTACAAGAAAGCGGTGCCGATCGATCGGGCGCTCTCGATCATCGAATCCGAGGTCCACGCCGGCAAGTGCGACGCGCAGCTCTTCCGCGTCTTCGTCGACGGCGAGGTCTACAAGAAGGTGATCTGAGCGTGCCGGTCTCGACGCTGGTGCGCGGGCGGGCCGGCCGCGCGCTCGACCTGCCGACGCGGCGCCGGGTGGCGGAGCGGCTGCGGCTGGCGCTGCGCGCGCTCGGGCGGGCGCGCTCGTCGGCCACGCTGGTCTTCACCGACGACGAAGAGATCCGGATCCTCAACCGCGACTACCGGAAACACGATCGCGCCACCGACGTGCTCAGCTTTCACCTGCAGGTTTTGGCGGGCGAGGGCGATCCGGCCGGCGACGGCATCGCGCTGGGCGACATCGTCATCTCGGTCGAGACCGCCCGCCGCCGCGCGCACGGCCGACGCCTCGGCGCCGAGCTGGAGCGCCTGGCGGTGCACGGCCTGTGTCACCTGTTCGGCCACGACCACCGGAAGAAGGCCGAGGCCACCGTCATGTTCGCGCTCGAGCGGCGGCTGCGAAGGCTGCCGCTCGAGCGGTCTGGGTGAGCTACCTCTTGCGGGTCAGCTTCGGCAGCGGGCTCATGTTGGTCATGGCCGCGGTGCCGCCGTCGACGTCGCAGGTCGAGTCGTACATGGCGCAGCTCGCCGGTTCGGGAGCGCCCTCGCTGAGGCCTCCGTCCGCCGCGAAGAGCGCGTTCAAGCTGGCAGCGGTGATCGTGTTGCAGCTCGGGAACCCGGCGTAGTACTGGAGGCCGCCGGTAGTCGTATCATTGATACACGTCGCGTACTGGCTCACGGTGATCTGGCAGGTGGACGGTATCGACGGGATGTTGCAGGTTTGTGTCCCTGCATCCAGGAGCGCGCTGGAGCAGGTGCTCGCGGTGAGGCCAGCGTCGGCATCGGCCGCGGTGCAATCCGCGCGCAACTGGGCGTCGGTCGCGCTCGGATTCTCGAGGAGGTCGAAATACGCCGCGGTCACCCCGTTAAGCGAGGACGCGGCCGCCGCGTTGCAGAATTCCGGGAAGAAGGTGTGGTCGATGTAGTTCTCGATGTCGTTGCAGAGCTGGCCTTGCTGAGCGCTGGTCAGAGCCGTGAGCTTCGTCCCGCCGGGTACGCTGGTGGTGAACGCGCCGCCGGCGCCGGTCGTTCCGCCGCTGCCCGTGTGGCCTGCGCTGCTGCTCCCTGCGGTGCCCGTGTTGCCCGCCTTGCCGGTGGTGCCGCTGCCGCCCGTGCCGGTGCTGCCGCCGCTCCCGGTCGATCCGCCGCTGCTGCCGCATCCGACCAGCCCCACGATGGCGAACAATCCCCCGAGCCCCAAACCTTTCATGTGCATTTCGATCTCTCCTAAATGGTTGATTTAGATCCGCGCCGGAGCGGCGAACGTTTGTTCGCCGCCCCCAAGCGCAAACGCGGGAGCCCTTACTTATTCCTGTGGCCACCCGTTTTGCGGCCGACGAATCCCGCCGTGGCTTTGCTGAGGCAGTTCGCCTCGATCGGCATGCAGCTGGCCGGATCTGGCGAGCTCGAGCTGCCACCGTCGCCGTTGAGCGTGGCTTCGGCCGAGGCCAGGGTAGCCGCCGTCAGGGCGCTGCAGCTGGGGAGCGCTCCGTAATAGGTGGCATTCGCCGCGTTCATGTCGGAGATGCACTTCTGGACGTCCGACACGGACGATGTGCAAGTGGTGGGCTCCCCCGAAAAGGTGGTCGAATCACAGTCGGCCCCGCCGCCACTGCCCCCGTCCGCACTGGTGCATTCGGTATAACCGATCGTGCAGTCGTTCTGCAGCTGGGCGTCGGTCAGGGTCACCGTCGATCCGACCTGGGCCTGGAAAGCGGCGTCGATGCCAGAGCTCTTGCAGAAGTCCGCCGTCTGGGTGGCCGACTGCGTGTTCTCGTAGGTGGTCAGGTCGGTGCAGAGTTGCGCCGCCTGGGCCGTCGTCAGCGACGAAAGCTTGGTGCCACCGGGCACGCTGGTGCTGAAGCCGCCCCCGCCGCCTCCACTGCTGCTACCGCATCCGACCAGTGCCGCGACCGTGAAAAGACTTGCCAGGACCATAGACCCGTTCCGCATGTGACCTCCCTAATGACGTTAACTGCGCTGGGATTGTCTCACGGGGTGGCTCGGGAACGAAATTTGCCCTTCCGGGCGCGCGCTTGGAATTCCAGGCCCGCGCGCCTGCACGCCGGACGCGCGCCTGGCGCGCCGGTCCGGGGCAAATGAGCCCGTGCCTGGATCAGAACCGCATGCCGCGCTTGGCGCGGAACAGGAACCACTTCCAGGTCAGGTAGCCGGCGCCGGCCGCCGCGGGGAGGATCAAGAACGTGCTGGCGCTGGCGACGCCCAGGAGAACCGTCCCGCCCCAGGCCGCGGCCGCGTAGATCCCCTTCTTCTTGGCTTCCGCTTTATCGCGCGCGATCAGGCTTTCCATACGGCCGACCTCCCAGTCAAAGATGCCATCCGAACCTCAGGAGCGCCATGGGTAGCTCGCCATGGCGCGGCGGTGAGGTCAATTCAGCAACTGAGGCGGGTTCAAGCGGAAGGGCGCGATCTCGGCGTCGAAGCGTTCGCCGTTGGTGGTGACCATCTGATAGCTTCCGCGCATGGTCCCCGCGGGCGTGGCGATCACGCACCAACTGGTGTACTCGAACTCCTCGCCCGGGCGCAGGACCGGCTGCGCGCCGACCACCCCTTCGCCGCGGACCTCTTGGACGGCGCCGCGCGCGTCGGAGATGATCCAGTGGCGGCTCTTGAGTTGCGCGGTCACCGTCCCCCGGTTGGCGATGTTGACGGTGTACGCGAAGGCGTACTGCCCCGAAGAAACCGACGAGCGTTCGGCGATGTACTCGGTCCGAACCGTGACCAGAATTCCTTGGGTGAGGGCAGAGGACATGAGCGTTTCTACGACAACGTGCCAAAATCGCACGATGCATTCAAGAGCCAGTTGCCAGCGCGAGCAGAGCGGGCGCAAGGAGATGTCACGCCCGATCGAACCGCGGGTGCTTGCCTGATGGCCGGCGTCGCGATCGCCGGTGCCACCGGCCTCGTCGGGACGGCCTTGGCGGCGTCCTGCGCGCGCGACGGCGTCCGCGTCTCGGCGTTGGTCCGCGACGTCGCGCGGGCGGCCGAGCGGTTGCCGTCGGCCACGCTGCACGCCTGGGACGCCACCCGTGGGTTGCCGCCCGCGGCGGCCTTCGAGGGGGCCGACGTGGTGGTGAACCTGGCGGGCGAGTCGATCGCCGACGGGCGCTGGACCGAGGCGCGCAAGAAGCTGCTGCGCGACAGCCGCGTCGTCGGCACGCGGGCGCTGGTCGATGCGCTGCGCGGCTCGAAGGATCGACCGCGGCTTTTGATCTCGGCCTCCGGCACCGGCTACTACGGCGATCGCGGGGCGGAGATCCTGACCGAGACCTCGCCGGCCGGCACCGGCTTCCTCGCCGAGCTGGCGCGCGACTGGGAAGCCGAGGCGATGAAGGCCACCGAGCTGGGGATGCGGGTGGTGGTCATGCGCAACGGCGTCGTGCTCTCCAAGTCGGGCGGCATCCTGCGCAAGATCTT
>DASRLC010000367.1:0-8301 GCA_035648655.1 Polyangia bacterium
GCCCCAACGAAGGCGACGCGGGCGGCGGTTCCGGCAAGCGGCGGCGCCGTCGGCGGTGATCCGCCCGCCGCGCCTCGAGCCGGGCGCCCCGATCCGGATCGTCGCGCCCTCGGGACCGGTTCCGCGCGAGCCATTCTCGAGCGGGCTGGCCGTGCTCCGGGCCCGCTACGACGTTCGTTACGACGAAAACATCTTCGCCCGCGAAGGCTACTTGGCGGGCCCCGACGAACGCCGCTTGGCGGAGCTGAGCGGGGCCTTCGAGGATCCGGAGGCCCGCGCGATCGTCATGGCGCGGGGTGGGTACGGCCTCCTGCGGCTGTTGCCGTTTCTCGATCCGGGCGCGCTGGTGCGGCGTCCGCGCCCACTGATTGGTTTCTCCGACGGCACGGCCTTGCTGGCCATGGCGGCCCGGGCGGGGATCGTCTCGGTTCACGGTCCGGTGGTCACCCAGCTCGGCAACCTGTCGTCGGAGGATCAACGCGCGCTCTTCGAGCGACTGGAGACACCGGGACCGGCCACGCTCCTCTCCGACCTGGAAGAGATCATCCCGGGGCGGGCCCGTGGTCCGCTGTTGGGCGGCAACTTGGAGGTCTTCTCACGGCTGGTCGGTACGCCGTACCTCCCCGATCTCGACGGCGCGATTCTGTTTTTCGAAGATCTCGGCGAGCGGCCGTACCGGCTCGACCGCTTGGTCACGCACCTGGATCTGGCGGGCGTCTTCGGAACCGCCAGCGCGGTCGTGCTGGGTGACTTCTCCGGCTGTCGTGAACCGGAGCCGACCCGGACCGAGTCGCCGACCGCCGACGAGGTCTTGCTCGACCGCTTCGGACGGTTGCCGATCCCAGTCGTCCGCGGCGCGCCCTTCGGACACGGCACCCGCAACCGCGCGCTCCCCTACGGCGCCCTGTGCGAGCTCGACACCCGCGCCGGCATGCTCATCACCCTGGAAGGCGCTGTCTCGTAAAAAAGGACCCTGAGAGGGTCCTTTAGAACCCCCGCGAAGAGCGCCGCCGTGCGAAGCCCGACGTCGCCCACGCGACTCGTAAAAAAGGACCCTGAGAGGGTCTTTTAGAACCCCCGCGAAGAGCGCCGCCGTGCGAAGCCCGACGTCGCCCACGCGACTATCAGCCGCGACCGATCCAACCGATCAACTGATCATCCCGCCGGTGGGGTAGGGCTCGGGGGTGGGCTCTTCGATCTTGCCGAAGCGCTCTTCGTACCGGCGCAGGTTGTGCTCGAGGGCGCGCAGCAGGCGTTTGGTGTGGCGCGGCGAGGAAATGATTCGCGAGCGGACCCGCGCCCTCGGCGTCGACGGCTGCAGATAGGCGAAGTCGAGCACGAACTCGTTCTCGTTGTGATTGATGAGCACCAGGTTCGAGTAGGCGCCCTGCGCGATCGCCTCATCGACGTCGATCTGGATCTGCGGCGCGCTGGGCGCGATCGAATCGCCTGTCGGGTCCTTCGGATGATCGGCCATGGGAGGGCTATACCATGCGTGGGGCGTGGAACCCCGTGGGCGTTCCACATAAGATGTCGGCGTGATCCGCAGGGTGATCGGCATCGATCTGGGTGCGCGCCGCATCGGCGTCGCGGTGACCGACGGCCTGGGCCTGACGGCGCAGCCGCACGCGACCATCCCGCGCCGGGGGGGCCAGCGCGATCTGGACGCCATCGCGGCGGTGGTTCGGGAGCAGGACGCCGCGCGGGTGATCCTGGGCCTGCCGCTGGCGCCCGACGGCGAGCGGGGACGGGCCGCGCAGAGCGCCGAGGCCTTCGCCGTCCGGCTGCGGGCCGTGTTGCCGGTGCCGGTCGAGATGATCGATGAGAGCTTCAGCACCGTGGAGGCCGAAGAGGTGCTGCTGGCGGCCGATGTTTCGCGCGCGCGGCGGCGGGAAGTGGTCGATAAGCTGGCGGCCGCGGTTATCCTGCGCAGATGGTTGGACGCCCATCGGGCCGGCGAGCCCGCGTGAGGCGGCCCATGAAACGCGCGCTGATCGTCTTTTCGATCACCACCGCGCTCGGCCTCATCGCGATGATCGTCATCGCGCGAACGGCCTGGCGTTACGGCGATCGGCCGGGCGGCACCGCGCAGGGGCCGGTGATGATCGAGATCCCGGTGGGGGCGGGCGCCGGGGAGGTGGCCGAGCGGCTATCCCAAGCCGGTTTGATCGGCAACCCGTCCATCTTTCGCCTCTACGCCGGCCAGCGCGGGGTGGCCGGTCGCTTCAAGGCCGGCCGCTACGAGCTGAACGCGCCGGCCTCGCCGCGGCAGATTCTCGAGACGCTGGTCAAGGGGGCCGCCGACGAGCTGGTCACGATCGTGATCCCCGAAGGTAAGAACTTGGTCGAGGTGGCCCAGATCTTCGAGGCCGCCGGGATCGCGGGCAAGGCGGCGCTGGTCTTGAAGGCCACCGATCCCGCCTTCGCTGCCGAGCTCGGGTTGCCGGGCACGACGCTCGAAGGATATCTCTTCCCGGATACCTACCGGATGCGCCCGCACACGCCGCCGGCGCGGGTTCTCATCCCGATGGTGCGCCGGCACCGCCAGGTGTTCGCCGAGCTGCGGGCGACCCACGCCAAGACGGTCGCCGAGCTGAAGCGCACCCTGGGCTTCGACGACGCCAAGATCGTCACGTTGGCCTCGATCGTCGAAAAGGAGACCGGGCGGGCCGAGGAGCGGCCGCGCATCGCGCAGGTGTTCATGAACCGCCTGCACTTTTCAACGTTCTCCCCCAAGCTGCTGCAGACCGACCCCACCATCATCTATGGATGCACGGTGGCCACCCCCCGATCGCCGGCTTGCCTCAAGTGGGACGGCCGTATCCATCGCATCCAGCTCGAGGATCGCGAGAACCCGTACAACACTTATACGCACGAGGGGCTGCCGCCGGGGCCGATCTCGAACCCGGGGCGCGCGGCGCTGGAGGCGGTGATGTCGCCCGACCACACGCCGTATCTCTACTTCGTGGCCAAGAACGACGGGACGCACTACTTCTCGAAGACGGTCGCCGAGCACAACGCCGCGGTCGTCAAATACCAGCGCGGGGGCAAACCCCTGGCTGGCGCGCCATGACCGAGCATCCCACCATCGTCGTCGAGGGGTTGGGCAAGGTCTTCCAGTCGCCCGCCGGGCTGCGCGAGATGCTGCGCGGGCGGCTCTTCGGCGCGCCGGTCGAGGCGTTGGCGGGCGTCTCCTTCACGGTCGCGCGCGGGGAGATCGCCTGCCTCATGGGGCCGAACGGCGCCGGCAAGTCGACGCTCATCCGCATCCTGGGCGGCCTGCTGCTTCCGTCGTCGGGACACGCGCGGGTCACCGACATCGACGCCGGCGCCGGGACCGCCGAGTTTCGGCGGCGGGTGGCCTTCGTGGTGGGCGACGAGCGCAGCTTCCACTTTCGGGTGTCGGGCCGGGGCAACCTGCACTACTTCGCGGCGCTCCACGGTTCGTCGGTGGCGGTCGGGCGTCGCCGGGCCGGCGAGTTGCTCGAGCGGGTGGGGCTGGCGGCGGCCGCCGATCGACCCTACCGCGAGTATTCGCGGGGGATGCGCCAGCGTTTGGCGATCGCGCGTGGCCTGCTCGGCGATCCGGAAGTGTTGTTGCTCGACGAGCCGACGCTGGGCCTCGATCCGCGCGGGGCGCGTGACCTGCGGGCCTTCCTGCGCGACGACATCGTGCGCGGTGCCGGGCGCACCGCCATCGTCTGCAGCAACGATCCGGCCGAGGCGCGCGCGATGGCCGATCGGGTGCTGTTCCTCGACGGCGGCCGGCTGCGCGGCGAGTCGGCGCCCGATCGCATCGAGGCGGAGCTGGGCCTGTGAGCGCCGCCGCGGTGGCACGGCTGCCTTGGTTCCTGCGGGTGCTGGCCGCCTTCATCCGGCGCGAGCTGGCGGCGCTCGGCGGCTATCGGACGGCGTTCTTCATCCGGCTCTTCGGCTTCGGGCTGGCGGCGGGCTCGCTGCTGTTTCTGTCGCGCTTCGTGGGCGCGGCCGTCAACCCGCACCTGGCCGCTTATCGGGGCAACTACCTCGGCTTCGTGGTGATCGGCTTCCTCGGCACCGAGTTTCAGCAGGTCGGGGTGTCCGGGTTGGCGCAGCGGATCCGCGTCGCGCAGATGATGGGGACCCTGGAGGCCGAGGTCGCCACGCCGGCGGCGCCCTGGATGGTGCTGGGCGCGCCGCCGGTCTACGAGTTTGCGGTCTCTTCGCTGCGCTCGGCGGCCTATCTGGTGGGCGCCAAGCTGCTGCTCGGCCTCGATCTGTCGAGGGTCAACTGGGCGTCCCTGATGGTCGCGATCCCGCTCATCATCGCGGCCTTCTCGGGGCTCGGCCTCCTGGCCGCCGCCTCGACCATGCTGGTCCGCCGGATGAACCCGGTGTCGATGGTGATCGGGTCGCTGTCCTTCTTCCTGTCGGGCGTGATGTATCCGGTGACCGTCCTGCCGGGTTGGCTGCGGACGGTCGGCCGGATCTTGCCGCTCACCCACGCGCTGGCGGTCCTGCGCGGCGCGCTCCTGGTCGGCGCGGGCCCAGGCGATCTACGCGATTCGTTCGTGGCGCTGCTGATCTTCGCGGGCGTCCTGGCCCCCGTCGGCGCCGTCCTGTTCGCCTATGCCCTCAAACGTGCCCGAATCGACGGCTCTCTCTCTCACTATTAAAAAAAAGGTCCCTGGGAGGGGCCCTCGCGACCAGCGCTAGTTGCAGGGGCAGCAGTAGAAGATGGTGCCGGCCGGCGTGGCGCCCTGGTTGGTGCAGCCCGCGGGCGGCGTGCCGATCGGCGTGCTGGACGGGCCGACGGACCCACAGACCACGCCGTACTGGTCGGCGCCGCATTTATCCACCGGGCTGCTGAACCCGTCTCCGCAGCCGGAACAGTCCACGTCGTTGGAGAGGCCGAAGCAGCTGTCGCCGCTCGAGTCGGTGCACTGCGCGATGGCGCGCTCGGCTCGGCAGCCGCCGGCGCCCGCGTCGTTCAGGCCGACAGGCCACGAGCACTCCCTGCCGGCCAGAGACAGCGCCGTTCCGGTACCGCCGCTGCCAGATCCCGAACAGGCGCCGGCGAGCAAAAAGAGAGAGACGAGCAGCTTGGGTCCGAAAGGCACGAGCGACACGCGCATGTGCTCTCCCCAAGCAATCGTCGGGCCACGCGAAGGCGGCGACGGTTCGGCGTCATTCCCGGCGCCGCGACTCGAAACTCGATCGGGAATCTCGGGAAATCTCCGGAAGACCCTCAAACTTCTGAGAGATCGACCGTCAGACGCGCGACGCGACCGCGTCGCGGCATGCTACAATCAGACCTCGCCGTTTCTAGTTCCTAGGGCCGGTCGGCGGTGTTGCTCCGTCGACCGAGTCTGAAAGGAGATCATCCCGATGGCCGTTTCCGAATCGACCGGCAAGGCGGGCGATGCGTCCGCGCTGATCGCGAAGGTCGCTGCACTCCAGAATTTGAAGGAGTTCGCGGAGCTCAACTGGTCGGGTGCCTTCGACGAGTACCTGGCGCTCGTCCGCAAGAACCCCGCGGTGACCCGCAGTGCCTTCCAGCGCGTCTACGACATGATCCTGTCCTACGGACAGGAAGAGTACATCGACAACAAGAAGCGGCTCATCCGCTACAACTTCTTCAAGGACGAGCAGCACGCCGGGCGCGACGCCATCTTCGGCCTCGACATCCCGCTCATGCGGCTCGTCAGCGTCCTGCACAGCGCAGCCCAGCGCTATGGGACCGAACGGCGCGTGATCCTTCTCCATGGACCGGTCGGCAGCTCGAAGTCGACCATCGCCCGCCTCATCAAGCGCGGGATGGAGGAGTACTCCCGCACGCCCGAGGGGGCGCTTTACACCTACGACTGGGTGCTGCCCGAGAAGCTGGCCAAGATCACCGGCGGGCAGCTCACCTTCAAGTGCCCGATGCACGAGGAGCCGCTGCGCCTGTTTCCGCCGGAGTGGCGCGACAAGGCGCTGGTCGAGCTGGGCCTCAACGGCCCCGGCAAACCCCACATCCACATCGAGGGGGATCTGGACCCGGCTTGCCGCCTGATCTTCCGCGAGCTCATGACGGAGTACAAGGGCGACTGGGCGCAGGTGGTCAAGCACGTCCGCGTGCGCCGGATGACCTTGTCGGAGCAGGACCGGGTGGGCATCGGGACGTTCCAGCCCAAGGACGAGAAGAACCAGGACTCGACCGAGCTGACCGGCGACATCAACTACCGCAAGATCGCCGAGTTCGGGTCGGACAGCGATCCGCGGGCCTTCAACTTCGACGGCGAGTTCAACATCGCCAACCGTGGGATCATCGAGTTCATCGAGGTCCTCAAGCTGGACGTCGCGTTCCTCTACGACCTTCTGGGGGCGTCGCAGGAACACAAGATCAAGCCCAAGAAGTTCGCCCAGACCGACATCGACGAGGTGATCCTCGGCCACACCAACGAGGCCGAGTACAAGAAGCTGCTCTCCAACGAGTTCATGGAGGCGCTTCGCGACCGTACGGTCAAAATCGATATCCCCTACATCACGCGTGTCTCCGAAGAGCAGCGGATCTACGCCAAGGACTACAACGCTGGAAAAATTCGCGGCAAACACATCGCGCCGCACACGCTGGAGATGGCGGCCATGTGGGCGGTGCTCACGCGGCTCGAAGATCCCAAGAAGCACCAGCTGACCTTGGTTCAGAAGATGAAGCTCTACGACGGCAAGACGCTGCCCGGCTTCACCCAAGACAACATCAAGGAGCTGCGCAAGGAGGCGGTGCGCGAGGGGATGGACGGGATCAGCCCGCGCTATATCCAAGACAAGATCTCGAACGCACTGGTGAGCGACCGGGGCGAGGGGTGTGTGAACCCCTTCATGGTCATGAACGAGCTGGAGTCGGGCCTGCGCCACCACTCGCTCATCACCAACGACGAGCAGCGGCGGAACTTCGGCATGCAGCTCGGCCTCGTCAAGCAGGAGTACGAGGACATCGTCAAGAACGAGGTCCAGCGGGCCATTAGCGCCGACGAAGAGGCCATCGCCAAGCTCTGCGCGAACTACATCGACAACATCAAGGCCTATACTCAAAAGGAGCGGGTCAAGAACAAGTACACCGGGCAGGACGAAGAGCCCGATGAGCGCCTCATGCGGTCGATCGAGGAGAAGATCGACATCCCAGATTCGCGCAAGGACGACTTCCGCCGCGAGATCATGAACTACATCGGCGCCCTGGCCATCGAGGGGCGGCAGTTCGACTTTCGCACCAACGAGCGGCTGCAAAAGGCGCTGGAGCTGAAGCTGTTCGAGGACCAAAAGGACAGCATCAAGCTGACCTCGCTGGTGAGCGCGGTGGTGGATCGGGACACCCAGGAGAAGATCGACGTGGTGAAGAACCGCATGATCCGCAACTACGGCTACTGCGAGATCTGCGCCACCGACGTCCTCAACTTCGTGGCCTCGATCTTCGCCCGCGGCGACGTGAAGGACTGAGCGAAAGGTCGTCGCAGCATGGATCGCACCACGCTCGAGGCGCTGCCGACCGTCAACGTCGAGGTCAACGGTCAGGCCGCGGCCTTGCTGATCAAGCTGATGGGGGATCTGAAGACGGAGCAGCCGCTGGCCGTCTTGACCCGCGCGCTCGGGATGCTCGAACAGGCCGTCTCGGCCAAGGCGAAGGGGCAGCGGCTGGGGGTCTACGATGCGGCCACCCGCCGGTTCGTGGACCTGGTGATCTGAGATGGCGCTGCGGATCGATCCCGATCACGGCCGTTTCCGCGACATCGTGCGCGGCAAGATCAAGCAGGACCTGCGCAAGTACATCTCGCAGGGCGAGCTCATCGGTCGAAAGGGCAAGGATCTGGTCTCGATCCCGCTGCCTCAGATCAACGTCCCCCGGTTCCGCTTCGGCAGCAAAGACCGGGGCGGCGTCGGGCAGGGGAAGGGCGACGTCGGCGACAGCCTGGGCAAGGGCGATCCCAACGCCGACGGCAGCGGCAAGGCCGGCGACCAGGCGGGCGAGCACGCGCTGGAGGTCGAGCTGTCGCTGGAAGAGCTGGCGCAGATCATGGGCGAAGAGCTGCAGCTCCCCCGCATCGAGCCCAAGGGCAAGCAGCGGATCATCGCCCAGAAGGACCGCTACGTCGGGATCCGGCGGGCCGGCCCCGAATCGCTGCGCCACTTCAAGCGGACCTTCCGCCAGGCGTTGCGCCGGCAGATCATGACCGGCTCGTATGACGCGGCGAATCCCATCATCGTCCCGGTGCGCGAGGATCGCCGGTACCGATCGTGGCGGACCACCCCGCTGCCGCAGTCGAACGCGGTGATGCTCTTCATCAT
>DASRLC010000368.1:0-4605 GCA_035648655.1 Polyangia bacterium
TCTTGGCTAGGATGTCGGCGGTCCCGCCCGCCCCGACCGCGAGCAGAGAAAAGGCCCGGGGCAACAGGGGGTCACGTCCCCAAGCCCCTCGAATCATTACGAATTGACCGGGTTTCGCCACCGCGAGCGACGCGCAGCCCGCCAGCCGCAGCACGAAATACCCGCCACCAAGTCCGCGATTTTCCGAGATTTTTGCTTGGAAGTAGCGCATGGGGTCGGCCAAGCTTTCTACCGCGAACGGGCGCGATTTTCCCTCTTATTGTTGCAGGGCTATTGGACCTGTGTTACTAGCCGGACTCTAAAGGCTCGAAGCGTATGGACTTCATGTTTGAAGACGAGGTCGATGAGGTCGGCTCCGACGTCGAGGCGTATTGCCCCAAGTGCAAGGGGGATACCACGCACGTCGTCATTTCAAAATACGAGGACGAGATCCGTCGCGTACAGTGCAATCCGTGCGGCGACGTGCACTCGTTCCGAAAGCCGCGGGGTGACGTCGAAGAGGATGTCCCCGAGCCCATCGCCGCCAAGAAGCGCGCGATGATGAAGAAGCAGACCTTCGAAGAGTTCTTCGCCAAGCACAGCGACAAGAACGCCAAGCCTTACGAGTTCCGCGAGCACTATCACGAGAACGTGATCGTGACCCACCCCAAGTTCGGCAAGGGGTTCGTCTCGGAGATCCTCTCCGACAGCAAGGCGGAGGTCACCTTCAAGGATTCGCGGCGCGTGCTGGTGCACAACCGCCAGGACATGCCCGGCCTGCCACTGGCGGCCGAGGGGGACGGTCACCCGTCCAACTCCAAGATTTCGAAGAACGGCAAGGTCAAGGCGGTCAAGGAAGTGCCGGTGGTTGTTGCCAAGCCCACGCCCGCCAAGCCCACGCCCGCCAAGGCCGCGCCCGCCAAGGCCGCGCCCAAGCCCGCGGCAGCCCAGGCCCGGGTTCCCGCCAAGATCTCGCCTGCCGCCAAGGGCTCCCAAGCGGCCAAGCCGACCAAGACCGCGCCCAAGCCGGCTCGGGCGGCTGCCGCCAAGCCGGCGGCCAAGGCCAAGCCGGCCAAGGCCGCCAAGCCCCGCAAGAAGTAGCGACCGCCGCCCCTCCGGGGCGTTCCGGTCGGCCACACTAGCGAACGATCAGGACGTACAGATCGTAGAGCGCGTGGGTGTAGACCGCGATCGCGAACCCGCGGTACCAGAACAGAACGCCGAAGCAGATCCCCGCCAGGACGCGGAAGACGAAGATCCCCAAGTGCAGCGGGTCGCCGTAGGGCGGAATGTGGTGCATGGCGGAGAACAGCACCGCCGAGATCAACAGCGCGATCGTGGCCGCGATCCAGCGCCGCAGGCCAAAGAGCCGCTCGAACAGCGCCGCCAGGCCCGCCATGATCCCGAGGCGGAAGACCGTCTCTTCGTAGACGCCGGCGCCGAGCGACATCACCACCCGAGTCCCGAACCCCTGCTGGGTGATGAAGCCGCCGCTGCCCGCCAGCCGGGGCGAGATCCCGAGGCGGGTCATCACGAATACGATGAGCGACCCCATGGTCAGCGCGTAGATGGCGCTCTCGATGAACACCGGAACGATCAGCCGCGGATCGAACTTCTGCTTGTGCCGGAGAACCACCACCGCGATGGCGAAAGCGGTGGCGACCGCGAATGTGTAGGCCAGATACGACCCGGTCGACAGGCCCAGGTTGCGGAACAGGAAGACGGTCAGGAAATCGGCGCCGTTGAGCACCGGCAGCGTGAACAGGACGCCGACCTGGTAGATGAGGAACAGCGGGAAGACCAGGACCAGGCTCGTCAGCAGGTTGCGCGGGTCGTACTTGACGCGCTTGGCGCCGCTCGACTTCGATTTGGCGGTGCCCAGCTTGGCTGCCGGCCGCGGGGTCATCGGCCGCGCCGGGAGCGCCGCTCGCTCCCCCCCGACTTCTTCTCGGTCGCCCCGGCTTTTTTATCCCGAGGGTCGAGCGCCGCGATGGCCTCGGGCAGCTCCTTCTTCATGCAGGCGACGTTGGTCCCGCCCATGTTGAAGGGACCCATCCGGCGGCCCCGCAGCCCGCGCAGCGCCGGCAGCGCCTTGGGATCGCCGAGTTGGCCCAGCTTTTCGACCCAGTCTTTCTTCTCTTCGCAGGTGGCGGCCTTGCGGAGCTCGAGCATATCCAGCGACACCCGATCGACACGCTTTTCCTGATCGATGTCGCCGAGCGCGCTGGCGGCACGCCGACGACGCGGCAGATCGCTCCCTTCATTGGCTATCTTGGCCAGTAGGTCGGCGGCCGGTGCCCCGATCTGCTGGATCACCAGGTCGAGCGCCGCGTCGGCGTCCTTGGGCTCGGACAACATCGCCTCGACATGGCTCAGGAGGACCGGATCGCCGCGGAAGCCGGGATCGAGCGCGATTGCCTCCCGGTAATCGTCCAAGGCCTCGGCATATCGATCGTCTGCGTAAGCCACCCGCCCCAACATATACCGCACGCGCGCGTCCTTGGGCCGCTCAGACAGCGCCGACTCGAGCGCGCGGCGCGCGGCCACGGTGTTCCCGTCCTCCAGCCAGGCTTCGATCTTCTCGAGCTGCGCCGCGAGATCGGCGGGTGGCGGCGCCGGCCGACTCGGGGTCGCGATGAGGGCCGCCGGGTGGCGTCCCGCGCGGTGCTCGAGGATCGCCCCGCCGACCACCGCCACCAGCACGGCCGCTGCCAAACCTAGCGCCGGTCCGCGAGCGGGACGCCGGGACAGCTCGCGCGCAGGAACCGTCGCCCCCGCCTCGATCTCGGGATCGATCGACGCCTCGGCGTCTTCCAGCGCCTGCAGGAACGCGGCGGCGGTGGCGAACCGGTTTTCACGCGACTTCTCCATCGCCTGCAGCACAGCTTGCTCGAGCGGGATCGGCACCTCCACGGCCGGGTTCACCTCCCGGATGCGCGGCGGCGCGTGCGACAGGTGCATGGAGATGATCTTCACCTTGTCCTCGGACTCGAACGGACGGCGTCCCGCCAACATTTCGAAAAGGATGACGCCCGCCGCGTAGATATCCGCGCGCGCGTCGACCCCTTCGCCCAGCGCCTGCTCGGGCGACAGATACTCCGGCGTGCCGAAGATGACGCCCGCCTGGGTCAGCGCCTCGCGGCCCGGCGCGCTCTGCGGCTCGGTGACCTTGGCGATCCCGAAGTCGAGAATCTTCACGAACTCGCGGTTGCCGTCCCGCTCGACCAGCATGATGTTCTCGGGCTTGAGATCGCGGTGCACCACGCCGGCGGCGTGCGCGTGGTCGAGCGCGCGCAGAATCTGGCGCATGATGGCCAGCGCGCGCGGCACCGGCATCGGCCCCGCCGCGATGGCGGCCGCCAGCGAGGTCCCGGCCAAGAACTCCATCGCCAGGAACAGGGACCCCTCGGCGGTGCGGCCGAAGTCGGTGACCGTGATGATGTTGGGGTGATCGAGGCGGCTGGCCGATTCGGCCTCCCGTTCGAAGCGACGGGCGAACTCCTCTTTGCCCGAGAGCTCCGGCAGCAACACCTTGATGGCCAGATCGCGGCGCATCATGGTGTGCTCGGCGCGGTAGACGGCGCCCATGCCGCCGATGCCGATGCGGTTGACGATGCGGTACCGCTCGCCGACCACCGTACCAACGAAAGGATCGACGACCGGCGCCCCGCAGCGCGCGCAGAACGTGTCCTCGAGCTGAACCTCGCCGGCGCAAGCGGTGCAGCCCGCCATCGGCTAGCGCCCCCCTGCCTTGGCGGCCGCGGCGCGTGCCACCGAGGCGGGCGGCTCCGCCGGCCGCACCACGGCGATGACCTCCCGCTTGGGATCGAGCAGGCGGCGGGCCGCACGCGCGACGTCGGCGGCGGTGACCCGCGCCAGCGCGGCCGGAACCTGGCGGTAGCTCATGAGGCCAAGACCGTACGCCTCGTCGAGCGCCAGCGCATCGGCGATCGCCACCGGCCCGCGCAACCCGAGCGCCTGCGCGCCGGCACGCCGACGGGCCGCGCGCGCCACCTCGTCGGCCGAGACCCCCTCGGCGACGACCCGCGCCAGCGCGGCGCGCACCGCGGCCACGGCGGCATCCACCCGACCGGGCGGGCAGCCGAGCGCGATCGATAGGAAACCCGGCTCGACCCCCTGCGCGGCGGACACCTGAACTTGGTACGCCAGCGGCGCCTCGCCGGCGAGCGCAGTCTCGAGTCCGCCCCCGTCGGCGGAGAGCACCTCGGCCAGCACTTCGGTGGCCAGACGATCCGGATCGCCGACCGCCGGCCCCGGGTAACCCAGCACGACCTGCGCGACGTCCTTGCCGGTCGCGCGGAAGACCGCGACCGGCTCGCTGTGCACGGGCTCGGGGGGCCTCGCCTCATTGATGGCGCCGTTGCCCGCGCCGGATTTGGGCCGAGCTGGACCGCCCGGCGCCTCCGCGAAGAGCGACGTCAGCGTCGAGACGGTTGCGGCGGGATCGACGTCGCCCACGACGGTCAGCACCATCTGCGACGGCGGATAGCGCCGGCGATAATGGTCGAGGAGACGCATCCGGCCCATGGTCGCCAGCACCTGCGGCGAGCCGAGGGGGTCGAACCGAAACGGAAGCTGCGGCCAGAGCGCCTCGCGAAATAGCTC
>DASRLC010000369.1:0-3771 GCA_035648655.1 Polyangia bacterium
GTCGAAGAGGACACCGGCAGCGTCGGTCTGTTCGCGCATTCGCGCGCCGGCGAGGAGGACTTCGAGAGCGCGGGCCGTCGTGTCTCGCCGGGAGCCCGACCGGGAGCCACGGCGCCGCCGCCGGCTCCGGTGGCGCCCGCCTTTGGTGGTGGTGGAAGCGCGCCGGTCGCGGCCGGTGCCGAGGTCGGCACCGCGCCGGAGCTCGAGGCATTGTTGGCCGATCCGTCGGTGACGCAGATCCTCATCACCGCCCCGGACGCCGTGCTCATCGATCGGGGCGCCGGCTTGGCGCTTCACCCGTCGGGGCTCGGCGATCCGAACGCCGTCGCGGACACGCTGTGGCGTCTGGCCAACACCGCCTTCCCGCCGCCCGCTCCGGACAATCCGGTGGTCGATGTCCGTTTGCCGGACGGCACGCGGATCTCGGCGGCTTTTCCCCCCGCCGCGCCGTCGGGCGTGGTGGCCTCGATCCGGCGGCCGGTTCTGGTCGATCGGGCCATTGCTGATCTGGTGCCGGGGGGATCCAAGGACGCCATCGCGCTGCTCGAGAGTGCGATCGCTGCGCGCCGAAACCTGCTGCTGGTCGGAGACGCCGTCGCATTGCCGCACGCCATGGGGGCGCTGGCGGGCGCGGTGCCCGTGGAGCGTCGGGTGGTGGCCATCGGCGCGGCGCTGTCCCGCCCGCGCGGGGGCTGGATGGATCTGGCGCCGGTGACGGATCAGGCCGGCCTGCTGCGCGTGGCCGCCGCCTTGCGCCCCGAGCATCTGCTGGTCGGTGAGATCACGGGCGCCGAAGCGGGCGAGCTCTTGCTGCTGACCGCGCGGGGTCAGGACGGGCTCATCGCCGCCCTCGCTGGCCGCTCACCGGCCGACGCGCTCTCGCGTCTGGCGGCGCTCGCGTCGATCGCGCTGGGCGCGCCCGCGGCGGCGGCCGCCTCTCTGTTGGTGCAGGCCTTCGATCTGGTCGTGCAGGTCGTGGCCGCCACCGACGGCAGTGTGCGGGTGGTCGAGATCGCCGAGCCGCGGGCCGACGGCGCCGAGTTGTCGGCCGAGGTGGTCCTCGCCTACTACGGTGACGGGGGCCGCCGCGATCCGGGCGCCGGTCGCCTGCAGGGACGCGGGGTCTCGGCGCGTCTGGGTGCCGCGCTGGCCGCCGCGGGCAGCCCGCTTCCGCCGGCGCTGCTAGGCAAGTGACGCGCGCCCGCGAGCGGGACGCGGCCCGCGGGCGGGAGGCGAATAGACCCGAGCTCTTCTTCGATCGCTTCCGAGCCGCCATCGCGCGGTTGCCGGCGGGGCTCATCCGGGTCATGCCGCCGGCGGCCCCGGCCGATCTCGAACGGGCAGCCGCCGCGCGGGGGGGCGCGCTGCCCGAGGCCTACGCGTCGTTCCTGCGCTCGTTCGACGGCGCCGACCTATTTCACGAGGCGGTGCTGCTGGCGGGGGTGGGGCCGGGAGCGCCGGTCGGGTTGTCGGAGCTGCCGCCCGATCGGCCGGGCGAGCTGGTGTTCGCGATGGCCGCCGACGGGGATCGCTACGCGCTCGACGAAGATGGGCGGGTCCGGCGCTACGGGTCGGGCGCCGACGAGCGCGCGCTGGCGGGGTCCAGCTTCGCCGCCTGGCTCGACGCCACCGTCGCGCGCGAGCAGCTCTTGTACGGCCCCGACGGCGAATACGCGTCGGAGGCCTTCGATCCGTCGGGCGAGGAGATCGCGCCGCTCGTCGCGCTCCGGCAGGCAGAACGGGCGCTCAAGGTCGATCCTGGGGCCGCCGACGCCGAGCACGCGCGCGGTCTGGCGCTGAGCCGGCTCGGCCGTCTGGAAAAGGCGATCGAGGCGCTGGCGGCGGCCACTGCGCTCGATCCCGAAAACCCTTGGCCCTGGTTCGACCTCGGGCGCGCCGCGCTCGATTGGGGGCGTGGAGAGGCGGCCATGGCGGCGTTCGAGCGCGCGGCGGCTTGCGAGTCGGGGGCTGGCGCGGCCCGCCTCCTGGCCTGGGCGGCGCGCGCCGCCGAGTCGGCCGGTGATCGGGCGCGGGCCGCCTCGTTGCGGGCCCAGGCGCTGGTCGACGACGGCGGTCTCCCCGAGGCACTGCGGCGCGCGGTCGATGCCGCGGCCGCCGACGAAGATCCCGAGGCCTACGCCGAGGCGGCGGCGCTGCTCGATGCGATCGTCCCCGACGCGCCCGCGCCCCGCTTGCGGCTGGCGGTGCTCAGCGGACCGGCTGCTCGGCCACCGCCACCAGCTCCCCCGCCACGTCCTGGCCCCGCAGCACCGCCGCGATCCGGCGGGTCCCGGCGGGGATCGTGAAGCTGGTCGGGGTGGTGGCCGCGGGGGTGGTCGCCATGGGATGCCTTCGCCCGGTCGCGTCCTCGGCGTAGAGGCGCACCTCGCCCTTGCGCAGGTCGCCCCGTGGATCGGTGACCGACACCGCCACCACATCGCCCGCCACGTCGAGGTGGATCTCGGCGCGAAACAAATGGTTGATGAGGCCCGCGCCGTAAGCGCCAATCTCCGGCAACAAGGTGCGCGCCGTGTCGTCGTAGACGTTGCCGTCCAGGTAGAACCGCACCCGGCCCGGCACCCGCAGGTAGGCCAGCAGGCGTCGGCGTTTGAGCGGCGGCGCGCCACCGACGGATCGATCTGCCTCCGCACTGGCGTAGACGTAGCGCTTGTCGCCGAGGCCCCGCAGATCGAGGTGCGGCAGCGCGGGCAATCCATAGGCCAGCGATTGGCGCGCGTCGCGCATCACGTCGGCGCCGGTCGTGTCGCGGTCGACGATGCCGTCCTCGGGGAGCGTGCCGTCGGAGAAGAATCGCCGCTGGGTCCGATCGGCCAGCCCCTGTCGGTCGGAGGCGGTGAGATAGGCCATCACCGTCGGGCGGCTCACCGGCGCGCCCGCCGCCGGAACGCCGGTGCGCCCGAAGGTCTCGGCCACGTAGCGCTCGAAGGGTGAGCCGCGATCGAACGGGCTCGCGCCGCCGCTTTCCAAAAAGGCGGCGCGAAAATCGTTGCGGACGTGGGCCGGCTCGCCAGCGTCCTCCAGCACCGCCAACGTTCCGCCCAAGGCCAGCAACGCCCGCGCGAGCGCCGTGCCCCGGGGACCGGGCAGCTCGCCCGCCACCGCCAGCTCGAGCTGGTCGTAGAAAGCGGCGAGGCCGACGTCGTTCTCGGGCGCGAGCAGCCACTCGGGCGACGGCCGTCCGGTCAGGTTGAAGTTGGTTCCGGTGGCCGCGCCGCGCAGGCCGCCGGCGTCGAACAACATGCGCAGGCCGTTCTCCATGCCGAAGACACCGCCCGCCTGCGCGAGGCCGTTGCCGCGCGTCGGATCGAAGAAGAGGTTCTGGCCCCGCTCGGCGGGGGTCTCGGCGATCACAGTGCCGGCGACGATCCAGGCCAGCGCGGGCGCGACGCCGTCGGCGCTGGGCCGGTAGCCGCCGGCGGGATCGAGCGCGTCGAGGCGGCCGCCCAAGCTGCGGGCTTCACCGCCGGACAGATCGGAGCGCCGCAACACCACCGGCTCGAAGAGGCCGAGCGGACGCGACAATCGGCGCGACAGCGCGCGTTGCAGGTCGGAGGCCAGCACGGCCCGCTCGGTCAGGCCGGCGTGGGTGGTGGCGGGATCGTAGGCCCGCGCCGGCGCCGCGCGCAGAGCCGACGTCAACCAGAGCGCCAGACCGAGGACAGAGCGGCAGGCCGATCGTCGCGCCCAGGTTCCGGTCGATGTTTCGGCGCAAGGACGGGCGCGGGGACGGGCGCGGGGACGATCCTGGGG
>DASRLC010000370.1:0-19778 GCA_035648655.1 Polyangia bacterium
CCTGGATCCATCTGGAGGACGAGGTCGGCCTGCTGCGCCACGCGATGGCGCAAGAGTCGATGCAGGGCGCTTTTAATGCGGTGGCGCCCGAGCCCGCGACCAACGCCGAGTTCGTGCGGGCGGTCGGCGAGGCGCTGGGCCGTCCGACGGTGCTGGCGGCCCCGGCCTTTGCGCTGCGGGTGGCGTTCGGCTCGATGACCGATGACGTCTTGCTGGCCAGCCAGCGGGCGATGCCGGTGCGGACGCTCGAGAGCGGCTACGCCTTCCGGCATCCGCTGCTGCGCCCCGCGCTGGTCGAGCTGCTCGGCAAGCGGCGCCACGCCGAGCCAGCCGCGGCCGCCTGACGCGGGACGTGTCCCCCGGCCCCGCGACGAATTCGGCGTGCCGACGTCGTCGCGCGGGCGTGTTCGGTCAAAGTCGTCACCGGCCACGGCGCCGTGGCGCTTGCTTCGCGCGCGGCCCGGTGCGACGCTGATGGTCCGCGCGGCGCCCCCCGCCGGGCCGCCACCCACCTTTGAAGAAGGGCGGAACACCACATGGCGCGCATACTCCTCGTCGATGATGAACCCGCGGGCGTGGCCGCCTCCGAGGGTCTATCCCGTGCCGTCAAGGCGGGTCAGATCGACCGCCGGGCGTCGGCGCCGGCCGACCTGGGCCGGCTCGATGCGCGCGGGTACGATTGGGTCGTGCTCACGCCCGCCGCACTGAAGGCCGCCGTCGCGGGCGGCGGCGGCGGCGACGTCCTGCGCGAGACCCTCGACGTGTTCGAGGACGGTGTGTGCCTCGTGGCGCCCGACGGGGCGCTGGGGGTCGCCAACGCGACCGGCACCCGGCTTTACGCCGGAGCCCTCCGCGGCGATCTCGAGGCGGCCGCTCGCGAGGCCATCGTGCGCGGCGCGCGCGCCGATCGCAGCCTCACGTTCGAGGGGCGGGCCTTCGCGGTGCGCGCCTATCCGCTCCCCGGTCGCGGCGCCGTGCTCTACGTGCGCGACGCTACCGACGAGCGTGAGCGCGAGATCGGCCGCCTGCAGGGTGAGAAGCTGGCCTCCATCGGCCTGCTGGCCGCCGGCGTCGCGCACGAGATCAACAACCCGGCCGCTTTCGTGCTCGCCAACATCGAGGCGCTGGCGGGGCACATGCGGGTCATCGAAGAGAAGCTGCGCGATCTCCCGGAGGGCGTCGCGGGCCGGCTGGGCCTCACCGATCATCTGTTCGAGGCCAACGCGATCTTGCAAGAATCCAAGGAGGGGATGGCGCGCATCCACCGGATCGTGCGGGATCTGGGCGCCTTCTCCCACGTCGACGAGGACACCAGCGTCCCCATGAACGTCAACGCCGCGGTCGAGTCGGCGCTCAGCATGCTGCGCAACGAGCTCAGGTACCGCGCGCAGGTGGAGCGCGATCTATCGGCCACTCGGATGGTGCGGGCCAGCGGCGCGCGCCTCGGACAGGTGTTCTTGAACCTGATCTTGAACGCCGCCCAGGCCCTGGACGAGGCGGACGCCAAGCGCAACCGCGTACGCGTCCGGACGTTCGACGAGGGTGCCGCCGTGGTGATCGAGATCTCCGACAACGGGCCGGGAATTGCCGCCGAGATCCTGCCGCGCATCTTCGAATCGTTCTTCACCACCAAGCCGCGCGGGATGGGGACCGGTCTTGGGCTGCCGATCTCGCTCGGCATCGTGCGCGGCCTCGGCGGCGAGCTGGTGGTCGAGAGCCGACAGGGCGAGGGGGCGACCTTCCGGGTGCGCCTGCCGGCCGGCGATGCCATCGCGCCGGTGGTGAGCGCGCCCGCGCCCGCCGCTCCGGCGCGCGGCCGGCAACGCCGCCGCCTGCTGGCGGTCGATGACGAGGCGCTGCTCCTCAAGGCTTACCGGCGCATGCTGGGCGACACCCACGAGCTGGCGACCGCGCTGGGCGGCCACGAGGCGCTGCGGATCCTGGAGCGCGACGACGCCTTCGACGTGATCCTGTGCGATCTGCAGATGCCCGACATGTCCGGCGTCGAGCTCTACGCTGCAGTCCACGAGCGCTTCCCGGCCCTGGGTGACCGATTCGTGTTCGTGACCGGTGGGGCGTTCTCCACCGACGCCCGCCGGTTCCTCGAAGAGGCGGTGGCGGCGGTGATCCAGAAGCCGTTCCGCCTGGAGGATCTGTTGGCGCTCATCGAGCGCACCGTCGGCGCCTCCGAATCGGCGCCCGTGGCCGCCGCCAAATCGGCCGCCACGCTCGTCAGCTGACCGCGGTCGGGAGGAGACGGGATGCGCACGCGCAAGCTGGTGGTCGCGGCGCTGGTGCGCCGAGGCGGGCAGATCCTGATGTCGCGCCGGCGGCCCGATCAGCCCATGCCGAACCTCTGGGAGTTCCCGGGCGGCAAGGTCGAGCCGGGCGAGGCGCCGGTGGCCGCGCTGGCGCGGGAGGTGCGCGAGGAGTTGGGCTGCGAGATCGACGTCGGCGCCATCTACGAGGTGGTCTTCCACGCCTACCCGGAGTTCGATCTGGTCATGATGGTCTACGCGGCCACGGTCTCGCGGGGCGTCCCCCGCGCCGTCGAGGTCGCCGAGGTGGCGTGGATCGAGGCGGCCCAGATACCGTCGCTCGATCTTCTGCCGGCCGACTACCCGCTCGCGCTGGCCTTGGCCCGCAGCGATTGACTACGGGCACCCGAGCGGCGCCGGAGGTTGCCGCTTGGTTGGCGTGCCTAGTTGACTTCGACAGCCGGCGCCGTATCGACGGGCGTCGACTCGGCGGACGGCGCGCGGTCCGGCTCGTGCGGCGCGGGCTCCGCCATCGGAACCAACCCGCCGCCGGTCTGGCGCAGCGTCTCGCGCTCGATGGCGCGGGCCGCCTCGGTGGCGTCGCGCTTGCACGCACCGCAGATTCCGGGCGCCGCCCAGGCGCCCAGGTGGGTCTGCAGCTGGCTCTCCGGCGGCCAATAGATCGGCGTCGCGCAGGTCTTGCAAGGGATCTCGACGGTCTTCTTGTCTTTCAGGAAGTCGGTGCAGGCCTGGCATCGCCGCTCCGGCGGCCGCACTTCACGCCGCCGCTTGCGCTTGTTTTTCTTGTTGTTGTTGGGCTGGCCCATTTGGCCGCCCGGGCCCCGGCGCGCCGCGGCCGGTTGGCCCTCGGCCCCCGGGACCGCGGCGGCCTCGGCGGATTCGCCGCCGATGACCACCACCGGGGGCACTGTGCCCGCCGCATCGTTGGCGCCGGTCACGACGACCACCGGCCCGTCTGCATGATCGTCGCGTCGGGTCGGGCGTACGCCCGCCGCGAGCTGCGCCGCTTTGGCCCAGGTCCAGGTGCCGGTGCAGTTCTCGGTCTTGCAAGGGAGCTGCCGGTCCTCGAGATCGTCGATCTCCTTGGCGCAGTTCTCACAATACTGCGGATACGGATCGCCGGTCTTGCCGCGCACGGCGCGCGCCAGCTGCCCGCCGCGCTTGTCGAGCCAGGTCCCCTTGCAGCCGCTCCGGCGGCAGGGGCGTTCCACGTCTTTGAGCGCCTGGTAGGTCGAGATGCAGCTCTCACACATGCGGTGCGGCGCCTTGGGCGCCGGTTTGCCGGCCACGCAGGCGTCGAGCTGATCGCTACGGCTCCAGGTCCAGGTCTTCTTGCAGCCGGAGGTCCGGCAGCGCACCTGGCGGTCGGCGATGGCGCCGAAGGCCGCCTCGCAGGTGGGACCCATGCGCCGCGGCGGCTCGTTGGGCAAACCAGCCGCATAGGCCTGGATCTGCTCGTCGGCGCTCCACTGCCACTTTTCTTTGCAGCCGTTGATGCCGCAGGTGGTGCTGCGATCCTTGAGCTTGCGGTAGACGCCTTCGCACTGGTCGCAGCGGAGCGTGGGGGGCGCGACCTCGGCGTCCGGTGCGCCGGCCACCAGCTGGGCCTGCCGCGTGAAGATAGCCTGCCGGGTGCAGCCGGGCACTGCGCAGGGAGATTTTTGATCCGACAGCGCAGCCAGCTTTTCTTCGCAGCCGGCGCAGAGCTTGTGCGGCGGCTTGCGGTTGTTGGCGGCGGCGGCGACCTGATCGAGCGCGGGCCAGGTCCAGGTCCCGTCGCAGCCGGGGCGCTCGCAGGGGCGTTGCGCGTCGGCGGCCTTGGCCAGCACCTGCCGGCAGGGGTCGCACATCGACGACGACGGATCGGAGGGATCGGCGGCGCCGCGTCCCCCGAGCTTGGCGCCCTTGGCGCTGACCAACGAGATCCAGGTGCGCGCGCAGCCGGGCACCGTGCAGGGCGAAGACTTCGCTCCCAACCGATCCGCTAGTGTGAAACCGCCGAGTCCCATCGCGAAAGCCCACTATGCTGACCAAAGGCCGGCCGCGGCGCAAGGCGAAATGCACAAGGGGCCGCTTGCGCCCGCGCGATGCCAAGGGTAGACAAGCCGCGCGCGGGCGCGCGGGCTTCGCCCGTTCCGGCCCATCGCGGGAGGTCTGGAACCCTCCCAGGCTCCCCACCAGGACGACCTTTCGCCATGCAGATCACGATCGAAGACCTGTCCCCCGTCGAGAAACGCGTCGAGTTCGAGCTTCCCTGGTCGGACGTCGCCCCCAAGCTCGAAAAGGCGTACGACTCCTTGCGCAAGGGCGTGCGGCTGCCCGGGTTCCGGCCCGGCAAGGTCCCGCGGGCGCTGCTCGAGCGGATGTACCGCCGCCAGGTCGAGGACGAGGTGGCCCGCGATCTGGTCGAGCACTCGCTCGGACAGGCGATCCAGGAGAATCAGATCCAGCCGGTGGCGCCGCCCGCGGTGGCCGAGATCGAGATCAAGAACGGCGAGCCGTTCAAGTTCTCGGCGCGGGTCGAGGTTCGTTCGCAAGTCACGCCGCAGGACTACTCGGGCGTTCCGCTGTCGCGCCGGCCGCCCAAGGTCACCGACGAGCAGGTGGCCGAGGCGCTGGAGGGTTACCGCCGGCGGCTCACGCAGTTCAAGGCGGTCGAAGGCCGCAAGGAGACCTCCGACAGCGACCTGTTGCAGGTGGAGCTGTCGGGCCGGGTCGGCGAGCACAAGATCAAACGCCGCGAGGTGCTGGTCGATTTGGAAGACGACACCAGCGGCCCGTTGCCCGGGCTGGCGGGTCGCCTGCGCGGCAAGCCGATCGGCGGCGAGCCGATCGAGGTCGACTACACCTTGGCGGCCGAGGGTCCGCCCCCCGAGCTGGCCGGCCGCCACGTGCACCTGCACGTCACGATCAAAGAGGCGCGGCAGAAGCAGGTGCCGGCGCTCGACGACGAGATGGCCAAGGACACCGGCGAGGCCGAGACGCTCGAAGGGCTCAAGGTCAAGGTGCGCGAGAAGCTGGCCGAGACCGACGGCCAGCGGATCAAGCGCGAGATGTCGCAGGCGCTGGTCAAAGAGATCGTCAAGCGCAACACCTTCCCGGTGGCGCCGGCGCTCATCGATCGCTACGCGCAGGCCATCGTCAATCGCGCCAAGAGCCAGCTCCAGATGATGGGCGTCGATGTGGAGGGCGTCGACGATCAGAAGATGCGTGGCGAGATGCGGGTCGAGGCCGAAGAAGAGGCGCGCGGCGCGATCCTGCTGCAGGCCATCGCCGAGCGCGAAGGGATCACCGTCGGCGACGCCGATCTGCAGAAGCGGATCGCCGAGCTGGCCGCCGCGCGCAATGAGAACCCCAAGCAGCTGCGCGCCGAGCTGGAGAAGAACCGCCGCATCCCGCAGATCGAGGCGCAGATCCGCGAGCAGAAGACGCTTGATATGCTGATCTCCCAGGCTAAGATCACCGACGAGGATGTTTTGAGCGAACCTGCTTCGTCGCTGATCGTCACGCCGGAAGAGGCGCGCCGCGAAGCCCAGGAAGCGGCCCAAAAGGGGAGCGCCCCCGCCAAGAAGAAGCGAAAGGACCCCACGCCATGAGCGAGCGCGACGCCACGCCCCCCGCGATTTCCAACTTCATCATCCCGACGGTCATCGAGCAGACCCACCGGGGCGAGCGCGGCTGGGACATTTTCTCGCGCCTGCTCAAGGACCGGATCATCTTCCTCGGCACGGCGGTCGACGATCAGGTGGCCAACATCATCATCGCGCAGCTGCTGTTCCTCGAGAGCGAAGATCCCGACAAAGACATCATGCTCTACATCAACTCGCCGGGCGGCATGGTGACGGCGGGGATGGCGATCTACGACACCATGCAGTACGTGCGCCCCGACGTGGCCACCTTCTGCATGGGGCAGGCGGCTTCGATGGGCGCCTTTCTGCTGGCGGCGGGCGCCAAGGGCAAGCGCTTCTCGCTCCCGCACGCCCGGATCCTGATCCACCAGCCGCTGGGCGGGTTCTCGGGGCAGGCCACCGACATCGACATCCACGCCAAAGAGATCCTGCGGACCCGCGACAAGCTGAACGAGCTGCTGGTCAAGCACACCGGCCAGCCGATGGAGCGGATCAAGTCCGACACCGAGCGCGACTACTTCATGAGCGCCATCGAAGGCAAAGAATACGGCCTCATCGACGAGGTCCTGATCCAAAAGCCGGCTATTAAATAGGCATTGGACGGTGGCTTTCGGCGGGAGTCACGAGGCTTGCTCGACGCCACTTTCCAAAGCATAGGTTTCGTCGATCAGCTTCTGAACCTCGACAAGATCCTTGGGGGCGGCCCTCCGATAGAGATTCAGCGCGAAGGATTTCGCCTCATCGGATCTGTCGTCTTCCACAAGGAGCGACCAGTAACTCTGAGCTTTCGTGAGGAAGTCGTGATCATCCGGAGACGAGTTTTCTAACGACGCCGCCAGAAACTGCAATGCCGCCGGCCGGTCGCCGGAATGCTCGAAGAGCGAGCTCAATAGATAGTGCTGATGCGCGGGAACATCCGTCCATGCCAGCTGCGCGTGGGCATAAAGAGCGTGCAACAGGTAAGCGTTGGCCTCCTCGAGATGGCGCGAGGATAGTCGAGCGGAGAGCGAGTGAATGCAGAGCTGGAATAGAAGACTCTGCACATCGCGAACGAATCCCCAATCGCCTTGGAGGGTGACCCGGGACTGGAAAGTGAGAAAGACGACCGCTTCCTGCGTGCGCCGTTCGAGAACCGTTTTCTCGCCAACCTCGTCCGGCATCTCCGTGGGCAGACTGGCGTTCGCCCGCTCCAAAAACTCCTTGAGGTAGTCGTTCGCCGCCGCGGGTATCTCATAGCGCTGGTGTTTTCTAGCGGTAGGCCGCCGTTCCCAGTCAAAGGCGATGCGACGACCGTTCGTCTCGAGCACACGTCGGATGAGCGCCAAGGACTCTTCGAGGGTCTCGTCCGAGAGATCTCGCTTCAACAGGTCTCGGTATTGAGCCTTCATCGAAGCGGAGGCGCTGATCTTGAAATCTGGTTTCTTCACGCATGTGCCCGCCGGGACTTCCGGCGCGAGATCTCCACGGCCCGCGCCAGGGTCCTACGGCGTTCCTTGTGCTTTCCGCTCTTCAATTGCTCACGCGCACTCATCCGAAGTTGAGCCTCGAGACGATCCTTCTCGGCCGCACTAAGATCATACTCTGGATCATCGCCATCAAGGTCAGACGTCATCGGACGGTACCCCCCGCCATCTAGAAACCTACATGGGAAGGGGGGACGGTCCAAGAGCCAGGTTAGGCAGGCCACGGCCACAGGACTTGTGCTACATTTTTCTAGGTGCCGACCGAGCGTAAGCGCGACGATCACGGGAACCTCTCTTGCTCCTTCTGCGGGAAGAGCCAGAAGGAGGTCAAGAAGCTGATCGCGGGCCCCACGGTCTACATCTGCGACGAGTGCATTGGCCTGTGCAACGACATCATCGCGGAGGAGATCGAGAAGGAGTCGGAGAGCTTCGGCCTGGCGCCGGTGCCCAAGCCGGCCGAGATCAAGACGGTCCTCGACGACTACGTGATCGGGCAGGAGCGCGCCAAGAAGATCCTGGCGGTCGCCATCCATAACCACTACAAGCGCATCGACGCCAAGGTGGGGGTGGAGGACGTCGAGCTCGGCAAGTCGAACATCCTGCTGCTCGGACCCACCGGCTGCGGCAAGACGCTCATGGCGCAGACGCTGGCCAAGATCCTGAACGTCCCGTTCGCGATCGCCGACGCCACCAACTTGACCGAGGCCGGCTACGTCGGTGAGGACGTCGAGAACATCATCGTCAACCTGCTGCAGAACGCCGACCACGACATCGAGAAGGCGCAGCGCGGGATCGTCTACATCGACGAGATCGACAAGATCGCGCGCAAGGGTGAAAACCCCAGCATCACGCGCGACGTGTCGGGCGAGGGGGTCCAGCAGGCGCTGCTCAAGATCCTGGAGGGGACGGTTTGTAACGTGCCGCCCAAAGGGGGGCGCAAGCACCCCCAGCAGGAGTTCCTACAGGTCGACACGACGCAGATCCTCTTCATCTGCGGCGGCGCGTTCGTGGGCCTGGAAGACATCATCGAACAGCGCATCGGGCAAAAGCAGATCGGCTTCGGCGCCAAGATTCAGTCCAAGAAGGAACGCCGCGTGTGGGATCTCCTGCGCGAGGTTCAGCCCGAGGACCTGCTCAAGTACGGCATGATTCCCGAGTTCGTGGGGCGGCTGCCGGTCATTGCACCGCTGCACGAGCTGGACGAGGCGGCACTCATCGACATCCTGACCAAGCCCAAGAACGCCCTGGTGCGCCAGTACCAGAAGCTCTTCGAGATGGACGGCGTGAAGCTGCGCTTCACCAAAGGGGCGCTGCAGGCGGTGGCGCTCGATGCCCAGAAGCACAAGTCGGGCGCGCGCGGCCTGCGGGCCATCCTCGAGCAGGCGATGCTCGACATCATGTTCGAGGTCCCGACCACCGGCTCCCCCATCCGGGAGGTCGTCATCAATGAAGAGACGATTCAAAAGGGGCAGCAGCCGATCCTGATGTACCAAAAAGGAGCGGCCGCGGCGGGCGAGAGATCGGCATCCTGAGGCTTACGGCGCACGGAGGGTTTCCCATGGACAATCGATCGCAGTTGGATTGGTCGGGTCGGCCAGATCGGGCGGGGGTGGGGTCGGCCGTCGCGGGTGGCTCGGCCGCCCGCTGGGTGGTGTCGCTGCCACTGCTGCTCGCCGGATCGCTGATGTTCTGGACCATGGCGCTCGGCTCGGGCGCGGTGTCCCTGCTGGCGGTGACCGGGCTGGCGGGCACCTGCACGGTCACCCACAACCGGATGCTGTTGGATCAAAGCGGCGACCAACCCGCCGACGATCCCGAGGCAGACGGCGAGGTCTCCGCCACCGCGGCCGAGCCCATGCCGGGATACCTGCCCCCCGCCCGGGAGCGCTCGATCCTCGTCCATTTGCAGGAATCGGCCGAGCCGGAGGACGTGAACGACAACCCCGGCGCGGTCGTACCGGTCGAGTCGGACGACGACGGCACCGGGCAGCTCCCAGCTCGAGCGCGCTGACGTCGGGCGTCGCTCCGGCTTCCTGGACAGCAGGGAATTTGGCGTCTGCCCGCTGGCGGCGCTACGATTGACGGCAGTCGAATGTCCGACCGCCACGACGATAAGAAGGCTCCCAGGCGCGTTCCGCTCCTTCCATTGCGGGACATTGTCGTCTTCCCACACATGGTCGTCCCGCTCTTCGTCGGGCGCGAAAAATCGATCAGCGCGCTCGAAGAGGCGATGGGGAAGGGGGGGCCGAGCGGCAAGGAGATCTTTCTCTCCGCCCAGCGCAAGGCCAAGACCAACGAGCCGATCCCCGAGGACATCTTCACGATCGGCACCGTGGGGACGATCATCCAGCTCCTGCGCCTGCCCGACGGCACCGTCAAGGTGCTGGTCGAGGGGAAGCGGCGCGCCGCGATCCGGAAGTTCACCCAGACCGATGGCTTCTTCACCGTCGAGATCGACGAGATGCCCGATCTGCAAGAGCGATCGGTGGAGCTGGACGCCCTGGTGCGCGAGGTGCACGCCACATTCGAGACCTACGTCAAGCTCAACAAACGGATCGCGCCCGAGATCCTGATCTCGGTGCAGACCATCGAAGATCCCGGGCAGCTGGCCGACACCATGGTGGGGCAGTTGCAGCTCAAGCTGGCCGAGAAGCAGGCCGTGCTGGAGATCGATTCGCCCAGCAAGCGCCTCAGTCGGATCTACGAGCTGGTCAAGGCCGAGATCGAGATCCTGCAGGTGGAGAGGAAGATCCGGACCCGCGTCAAGAAGCAGATGGAGAAGACGCAGAAGGAGTACTACCTCAACGAGCAGATGCAGGCGATCCAGAAGGAGCTCGGCGATCGCGACGAGTTCAAGAACGAGCTGACCGAGCTGGAAGAACGCGCCAAGCAGAAGAACCTGTCGAAAGAGGCGCAGGGGAAGGTCAAGAAGGAGCTCAAGAAGCTACGCATGATGGCGCCCATGTCGGCCGAGGCGGCCGTGGTCCGCAACTACGTCGACTGGGTGCTGGCGCTGCCCTGGGGCGAGAAGACCGAGGACAAGCTGGACGTCTCCGACGCCGAGCGGATCCTCGACGAGGACCACTACGGCCTCAAGAAGATCAAAGAGCGCATCCTCGAGTACCTGGCGGTGCAGGCGCTGGTCAAGAAGCTCAAGGGGCCGATCCTCTGCCTGGTGGGGCCGCCGGGCGTGGGCAAGACCTCGCTGGCGCGCTCGATCGCCAAGGCCACCGGGCGCAACTTCGTGCGGCTGTCGCTGGGCGGCGTGCGCGACGAGGCCGAGATCCGCGGCCACCGGCGCACCTACATCGGCGCGCTCCCGGGCAAGATCGTCCAGTCGCTCAAGAAGGCCGGCACGCAGAACCCGGTCTTCCTGCTCGACGAGATCGACAAGATGTCGACCGACTTTCGCGGCGATCCGTCGGCCGCGCTGCTCGAGGTCCTGGATCCGGAGCAGAACGCCACCTTCAACGACCACTACCTCGATCTCGACTACGACCTGTCGGACGTGATGTTCATAACCACGGCCAACTATCTGCACGGGATCCCGATCCCGTTGCAGGACCGGATGGAGATCATCCAGCTCCCCGGCTACACCGAGTTCGAGAAGGTCTCGATCGCCGAGCGCTACCTGATTCCCAAGCAGAAACGCGACAACGGCATCGCGGACGTGCCGGTCGAGTTTCCCGACGACGCCGTCCGCGACGTCATCCACTTCTATACGAAGGAAGCTGGCGTCCGGAACCTGGAGCGCGAGATCGCCACGGTCTGCCGGAAGATCGCGCGCGACGTGGTCGCGAAGAAGGCCCCGGTCCGCACGCTGAGCGACGGGGCCGGGACCGGGTGGCGGGTCACGCCCAAGCGCCTGACGCGCTACCTCGGGCCTCACCGCTTCCGCTACGGCCGCCAGGAGGGTCAAGACGAGATCGGTCTGGTCATGGGGCTGGCGGTCACCATGTACGGCGGCGATCTGCTGGCCACCGAGGTTTCCATCGTCGCGGGTAAGGGCAAGCTGGTGCTGACCGGCAAGCTGGGCGACGTCATGCAGGAATCGGCGCAGGCGGCGATCAGCTATGTCCGCTCGCGGGCGCCCTCGCTGGGCCTCGAGCGCGACTTCTACAGCCGCGCCGACATCCACGTTCACTTTCCGGAGGGGGCGATCCCCAAGGACGGACCGTCGGCCGGCATCACGATGTGCACCGGGCTGGTCTCGGCGCTCTTGCGGGTGCCGGTGCGGCGCGACCTGGCCATGACCGGCGAGATCACCTTGCGCGGGCGGGTGTTGCCGATCGGCGGCCTCAAGGAGAAGATCTTGGCCGCCCACCGCTCGGGCATCACGACGGTGATCATGCCCAAGGAGAACGCCAAGGACCTGCGCGACATCCCCAAGCGGGTCTTGAAGGCGCTCAAGGTCATTCCGGTGGAGCACATGGACGAGGTGCTCCGGCACGCGCTGGTGATGCCGGATGCAGAGACCTTCCTGCTCGAGCCGTCGGTGCCGGTCGACTGGCGGCAGCCGAGCGAGCGCCGCGAGCGCGAGCGCCGCGACGAGCTGTCCCGCATGCCGGTCGCGAGCGCGGTCCCGCCGCCGTCCGCGGTCGAAGAGCCGGCGTCATCGGGCGACGACCGGCCGTCGCCGCCAGGGGGGATTCCGAGCTCGCCGCCGGGGTCGAGCCCGGATACCAACGCCGGGCCGTTCCCGTCGCTGGGGTTGGTCGTCGTCAGCGACGATTGAGCGACCGAGCCACTATCGCCCGGCGTCGGGCGGATTCGGATGGCCGGCGGGCGCGCTACGACCGCTGTCGCCCAGCACGTTGTGAACGCGCCGCAGATACTTGGCCTGCGAGCCGTCGCCCCACCCGAGGTTGACGTACCGGACCGTGCCCGCGCGATCGACCAGGAACAACGTAGGGAACATCTGGCAGCCCCAGCGCTGTCGGTCGCTCCCCGAGAGATCGTCGAGGACGACCGCGCCCTCCGGAATCGGATTCTCGGCCACGAACCGCCGCACCGCCGCCGGATCGTCGCCCGCGTCGATGAGCAAGACTCGCAGATGCGGCCCGACGGTTTGTCGGATCTCCCCGAGCTCGCGCAACGTTCGATGGCAAGGCTGGCACCAGGTGGCGAAGAACAGCACCACCGTCGCGTCGGCGTCCGTCCAGGTGCCCGCGCCGGGCCGGCCCTCCGGCGTACGCGCCTCGAAGGCCGGCGCCGGCGTTCCGACCGGGACGGGATGGATGCCGGGACTGGCGACCGCGGCCCCGAGGAGGGCCAATAGCAGCATCGGCGACACGCCTCGATGTTACCTCTACCCCATTCCGCGTTCCCGAATTCCAATTACAATCCCGATGAAGATCCGATCCGTTTCCGATCTGGTAGGAGCTCCAAAATGATTCCCGAGAAGCGGTTCTCACCCATCCCGGGGAAGTGCTCCGCGAGGAGTTTCTCGCGCCGCTCGGTGTGCCGCAGACGGCTCTCGCCACAAAGCTGAACATCTCGGAACGGCGGATCAACGAGATCGTGAATGGCAAGCGCGGCGTCACGCCTGAGACAGCGTGGCTCCTGGCTGGTGCGTTCGGCACCACACCCGAGTTTTGGACCAGTCTGCGGGCCGCTTACGACCTCACGCTCGCTAGGCCGGACAAGAAGGTGGCGCGGATCGGATCGCGTTAGCGATCCCCAGCGTGCCAGGCGCCTGGTCCGGAGGTACGGGAGCGGAGAGCGAACGAGAATTAGCCTTTTCGGTATTCCTCGAAGGCCTTCCCCGGCGGCGTCAAGACTCCCTCGTACGTTGTGTACTGGGTCTTGCCGAGCTGTTCTTCATCGAGAAGCCCCTGACCGACCAAGAACTTGAGCCAGAACGTTACGTCGAAGTCCCGCTCCGATGTTGCCCTCGAGGTTCTCGCCGTGCTGGCCCATGAGGCGATGTTACCAGCCCGAGCAGCCCTCCGTGTCCCTCGGCCGTTGCTACGACGTGACCTTCGAAATCGATCCCGCGACCGGCTGGGCCTCCTGACGGCCTGCCAAGCCCAGGCAACCGCCGGCCCCCGTTGACCTCAGCTCGGCGGTACTATCGGAGCGTGTCAGCGTGCTGGGCCGCCATTCTTGGCGGGTGCAGCTCGAGAATGTCGGGCGAGCACCCGATCTCGAGGAGCCAATACGGGGGCGCCGACTCGGTTTCCGATGCGGCGTTTCTCAATATCGGGCGACCTCTTCGAGCGATGGATGCTGAAGACAACGATCAACCTAACGACGATGGGAAAGCCGGGCCCGGCCGCCGGAATCTTCGATACGGCCGGCATCGTGGCGAAACGGTACGTTCAGATCGCCTACGGGCTCTCGCAGTTTGACCTCGACGAGGGGCTGAGCTGGGTCGTCCAACTCGGCGACCAGATCCCCAACCGTGAGCTGGGCACGATTGCTTTCGCGCCCTGGACTCGGAAAAGCGATGGGCGCTGGTCGCAGCACAGCTCACCTACCACGGCTACCACCTCTGGCTGGCAGTGCGCGGAGCTCCTCCCATCGAGCACTCGCTCCGTCTGCGAACGCTCAACGCGGACAACGTCGCTGTACAGATCAACTTCACCTGGTCCAGGCCGCTCGCGGCACCGCTAGATGGTGGATAGAGAACAGGGTTGACCGGTCTACGTCGGGCGAGTCGGAGTCAGGACCGACAGTTTTCCGGCCGTCCATTCGACAATCTTCGGACCGTCGAGGTGATCGAGGATTATGCGGTTGACGAAGTCGGCAACCTCTTCCTCGGTGGCGTTCACCGTCAGCCCCAACGTCGCCAGCACCATTGTGAACGCGATCCAAGCCAGCCGCTTGTCCCGTCGACCAAGGAGTGGTTCATCGCCAGGAGTCGGAGCGCGTAGCACGCGAAGATGAAGCCGTCGATCGCTCCAGGGTAGTCGTTCGAGGTGTACTGCTCCGCGGACCAAGCGTTGCCGAGTGATCCTTCGACGCAGTTAGGCTTGGCCCCGTGAACTGGGCCGGCACCACGACGGGTCATTTCGCTCTCGAGGATCGAAAACAGCTCGTCCTTGGGTAGCAACTCCTGCCAGCTCTCGACGCTCACCGGCCCAGGATCTCCAGCGTCTTCTCCCACCGACCGAGGACGTACGCCACGCGCGCCTCTCGATCCATCGCGGGCGGACACTCCTCAAGTCGACTCAGCCACAGGAGGCGGCCCTTAGATGGACCCGTCACGACTGCGACGATTTCGACCTCCTCGGTCCGCAGCACAATTGCTTTATCGACCAGCTCGTTGGAGGCCGCGCAGGAAAACCTCGATCCGCCAGCATCAAGACGGACCTCCGCGTGGGGCTCGAACGTGACTCCGAGAATCCGAGCCGTCGTTCTGATCACGGACGGCAGGTCGACGGGCTCGGCCGGAAGGTCAACTGCCCCGATTGAGACCTCGAGGACCTGCGCGTCACCCGAAAAGACCTGGTACTTTTGAATGGTCAGGCCGCCCGGCAAGGCGCGCAGAAACTTTCGCGCCGCCGAGTCCCGATAGACTCCCTTGCTTTCCTTCTCGAGCGCCGCGACGAACTTCTCCGTCGAGCGGAGCGGGAGGTCGTCGAAGATCTCGGAGTTGTCGCCGGAGATCAATTCAGGCGCTTCGACGGAGAACGCCATCCCGAGCGATCCCCCGGTCAGTGCCTCCAGAAAGACGTGCAGCTTGGCCTTGTGAGCCACGCGGCCGGCCGCCCGGGATTCGGCCGCGTCGCCGACGATCGCAGACGCGGTTCGCCTCAGCCCCGCAGTCAGAGCGGCGAGGGCCTCGCCAAAGGTCGACAGGTCGAGCTTGTGCTCGGCCAGCCCCGGGGCCGTCCCATCGAAGTGAATCTTTAGTCGAGCGCGCATGTCGAGTTACCCTTGATGGGTACTTTAAGGGTACATCCTCTCCGGAGCCGACGCGATTGCCACGGCCGAGCTCAAGAGAGAAGTCCCGCCTGCGGCCCGCCGACGAGCCACATTAGCAAGGTGCATGGGCGCGCGACCACCGTGGGACCAGACGAGGTTGACGAGGTTGCTACGAACGGCGTAAGTACCGAAGTTCGTTAGTACCGGAGAAGTGGCCGAGTGGTCTAAGGCGACAGTCTTGAAAGACGCCTCGCTTCCCATTTCCGACCGTCTGCGAAATCGGAAGACACGGGAAACTGCGGAGGTGGGGGCTGGCGCGCCTGTCTGTTACCCTTTCCCGGAGGGGCATCAAACGGTGCAATTGGCCAGGAAATGACCACAGCGGCGCCCCTCCAGTGAAGGAGACGAAAATGCATGTGACCAGAGTGAAGATCTATCTACCGGACGGGTCGCAGGTTGAGCTCGCCGAAGGTCCGACGAACCGGCTCAAGGTGACGGTCGATGTCGATGGCGACTCGATTGAGCTCGAGAACGAGAACGGAGAAACGGTCGACAAGTTCCACGGAATGCCCTGGCACCTGGTCTGGAGGAAGCCGAAGCCGAACGAAGAGCGCTGGGATGAAAAACCCCCTTCGCCGTAACTTGGTAGCGAGGACGGACGGAGAGGTCCACGAGGAGGATCCCCCGACCGAGCTCGGTCTGACCGGAGGACGCCGCGAGGGATTCGCGGCGATCGAACATGCGCACGAGGAGGATCCCCTAACCGAGGACGGTCTACGCCGCGAGGGATTCGCGGCGCTCCGGCGGAGGATCAGCGGCAGCCCTGGCTGCGGGTGGTGGTGGTGCGGGCAGTCGGTGGACGAAGGACAGCGGAAAGACCTTTTGCGCGCCATCCGCATCCTTCAGAACGACGAGATCAACCCGAACGGGATGGACGTCCTCACCGTGGCGACCGCAGCGCAGGACGCCGAGCGCCTCGGCCGGCAGCGCGAACTCGTGAATGCGTTTCTCGGCGCCGCGAGGAAGCTGCGCGCTGGCCTCTGGCCGAACGGCAAGACGGAAACGATCAGGAACTACGACATCGCGCCGACGCGCAAGGGCGATGACTTTGCGCTGGTGGAGGCGCCTGACCACTGGACCCTGCTCGGCTCGGTGATCGAGAGATTCGAGCCGCTGGGGAAGGTGGCCAATGCTGTGAGCCCGATAGGCCAGCACGGAGGGACGAAGAACGCCGACCGGGCTGCGCTTGGGCGCGGCCTCGGTTTGTTGGGCTGGGGGATAAACGACATCGCCGCCGCGCTGGTCCTGACAGGAGTAGAGCGGAAGCAGAGCCTAAAGCAGGTGTACGACCGTCTGCGAAAAACGAACAGCCGCCGACAACGAAAGAAGTGACACGAACCGGCCGCTAAGGCCGTTTGCGGACCCTGACCTGCCCTGCCGTGGGCGTTACCGTTTGCGGCATGGGTCAAGAGATTCCGGATGCCGAACTGGTAGCCCGCGCCCTTCGACGGCTGATCGCCGAGGAGGGCGAGGCAAAAGCCATCCAGCTCCTCGGCTTGTCGCGTTCTGTGGCCGCTCGCATCTATGGGTGCATGCCCGTGCGGCAAGCTACCTTGCTCGTCGCGGCCGCACGGCTTGGCGTCGACATCAGGGGCGGCCTGCATCTCGACGCAGCTGATTCGAGGGTCGCCAGATGACGTTCGAGGAGGGGCAGGCGCTGATCATCCAGCAAAACGCCGCCATCCTTCGCGAGGTCCGCGAGCTGCGCGCCGAGCGCCAGCACCAGGGCGGTCACTGGGGCTCGCGCGCCGAAGCCGCGAAGTACTATGCCCTCTCCGTCGATTCGGTCGACGCGCGGATCGCAGATAAGACGTTGAGGGCGAAAAAGCTCGGCGAGGAACCGGCCGAGCGCCGCGACAAGCTGGGTCGACGGATCGATCGGCGTCGCGTTCTGGTCTGGATCGAGGGATCGCCGCGGACCGAGGCCGAGATCGACGCGATGGCGAACGAGGCGCGGACGTGACGGCTGGCGTAGCGGACGATCGGCCTCTCGCCTATGTGGCGTCGCCGCATCGCTGCTCGGACTGCGGCGACGCCGATCTGACCGTCGTGATCGCAACCGAGTGTGGCGACACATTGTGCTCGGCGTGTTGGTCGGAAACGACCGCGACGAGCGAGACGACGACCCCCGAACTGGATCGAGTTCTGGCGCGGGCGCGGGCGCGTCGGCTGCGCCGGAGGACACGGCGATGAGAGCCGCACACCTTCCCGACCACGCGGGCGATCTCCGCCGGCGCCTCGCTGACCCTCGTCGGCTCTGCGAGGTACTCGGGCTCTTGGACGGCGCCAAGCCCCAGTTGGGCGGGTTGCTGATCCGCTGCCCGTGGCACGCGGAACGGACGGCGAGCTGCAGCGTGCGCGTGGCGGCCGACGGGACAATCGGCATTCGATGCTTCGGTTGCGATGCGACCGGCGACGCGCTGGATCTGATCGCGGTGGTGAACGGGCTCACGACGGATAGCGACTTCTCGAGGGTGAAGGAGTTGGCGGCGGAGCTCGCGGGGACCACGCTCGACGCCGATCTTCCCCCGCCGCCTCCGCGCCAGGCACCGCCGGCGCCCACGCGCGACTACCCGCTCCAGGGCGAGGTCGCGGCGCTCTGGGAGTCTGGGCGCCCCGTGAGCGACGACCCGCTGGTGGCCCCGTGGCTCCGAAGTCGCGACCTCGACCCAGGCACGATCGAGACACGCGACCTAGCACGGGCGCTGCCGGTCGACGACGCGCTGCCGCGGTGGGCGCGTTCCCGCTGGGGCTCATGGGTCGAGTCAGGGCATCGGCTTCTTGTGCCCGTGTTCGACGAGCTGGGCCGCCTGCGCAGCGTTCGCGCGCGTCGGGTTGTTGCCCGCGACGACGCCCCGAAGGCACTCCCACCATCTGGCCATCGAGTGTCCGGTCTGATCATGGCGGATGCGCTCGCGCGCCAGCTCCTCGAACGCGGGAGCCTTCCCGATTTCTGGCCCAAGGGCATTGAGCTGCAGATCGCGATCCTGGAAGGCGAACCCGACTACCTGCGGTGGGCGACGAGTTGGCCGGAGGAGCATCTCACGGCACCCGGCATCTTCGCGATCGTCGCCGGGAGCTGGACACCCCAGATTGCGGCGCGGATCCCGAACAGGGCAGACGTGTCGATTCTGGTCCACCACGACGCCGCGGGCGAGAAGTACACGGACACAATCGTCGCCAGCATCAGGGGCAGGGTCACGCTACGTCGAGGCGAACCGTGACGCCGCCAGATCTCAAGGCGAGATCGAAGGTGATCGGGCCGCCCAAGTCGGAGATGGCGGCTCGGCTTGTGACTGTCGAGGGCGAGTGGATCGCCGAGGCGTTGCCGCCGCGCGAACACCTACTGATTGACACGCGGACCGGAAAAGGTGCCGTCGACAAGACCGGGGTCTGGCTATTTGCAGCCGCCGGTGGCGCCGGAAAAAGCTATGCGTCGATCGATCTGTCGCTGGCGGTCGCCGTGGGCGGAACGTTGTTCGGCACTTTCGCCACCCAGGGACGGCCGGGCCGAGCATTGATGGCGGTCGCCGAGGACGACACCGATGACGTCCGGCGCCGCGTGAACAACATCGCATCGGTGAATGGATATCGAGCGGCCGACGTCGCCGGACGGTTTCAGGTCCTGCCGCTCAAGGGGACATTCACCTCGCTGGTCCGACTCGATCGGAACCTCGGGACATACGTCATGGGGGAGGGTCTCTCAGGTCTGCGCGAGCTCGTCGAAGAAGAGAAACGCGAGCGCGGAGCTTATGACCTGATCGTCATTGACCCGATTGCCCGCGTGGCCGGCGTTTCCCTCGACAAGGACAGCGACGCCGCCGCAAAGCTCATGGACGCGCTCGATGTCCTGTCGGAGGCGGGTGGTGGCCTGGTGCTCGCCGTCTGCCACACCAATAAGACGTCCCGCCGAGAGCACGCGGACGGCAAAGGGGCTGACGTGGTCGATGTGCGCGGCTCATCCGGCCTGACCGACGGCGCCCGCGGTGTCATCTCACTGGTGCCGATGGTGGGCGCCGACCGAAAGCCGACCGGGCGGGTGCTCATGTCCTGCACGAAAGGGAACCACGTCAAGCGGTGGGAGGACGTGATTCTGCAGCGCGACGATCACGGTGTTCTGGTGCCGGTGGACGAGATCGACCGCGCAATTTTCGAGGCGCAGCGCAGGGGGCAGACCGCGGAGGAGAAGGGGGCGGCGCGGGAAACCGAGCGCGCCGCCCGGAGAGACCGCGAGGAGGACGCAGCCCGGGAGCGTTCCAAGAGGCGACAGACGGCGAGGGACGCAGAGGCCCAGGCGGTAGTAGACGCCGACGCGCGCGTCGTCCGCCAGATCATCGCCGCGAGATACACGGGCAAGCTGCGCGATTGCGTCATGGCGCGACTTGGCTGCGGGACGGTACGAGCCGGGCGCGCCATCGCGCGGGAGCAGGAGGATAGCGCGGATACACCCGACCGTGATGGACCTCACACTCTGGGGT
>DASRLC010000371.1:0-2960 GCA_035648655.1 Polyangia bacterium
ACCACCGCTGCCGCCGCCCGCACCACCGCTGCCGCCGCCCGCACCACCGCCACCACCGCCCGTGCCACCGGCTCCCCCGGTTCCGCAACTAGTGGGTCCGCCACCGGCCAGTGTCGTGCCGTCGGCGCAGAGGTTCGCGCCGCTGCCCCCGGTGAGGGTCACCGTGACCGAGGCCGACGTCGTGTTGACGGAGTTGAGCGTGAAGCTGACGCCGCCCGCCGGATCGGTGAAGGTTTGGCCCGCGCCCATTGGGTCGAACGCGGTGGTGGCCGGGTTCATGTCGAGCAGAAAGGTCCGCGCCCCGTTGCTGGTCGGCGTCGGGATGTCGGCCGCAGCGTGAACGTAGACGCCTGTCTTCATGCCGGTATCCATCCCCTGACCGCCGCGCAGCTCGAGGTAGTAGTAGCCGATCGTGACCGGGCCATTCGACTGATCGGTGGTGGTGGTGCGCACCGGGGCCGCCGCCGGCTCGCGATCTGCAGCGCCTGGATGCCGTTGCAGGGGATCTCGATCGGCAACAGCGTAAAGGTGGTGGTGCTCTTGACCTTGACGGCGTTGCAGCCCAGCAGATATCCGTCGTACCACTTCTCGACCGCGTTGAGGTGCCCGCACCCGCCGCCCATCACGGTCATCGGGTTGCCGTACTCGTTGCTGGTGCACGAGGTCGTGTCGTTTGCGAAGGTCGCGCTCGGACAGGTCATCGTCGAGGCATGCATCATCCCGAAGTTGTGCCCCAGCTCTTGCCCCGTCGCGGTGCAGAACGTTCCGTCGTTGTTGAGCCAGACGCTCTTCCCCGGTTTGGCGCGCGTTCCCTGCTCGCCCCAACCGGGTCCGCAAGGCTGCTCGCTGCCCCAATAGAGGTAATAATGATCGTAGGTGCGCCCGAGCGCGGTGACCTGCGCAATCACGTTCTGGGCCAGCGGATCGAAGTTGTTGCAGGCGGTGCCGCTGAACGGAATGGGGCCTTCCACCTGCCCCGTCAGCTTCAACATACCGAAGGAGTTCTCGTCGTAGTACTGGACCAGCGACTTATTGCCGGTCTTGGTACCGAAGAGCGGCCCCGCGCCCTGGCCGAAGATCAGCGCTTGCGCCGCGGCCGCCGTCTGATTGACGCCCCCGCCATTGACGTCCATCTGGACCCAGGCCACGGTGTGCGAGGTCGAAGGCTGGCCGATGAGGTCGGACCGTTTGGTCCCGTCGGCGGCCAGATCCTCGACCACCGTTTGGCGCGTGACGTGAAAGAGCCCGTCGTCGCCAGGCGCGCCCCAAACACGCAGCGGCGTTCGGGACGGCAAGTTCGGATCGCTCAACCCGCTATCGAATGACAACTGGAGCGGCTGGGTGCGGCCGGCCACGTTCAGAAAATAGAGCTGACTCCCGCGGCCATCGCTGCCGAGCACGGAGATCGTCGAGAGCTCGCCATCCAGTGCCCCGGTCACGTCTTCCGGGGGAGGCGAATCGTCATCGCAGCCGGCCAATCCCGAGAACAGCCAGGCGCCCAGAGCTGCGACCACGGCAATAGCCTTTGCTCTCACCCGCGTGTGTGCCACACACGTTGATGTCCGAGCTCGGCGCGCTCTGTTGGAGAGAATTGTGCGGCCGCCCACAGCCGGGCGCCGATGGCGGCCGATTCACCAGCCGGTCGACAGAAATACCGCCTGGGTACTGGCCCGATCGTCTTCCAGTCGGCGGGCGATTTGATACTGCAAGGACCAAGGCCCGAGCATCGCGAAGTCGACCCCCAACGCCGCGCCAGTGGCGGCGTGGCGCGTCGCGCCGCGTCCTTCGACGGCGCCCGCGTAGAAGAGTTCGAAGTTGAGCTGCCGCAGGAAGAAGGCCGGCAGTAGCCCGAGGGTCGAGGCGCTCCCCCAATCGATGATCAACGGATAGCGATAGGTGGCGTCCGCGATCGCGACGCGGTCGGTGGTGATCGCGAAGTCTTCGTAACCGCGCAGCGGCTCGAAGAAGCCGATTCCGGGCGGCACGATGTCGGTCGAGAAGTCCGGTCCCGGCGGACGATCCGAATGGTGGTAGATGAGCCCGCTGGCCGCGCCGCCGACCTGCAGGATCGCCACGCCATCGGGCGCGCCCGCCAGCCCGCGCCCGCGCAGCCCGACGTGCAGGGTGTGTCGCCGCGAGAGCGGCAAGGGCAAGGTGGCGGTCAGCTGGGCGCGCAGATCGGCGAAGGTGAACCCCGCCGTGCCCCATGGGTCGGGGAAGAGCGCCGCCGTCAGATTGGCGCCGAGCAGCCGGCGATCGTCGGTGTAGGGCGTGCTCTCGACCCCCACGAAGCTGGCCGAGAGCTGCGGCCCCGCGAGTCGGCGCGAAAAGACCGGAAGCGCCAGGCTGTCCGATCCGTCGTTTTGGGTCAGCACGAACGATAGCTCGATCGGATTTTCGTAGAACTGCCGCTCGACGCCGAGCTGGAGATCGCGCTGGCGCTGCGCCAGCGTGAAATCGGCACTGGTCGGAATCCCGGTGAGCCGCACGGAGGTATCGCGCCAGGAGAACTGCTCGGCGAAAGCGAACAGCGTGAACGGCGCGAGCTGCTGGTTGGCGTAACCGAACCCGCCGCTGCCGAGCGTGGACGACGACTGCGACTGCAGATAGCCGAACAGCAGCCAGCGGTGAAGCGACAGCCGATCGCCGCCGTCGAGCACCGCCCCATAGAGCAGCCCCGATCGCCCGGCGGTCTGGAAGTTGAAGGCATGCAGCTGCGGCACGAACAGGTGGTCGGTCCCCGAATAAGGCCGATCGTCGAGGATGACCGGCGTCTGGCCGACCGCCGGCGACAACACCGCCAGGGGCGGGACGACGGGCGCCGGCGGCGCTGCGGGCGCCGGCGGCCCTGCGGGCGCCGGCGGCGCTGCGGGCGCCGGCGGCCCTGCGGGCGCCGGCGGCGGCAGCTCGACCGCCGGCAGCGGGAGCGGCACCTCGTCCAGCGTCCAACGCCACCCTTC
>DASRLC010000372.1:0-23572 GCA_035648655.1 Polyangia bacterium
GGATGGAGGCGAAGTTCCGGGATCGGTTGGGGCGGGCGGCGGCGCTCAACGACGCCTACCAGTACGGCGGGGTCGAGACCGCCTGGGGGCGTTTCTTCGACAAGCTTCCGTGGCCCAAACGCGACCGCAAGCAGGGGGAGGAGCATCTGCGGCGGGCCCTCATGATCAACCCGGCGGCGTTGCGGGCGCGGGTCTATTTGGCCATCTCGTACCTCGACAGCAATCGCGCGGCCGAGGCCAAGCGCCTGCTCGACGAGGTGGCGGCGGCCCCCGTGGGCCGCTACGACGCGCCGGAGGAGCGGCGGGCCAAGGCGCTGGGCGCCGGCCTCATGAACGAAGTCTACTCCAAGCTCAAATGAGCGTGACGGTCGAGATCGCGGCCGGCGGCTGCGGATAGAAGAGGTAGTTGGCGATGCCGGGGACGCCGCCGTAGACGGCCGCGTAGTCGCCGGGATCGAAGGCCGCCGGCGGTTCGACGATCTCGCCAAAGTCGAGGTGGCGAATCTGATGTTCGGCCAGCACCGCGACCAGCGATTGCAGCCGGCGCAGCAAGGTGGGCGCGAAGATCCCCGCCCGGGGCCGCTCGGTGACCATCGGCGCGCCGTCGGGATCGAGCTCGGCCGACAGCCCCACCTCCTGCACCGCCGCGAAGCGGGCCAGCGTCGACAGCGCCACCCGCAGGTACACCTCCGAGATCGGCGCTTCGCCGATCGATGCGCGCAAGTCGGTGGCGGTGGCGGCGTCCAGCGCCGACTCGCGCAGCTCGATGAGCGACGGCGCCCGCCCCACACACAGGACGTAAACGTAGTCGCAGGTCTCGTCGTCGGCGCCGGGTCGGTAGAGCGTGGCCGCCGATAATCGCTCCGACAGCGCCGCGGCCAGGGCGTTCCCCTCCCCTGCCGTCAGGCCCATGCCGAACCCAGCCGCCTCGTCGCGTTCGTCCCAGCGGCGCGTCGGGTACAGGCGCGAAAGCGCCTCGTCGAGGGCGCCGAACATCTCGCCCTTGCGAGAGTCGCAGCCCCCCTTGCTGCCGCAATTGGTACAACCGGACATCAGTATTCGGGACCCTCGAAGGGCTCCGGGCCCCCCGCGATGGGCTCGGACGAGCGAAGCTCGCCCTCCCCCGACGCGATCACGTATGTGCTCCAGCGAGGGCGGCCGCCCTGGCTTCTTCGACCATCCGGGCCTGCTCGATGGGGTCGGCCCAGCGGGCCTGGCCGGAGGGCGGCAATAAATCGATGGGGTCGAAATAAAAATATACCTCGCCCGGATGCACCGCCGGGGCCGTGAAGACCGAGATGCCGGTGGTCCGGTCGTAGTGCTCGTAGGAGTGGGCGTCGCGCTTTCCGCCGCCGCCCGGCGCGTCGACCACCACCGTCGGCGTGTTGAATCCGGCCGTGGAGCCACGGATCCCCTTTTCGATCTCGAGGCCGGTCTGTAGCGTGGTCCGCAGGTCCTCGACCCCCTTCACCAGATCGTGCATATAGACGTAGTACGGGTGGACGTTGACGTAGGCCAGTCGGTGAACCAGGAGGCCCATGGTGCCAATGGTGTCGTTGACGTGGCGCTGGAGCACGGTCTGGTTGCGCACTGTGATGCCGCGCTCGAACAGCTTGTCCATGGCGGCCTTGGTGATCTCGGTGATCTCGCGCGGATGGTTGAAGTGCGTGTGCAGCACCACTTCCTTGTGCCGGCGTCGTCCTTCTTCGACCACCCGGGTGAGCGCGTCGGTCCAGGCGTCGTCGGTCAGGATCTTCTGCGGCATGACCGCCGGCCCCTTGCTGGCGTAGCGCATCCGGCGGACATGATCGATCGAGAGCAAGGTCTCGCCGATGAGGGTGATCTGTTCGGGGCGCAGCTGGTAGGCGTCGCCGCCCGAGATCACGATGTCCTCCAGCTCGGGGCGCGAGCGGATATAGGCGAAGGTCTGCTCCCAGCGCTCCGGGTTGACCTTGAGCTGGAACTTGGAGACCTCCTCGGTGTCGATGCCGACCGCGTAGCTGCGGGTGCAAAACCGGCAATAGACCGGGCAGGTGTCGAGCGCCAGGAAGAGCGCCTTGTCGGTGTAGCGGTGGGTGAGACCCGGCACCGGCATATCGGCCCGTTCGTGCAGCGAGTCGAGATCGAGGCGCGGGTGATCGGGCAAGAGGCGCGAGCCGAGCGGGATGAATTGCAGCCGCAATGGATCCTCGTAGGGGTTCTGCCAGTCGATGAGCGACAGCAGATAGGGCGAGACGCGGACCGACATTGGCGCGCGCTCGAAGCCGATCTTGGCGTCGGCGATGAACCCTTCGGAGACCAACCCCTCCAGCGCCTGGAGCAGCTTGGCGAGATTGGTGATCGAATGCTTGGCCTGCCAGCGGTGATCGAGGAACTCGGCCCGGCCGATCTCGGCGTAGGCCGGGATCTTGCGCCAGAACTCGCCGGCCAGCAGATCGCGGTGGGCGAGCGTGGCCGGATCCACCGCCGGTTTCAGCGCGGGGGGCGCTGGCGGGGACAGCTTATCGTCGGGGGGCATCGTCACCCCGATCGTACCGCCTGATCAGGCAAACGAGCAACGGCAGCTCGCTGCCAGAGCGCAGGGCCAAGGTCAGACCACCCCGTCCGTGCGGCGAGCGGCTGAGGCCAGTCGTGTCCGGAACCTGGTCCGCGAAGCCGAAAACCGAGACCCGGTCGCCTGGACGCAGGCGCGCAGCGTTGACCAAGCGTCCGCCGGCCGCCAGCACCAGCGCGATTTCGCCATCGCTCCCGGTGAGCGTGAAGTCGTGTCCCGCGTCGACCAACCACCGGCCGCTGTCGTCGTCGAGGATCTCGCGGCGCCACAGATCGCCATCGCCGGTGGGCCCGGCGCCCGGCCGCCGCGCGCACACCCCGCACAGGTGGACCGGCTCGGCGCTCCCCTGCCCGGCCGCCGCGGCGAAGCTGGCCGGCGCGGAGCCGAGTAGGCGCAGTCGGTGGCGCGCCCGGCGCAGCGCCAGCGCCGAGGGCCATCGCGCGGGCGCCAACCAAGGCGTTTCGGCGAGGCCAGCCAGTGATTCCCAGGAGTCGAGCTGCGACAGGCCCGCGGCCAGCGCGCCGGAGCGATCGCGTTCGGCCGCGTCGAGCAACAACGCGCGGGCCCAGTCGAGAGCCGCAGCGCCTGGGAGAGGCCGCCGGCTGGTCATGCCGAGACCGGGGAACGCGCGGCAGGACCAGCGGCCCGCGGCGCCGAAAAAATGCGGTCAGCCGCGGTAGACGACGATCCCGCGGGTGGGATCGTACGGGGTGAGCGCCACGGTGACCTTGTCGCCGAGCACGACGCGGATGCGGTGCTTCCGCAGCTTGCCGCCGAGATGGGCGAGCACCTGGTGGCTGTTCTCGAGCTCGATGCGAAAGTTCCCGGCGGGCAAGACCTCGATGACGCGGCCCTGAAATTCGATATGCTCTTCACGACCCATCGACGGCGGACCTTAGTCGCTCGGAGGGGTCCGGTCAATGACAGCGTCCCCACAATCGATACCCACGCCCGGGACCCAATATATCGAGGATCCTCAGACGCTGATCGCCGGCCAGGCGGTCAAGCTGCTGCGCAACGGCGTCGAGACCTTCCCGGCCTGGCTGGAGGCCATCGATCGCGCGCGGGTGCGCATCTCGATCGAGATGTACATCTTCAGCGACGATGCCATCGGGCAGAAGTTCTCGGAGGCGCTGGCGCGCGCGGCGCAACGGGGCGTGGCGGTGCGGTTGCTCTACGACTTCGTCGGCTGCCGCGGGACGCCGGCCTCGTTCTTTCAGCGGATGCGCGGTTTCGGCGTCCACGTCGTCGCCTACCACAAGTACCGCTTCTGGCGGCCGCGGCTCTGGTCGCTCATCCGCCGCAACCACCGCAAGACGTTGGTCTGCGACGGGCGGATGGCGTTCACGGGCGGGCTCAACATCGCCAACGATTGGGTGTGCCTGGCCGACGGCGGCGGCGACTGGCACGACGCGGTCATCCAGATCGAGGGGCCGGCGGTGGCGGAGGTCGAGGCGACCTTCCTGCGGACCTGGAACCGGCGCGCGCCCAAGCGGCTGCGCCTCGATCCGCTCGAGCTGCCGCCGCCGGCGCCGGCGGGCCGCGTCTCCCTGGCGGTGATCTCCAACAGCGAGTTGCGGGATCGGTTCTCGATCCGCCGGGCGGCGTTGCACGCCATCCGCGAGTGCCGCCAGCGGCTCTATCTGGCGAACCCCTACTTCGTTCCCGATCGCGGCATCTTGAGCGCGCTACAACGGGCGGCCCGACGGGGCGCCGACGTACGGCTGCTGCTGCCGATGTCGAGCGATTCGCTGATCCTCGACCTGGCGGCGCGTGCCATCTTCGAGCCGCTGCTGGCCGCCTCGGTGCGGATCTTTCGCAGCCGATCGGTCATCCACACCAAGGTCCTGGAGGTCGACGGCGTGTTTGTCTCGATCGGCAGCTACAACTTCGACCACCGCTCACTGGCCTACAACCTCGAGATGGTCGTCAACGTCGTCGATGGCGAGTACGCCAGCTCGGTGGTCGCCATGCTGGACGGCGACATGGCCGCCAGCGAGGAGCTCACCCGTGAGCACTTCGCGCGGCGGTCCTGGTTCGGGCGGCTGCTCGAGCGGCTGGCCTACAGTCTGCGCCAGTGGCTCTGAGCGCCGGCTACTTCTTTTTCGGCGGCGATCTCTTGGCGGGCACGGCGGCCTTGGCGGGCACGGCGGCCTTGGCCGGCGCCTTGACGCTCGGCTTGGCGGCGGCCGCCGCGGGCGCGGTCGCTGTCGTCGCCGTCGGCGACTTGGCGGCCGGCGTCGCCGGAGCCGTGCCTCCGGTGGCGTCCTTGCGACGCCAAAGGCCGAGCACGTTGCCGTCGGGATCGGCGAAGAGGCCGACCTCGCCGCCGCCCGCGAACGGCAGGCGCGGTACCAGAATACGTCCCCCAGCCCGCTCGATCTCCTCCAGCTTGGCGCCCAGATCGTCGACCTCCAGATAAGCGATCGGTCCGGGCGACTGCACCAGATCCGCGCGCACCCATCCGGCGCTGGGGGCGCCGTCGCCACTCAGCTTCATGTAGCTGGCGGCGGCGTTTTGCTCGGTCCGCCAGTCGAACAGCCGCGCGTAGAACTCCGACGTGCGCGTGAAGCTCGCGCTCTTGAACTCGAGGTGAACGATCTCAGCGGCCATGTGGCCCGACCGTAGCGCCCGCCGACGAGACCGTCAATCGCCGGGCCGTTAGCCGCTTCCTTGGGCCAGGCGGGTCAAGCTCGGAACCACCACCACCACGGGCACGCGCGTCGCGCGGATGAGGCGCTCGTTTTCGTAACCGAAGAACAGCCGATGCTGCACCGCCCGGTTCTCGGCCCCGAGCACCACCAGGTCGTAACGCCCCTTCTCGACCGCCTGGGCCACGGCGTTCGACCCCGGCTCGAAAGCCAGGTGAATGAGGGTGGGCTTGATGGTCGAGGCTCGGAACACCACCGAGATCCGCTCCAGCTCCTCATCGGGGTTGGTCGCCGGCGCGACGGGGAGCGGGCGCGCGCCGCTCAGATCGGCGAAGGCGGCCACTTGGGGTCGCCGCTCGGTGAGCAGCGCCAGCGTCAGCGCCCCACCCGTCGCCTCCGTGTAACGCAGCGCCAGCTCGACGGCCAGACGCGAGGCCACGCTGCCGTCTACGGGGACCAGGACGCGCGCGTAGTCCCCGCCCGCGGTGGGCGCCTTCATGATCGCCACGTGGCAGGGCGCTGCCGCCACCACCTGTTCGACCACCGGGCCGCCGATCGATGGGCCGTCGCCCGACCCGATGACGATGAGGTCGCAGCCGCGCTTGGCCTCGCCGCAGATGGCGGCGGCGATTCCTGGGCCGGTGGCTTGGGCCAGCTCGAGCGACTTGTTCTTGGCCAAGGCCCTCATGGCCTCGATCTGCTCCGAAACATTGACGGGGGCTCGTCTACCGAACGGATGGCGCAGGCGCTGCCACCGGGTGCGCGGGGAGTCGACGTGGAAGACCCGCACGGCAGCGCTGCTCTTTCGGGTCAGCCCGAAGGCCAGCGGCGCGGCCGCCAGCGCGTTGGCGCCGCCCCCGGCGGCCAGCAGGACCCGCAGGGAGGCCGGATCGAAGGCGCCCTTCGACTCGGAGGCCAGGATTCGCCGCGCCTCGTCCTCGGTCATCCGAACGCGCGGCATGGTCAGCCGCAGGCCCACCGGGGCCATGAACGAGGTCACGATCGCCACCATCACGATGATCGAGAACATCTGCGAGGTCAGGATCCCCAATGACAGCCCGATGGTCGCCACGACGATCCCCATCGCGCCGCGCGCGTTCATGGCCATGGCGATCGAGGCCGCCTCCCAGAACCGCAGGCCTCCCCAGGAGGCGCCCAGCGCGGCGCCGACCAGCTTGCCGACGCAGGCCACCGCCAGCACCAGCGCCAACATGCCGCCGCCGCCGAGCGCCCACAGATCGACGCGCAGCCCGACGATCCCGAAGAAGACCGGCGCCAGCACGGCGAAGGTAAACGACTCGAGGCGGACCACGCTCTCCTTGCGCAGGCGCGGCACCTGGTTGAGCACGACGCCGGCCGCGAAGGCGCCGAAGACGGCGTGCACGCCAATGCGCTCGGTCGCGGCGGCGCACAGGAAGGTCACGACGACGATCAAGACCAGGTCGGAGTCGGAGGACTTGAACCGCTCCGACGTCACGCGCACGGCCAACCGCAGGATCGGCAGCAGCACGAAGGCTGCCAGCAGGATGAACGCGCCCAGGTATACGACCGTCATCCCGAGATCGCCGGCCCGCACCGCGCCCTGGGTGGCCGCGCCCGCGATGAGCGACAGGATCAGCCACCCCACCGTGTCGTCGACGACGCCGGCCGATAGGATGACCAGGCCTATGTTCCGTTTGGTGAGATCGAGATCGACCAGGATCTTGGCGATCACCGGCATGGCCGAGATCGACATGGCGGTGGCCAGGAATAGGCTGAAGAGCGTGCGGTGTCCGGGGTCGGTCAGGAAAGCGGGCGGCATCAGCGTGCCGAGGCCGAACCCGAGCCCGAAGGGCAGCACCATCCCCATCACCGAGGCGATGAAGGCCGCTCGACCGAGGTTCCGCAAAAGGCGTATGTCCGTCTCGAGCCCGGTCAGCAGCAACAGAAGGCTCATGCCGACGGTGCCGAAGGCGTCTAGCAGGTGGAGCTGCTCGGCGCTGGGGGGGAAGACGGCCGCGAACACCGCGGGCGCGTAGTGCCCGAACAGCGTGGGCCCGAGCGCGATGCCGCCCATCATCTCGCCGACGACCGCCGGCATCCCCACCCGCTTGGAGAGCTCGGCGCCGATTCGGGTCACACCGACCAGGAGCGACAGCTCCAGGAACAACAGGAAGATGGTGTGGCTGTCGATCGTCGGATGCAAACGGCGCTGACGCTAGCACGGCTGATGTATGCTCGGGCCCGATCGTGGATGACCTCGCCGCCCGGGTCCGCGCGCGCGTCCTCGTGCGGATCGTTCCCTATCTGCTGCTGCTGTATTTCGTGGCGTATTTGGACCGCGTCAACATCAGCTACGCCGCGCTCGAGATGCGGCGCGATCTGTCGCTCACCGATCACCAGTACGGCTTCGGCGCCGGGATCTTCTTCGTCGGATATTTCCTGTTCGAGATCCCTGGGACGCTGCTGGTCGAGACCTGGAGCGCGCGCGGCTGGATCGCGCGCATCTTGGTCGGCTGGGGCTTGGTGGCCTGCGCGATGGCGTTCGTGCGCACCGCCAATCAATTCTATTGGCTGCGCTTCCTGCTGGGCGCCGCCGAGGCGGGCTTCTTCCCGGGCGTGCTGGTCTATCTGTCGCACTGGTTTCGCGCCGAGGATCGCGCCCGCGCCTTCGCGCTCTTCATGCTGGCGGTGCCGCTGTCGAACGTGGTGGGGGCGCCGGTGTCGGGCCTGCTGCTGGGCGCCCACTGGGCGGGGCTGCCCGGTTGGCGCTGGCTGTTCCTGATGGAAGGCCTGCCGGCCATCGCGCTCGGCGTCGTGACGTTCTTCTATCTCACCGATCGGCCGCGCGATGCCCGCTGGCTGAGCGACGCCGAGCGGACGTTCCTCCTGGATTCGCTGGCGCGTGAGGCCGCCGAGACGCCGGTGGCGCCGGCGGCATCGGCCACCTCGGGCTGGCGCGGGCTGGCGCGGGCCGTTCTGCACCGCGAGATCCTGCTGCTGGTGTTGGCCTACTTCGGGATCGTCACCACCTCGTACGGCTTCAGCCTCTGGATGCCGACCATGATCAAGAGCCTGACCGGCCTGTCGAACTTCAAGGTGTCGCTCATCGCCACCCTCCCCTACGTCGCCGGTGGCATCTGCACCGGCGTCGCCGGCTGGTCGTCGGATCGGACCGGCGAGCGCCGGTTTCATGCCATCGTGCCGATGCTCATGGCCGCCGGCGGGTTGGCCATCGCGATCTTCGCGCCGCACCTGTCGGGTTGGGGGCTCGTGAGCCTGGTGCTGGTGGGCGGTGGCATCTACGGCTTCATGCCGCCCTTCTGGGCCATGCCGCGTTGGTTTCTGTCGGGTGCCGCCGGCGCGGCCGCGGTCGGGCTCATCAACTCGACCGGTTGCCTGGGTGGCTTCGTGGGCCCGTTCGTGATGGGCCACCTCAAGACCGGCGCGGCCGGCTACGCGCCCGGATTGGCGGTGTTGGGTGGCACCGCGATCTTCGCCGCGGCGATGATCTTTTTGGTGCGCCCCCCGCGCAAGATTGCAGTATGAGAACCGGCACGTGACCACGCGGGAGACACCTTGAAGACGCTGCCGGACGACCCGCTGATTTTGCCCAACCCGCTGCGCGAGGGACTGGTCGAGGAGCGGATCCCCGAGCCGGCCGCCATGGTGATCTTCGGCGCCTCCGGTGACCTGACCCGCCGCAAGCTCCTGCCGGCGCTCTACAGTCTGACGCGCGATCGGTTGCTCCCGGCGCGCTTCGCCGTTCTCGGCTTTGGCCGGCTGCCGCTCACCGACGAGGCTTTTCGCGAAGAGATGCGCCGCGGCTGCGAGGAGTTTGCCCGCCGGCGCCCGATCGATCCCGCGCTGTGGGCGGCCTTCGCTCGCAACATCTTTTACCAACAGGGGGCCTACGACGATCCGGCGGCCTTTCTGCGGCTCAAGGAGCGGCTCGAGGAGATCGAGCACAGGTTGGGACTGCCGGGCAACCGGGTCTTCTATCTGTCGACGCCGCCGTCGACCTTCGCGCCGGTGATCCGCAGCCTGGGCCAGGCCGACCTGGCGCCCAAGCCGGCGCCGGGGCGGCCGTTTTCGAGGGTCATCATCGAGAAGCCGTTCGGCGTCGACCTCGAGACCGCCCGCGCGCTCAACCGCGAGGTGCACGACATCCTCGACGAGCAGCAGATCTACCGCATCGATCACTACCTGGGCAAAGAGACCGTCCAGAACCTGCTGGTGTTCCGTTTCGCCAACGGGATCTTCGAGCCGCTGTGGAACAACCGCTTCGTCGATCACGTCCAGATCACCGGCGCCGAGACGGTGGGCGTCGAGGCGCGCGGCGGCTACTTCGAGCAGGCCGGCAGCATGCGCGACATGGTGCAGAACCACCTGCTCCAGGTCTTGAGCCTGGCCGCTATGGAGCCGCCGGTGGCCTTCGAGGCGGATGCCGTGCGCGACGAGAAGCTCAAGGTGCTCAAGGCTCTGCGCTTCATCCCCGAGGCCGAGTTCGATCAGCAGGTGGTGCGGGCCCAATACGCCGCCGGCTCGATCGGCGGCAAGACGGTGCCCGGTTACCGCAGCGAGCCCGACGTCGGCCCACGCTCGACCACCGAGACGTTCGTGGCGCTCAAGCTCTTCATCGATTCGTGGCGCTGGGCGGGCGTGCCGTTCTACCTGCGCTCGGGCAAACGGATGCCCAAGCGGGTCACCGAGATCGCCATCCAGTTCAAGGAGGCGCCGCATTTGCTGTTCGGCAAGCGCGGCGAGACCATCCGCCCCAACGTCCTCAGCATCCGCATTCAGCCCGACGAGGGGATCGCGCTCAACTTCGGCTCGAAGCTCCCGGGGCCGGCCATGGAGATCGCGCCGGTCAGCATGGAATTTCGATATGGATCGTCGTTCGGCGTCGAGCCGCCGGAGGCCTACGAACGGCTGCTGCTCGACTGCTTGCTCGGCGACGGAACGCTCTTCACGCGCGCCGACGAGGTCGAAGCGAGCTGGCGCTGGGTCTCGCGGATTCACCGGCGCTGGGCCGAGCAGGTGGCCGAAGGGCGCACGACGCTCGACAGCTACCCCGCCGGCAGCTGGGGGCCGGAGGGGGCCGAACGGATGATGGCCGCGGACGGGCGGGCCTGGCGGCTGCCGTGAGCCCGGACCCCGAGCGCGAGCACGCCAACTTCGAGCGCTTCGCGCGCGGCGAGCCGATCGCCGTCGAGGTCGGTGAGATTGAACGCGAGCTGGGCGCGCTGTGGAAGCGGGCCTCGAGCGCGGGGAACACCCACGCGGGCGCGGCGGTGTCGCGGGCGGCGCTGTGGAATCTGATCATCCCGACCCGCGGCTCGGCCGCGCTGGCCAAGACCAAGGCACTCGTCGACGACATCGCGCAGGGGGTGCCGGTCCGCGCCATCACGCTGTGCCTCGACGATCCGGGTTCCGCCGGCGCGGGCGATGGTCTGTCCGCGACCATCGAGAGCAACGTGGTTTCGCAGCCCGGCGGCGCGCGGGTGGTCTACTCCGAGGAGATCACGCTGCGCGGTCCGGTGGGATCCGAGACCCACTTCGGCGCGCTGGTCCGAGCGCTGCAAATACCGGGGGTGCCGACCGCCGCGCTGTGGATGGACGCCGCGATGCCGACGGCGCTGTTGATCCGGGAGCTGCTGCCGGTCACCGATCGGTTGATCGTCGACACCGCCAGCTGCGTCCGACCGCCGCACCTCTTCGATTTGCAACGCCTGGCGGCGCATGCCCATCCGTTGCCGGTGGCCGATCTCGGCTGGCTGCGCCTGGGGAGCTTCCGGCTGCTCTTCGCCGGCCTGTTCGATCCACCGGTGGGGGGCGCGCCGCTCGGCCGGGCCACGGGCTTGACGGTGCGCCACCGGCCGGGTGGCGATCTGAGCGCGCTCCTGCTGGTGGCTTGGCTGGGGCAGATGCTGAGCTGGCGCCCGCTGCGCGCCGCGCAGACCGCCGACGGGGGGCTGCGCTTCGACTTTACGCGCGGTACCGGAACCGCGGCCGAGATCGAGGCCTTCTTGATTCCGACCGAAGGCGCCTGCGACGCCGGCGGGGTGCTGGCCATCGAGCTGCACGAATCGGGGCATGACGAGTACGTGGTGTGCCGGACCGCGCTCGATCAGGCCTCCGTGCAGCTGCCGATCGCGCCCGCCAAGGCGGTCAAGCTGGATGCCTACTCGGACGCCGAGCTGTGCGTGGCGGCGCTCGGTCCGCGTGGCCGTGATCCGCTCTTCGCGCGATGCTTGGCCTACGCCGATCGGCTCTGGTCGCTCGAGCCGCAGACACTCGGCAGCCGGCGCTAGGAGCAGCAGCGCCGCGCTCAGGCGGCGCGCACCACGTAGCTGTTGCGTTTGCCTCGCCGGAGCACCAGCAGGCGATCGTCGATCAGATCGCTGGCCGTCAAACGCGCTTCGGCCGAGGCGCCCGCCAGCGGCGTCCCGTTGACGGCGACGGCGCCGGCCGCGATCTGCCGGCGGGCGTCGGACTTGGATGGGCAGGCGCCGACCTCGACCAGCAGATCGACCAGCAGCGCCCCTTCGCCCGCGAAGTGCCCGCGCGGCACCGTGATGGCGGGCGCGGCCACCAGCGCCTCGTCGAGCAGATCGCCCCCTACCCCGCGCAGATCGCCGCCGCCGAACAGCGCCGCGGTCGCCCGGAGCACCCGATCGAGCTCGGCCTGGCCGTGGATTCTCCGGGTCAGATCCTCGGCCAGCGCCCTTTGTGCGACCCGATCGCCCGAGCCCACCTGCGCGCCCGCTTCCAGCGTCTCGATCTCGGCCTGCGGGCGGAGCGTGAACCAGCGCAGGAAACGTCCCACGTCGGCGTCGGTCGTGTTGATCCAAAACTGATAGAAGGCGTAGGGCGAGGTGAGCCGGCCGTCGAGGAACAGCGCGCCTTTTTCGGTCTTGCCATACTTCTTGCCTTCCGAGTTGGTCAGCAGCGGCATGGTCAGGCCGTGGACGGTCGCGCCGCAGAGCCGGCGCACCAGATCGACGCCCGACACGATGTTGCCCCACTGATCGGAGGCACCGCACTGCAAGCGGCAGCCGGTGCGGCGGTGAAGCTCGACGAAGTCGTAGGCCTGCAGCAGCATGTACGAGAATTCGGTGTACGAGATCCCGGACTCGCGGGTCTCGAAGCGCTGGCGGACGGAGTCGCGCTGCATCATCTGGTTGACCGCGAAGTGCTTGCCGACGTCGCGCAGGAAGTCGACCAGGCTCAGCTTCCCGAGCCAGTCGAGGTTGTCGACGATGGAAACCGGCGGGCCCTCGCCGGCATCGAAGAACCGCGCCAGCTGGGCCGCGAGCTGGCGGGTGTTGGCGCCCACCTGGTCGGCGTCGAGCAGCTTGCGCTCGCTGCTCTTGCCGGAGGGATCGCCGATCATCCCGGTGGCGCCCCCCACCAGCGCGATGATCCGGTGGCCGTGCCGGCGCAGGTGCGCCATGGTCATGAGCGGCACCAGCGTCCCGGCGTGCAGGCTGGAGGCCGAAGGATCGAAGCCGGTGTAGATCACCGTCGGCGTGGCGAGCAGCTCGGCCAGATTGTCGGAGGTGGTCTGCTGGACGAGGCCCCGCCAGGTCAGCTCTTCAAAGGCGCCCATGTCACGGGTGTGACTAACACCGCCGGTCGGTCGAGACAAGAACGGCCCTCCGCGGTAAGTTCCGCGCGCCCAATGTCACCCCCGGCCGGACCCCGCCTGATCGTCGCCGCGCACCTCGACGACCTGGTCGCGCGCGCGGCCACCCACCTGCGCGCGGCGGCCGCCGCGGCCATCGAGGCCCACGGTCGCTTCCGGATCGCGCTGGCCGGCGGATCGACGCCGCGGGCGCTCTACCCGGCGCTGGTGACCGGCGTCGATTGGACGCGCGCCACGATCTTCTTCGGCGACGAGCGCGCGGTCGGTCCGGACGATCCGCAGTCGAACTACCGCATGGCGCGCGAGACGCTGCTCGATCCGGCGGGCGTGCCGGCGGCCAGCGTGGTCCGCTGGCGTGGGGAGGCGCCCGACCTCGACGCAGCGGCGCGTGACTACGAACGGGCGCTGACCGCCAACGCCGCCGCCCCCTGGCTGGATCTGGCGCTGCTCGGGCTCGGCGCCGACGGGCATACCGCCTCGCTCTTCCCCGGCACCAGCGCGCTCACCGAAGAGTCGCGGCTGGCGGTGGCGGTCGACGTCCCGGTCCACAGCACCCGCCGCCTGACCCTGACCTACCCGGCGCTCTGCGGCGCGAGCGAGATCTGCTTCTTGGTCACCGGGCGCGACAAGGCCTCGGCCCTGGCCGCGGTCCTCGGCCGCAGCGTCGGTGATCTGCCGGCCACCCGCATCATGCGCGCGCCCAACCCGGTTACCGTGTTTTGCGACACCGAGGCGGCGGGCGCGCTGTCCGCCGAGGCACGCCGGCCGCTCGAAGCGTCGGCGCACGGCGGTCCCGGGCCAGGTGCGGCGCCGTGACGGTTCTGGCGGGCGACATCGGCGGGACCAACACGCGGCTGGCGATCTTCCCGCCGGCCGATCCCGGCAGCCCGATCGGCGCGCCGCTCTTCGAGCAGACCTACCCGTCGGCCGCTCACCCGTCCCTCGACGTCATCGCCGAGGCTTTTCTCGCGACCGCCGCCGGCCAGATCGGCGAGAAGGCTCGGGTCAGCAACGCCTGCTTCGGGATCGCCGGCCCGATCGAGAACAACATGTGCCGGGCCACCAACCTCCCCTGGATCGTCGACGGGCGCACGCTGTCGCGGCGCCTCGGGATCGCGCGCGTCACCTTGGTGAACGATTTCTACGCCGCGGCCTTGGGCGTCACCGCGGTCGGCAGTCGGGAGCTGGTCTCGATCGGCGGTGGGCCGCCGATCGAGCACGGGCCGATCGCCGTGCTGGGCGCCGGCACCGGGCTCGGTCAGGCTTTCTTGATCTGGTCGCCCGGCGACAACCGCTACCACGTGGTGCCCTCCGAAGGCGGTCACGTCGATCTGGCGGCGCGCACGCCGCTGGAGGTGGGCCTGGTCTCCTTCTTGACCACCAAGTACGGCCGTGTGTCGTGCGAGCGTGTGCTGTCCGGTCAGGGGTTGGTCGACGTCTTCACCTTTTTGTCCGCCGAGCCGGCCTGCCGCGCGTTGCTGCGTCCCGAGACGTCGGCCGCGCTGGCCTCGCACGAGCCGGGACACGATCCCGCGGCCGCCATCTCGCAGCGGGCGATGTCCGGCAGCGACCCGGTATGCGAGATGGCGCTGTCGATCTTCTGCTCGGTCCTGGGGGCCACGGCCGGGAATCTGGGGCTGATGGTCCTGGCCACCGGGGGCGTCTACGTCGCGGGCGGGATCGCGCCGCGCATCCTGAGCTACCTGCAGCGCGGCGCCTTTCGAGAGGCTTTCGATCGCAAAGGGCGTCTGCACACGCTGGTCGAGCGGCTGCCCGCCTACGTCGTCACCAACGCCCAGCCCGGCCTGCTCGGCGCCGCTCGTCTCGCGTCGGGCTGAACGCGCTGCGGCGCGACCGTCGGTCGTCGGTCAAGGTGTGTGACCAAGCGGTCGATGTGGCTGCCGTGGGGAACGGCTATCCGGTCGCGCACGCGGCCTTGGCGGTCGGTGGCGCGTCTGGGCGCATCGATTCCGAGTCGGGCGCCTTTCGCGCCAGCGACGACCGATTCGGACGCATGATCGGGCGTTCCCCGGCCATGCAGACGGTCTTCGAGCTGCTCGCCAAGGCCGCCCCCAGTGACGCCACCATCCTGCTCGAAGGCGAGACCGGAACCGGCAAGGAGATCTCGGCGGAGGCGATCCACCGCGGCAGCCCGCGCGCCGCCAAACCCTTCCTGGTCGTCGACTGCGGCGCGATGCCGCCCCACCTGCTCGAAAGCGAGCTGTTCGGCCACGAGCGGGGCGCGTTCACGGGCGCGGTGTCATCCCGGCAGGGCGTCTTCGAGGCGGCGGCCGGTGGCACGGTGTTCCTGGACGAGATCGGCGAGCTGAGCATCGATCTGCAGCCCAAGCTGCTGCGGGTGCTCGAGCGGCGCGAAGTCCGTCGCGTCGGTACCAACAACCACCTGCCGGTCAATGTGCGGCTCATCGCGGCCACCAACCGCAGCCTGCGTGAGCAGGTGGCCGCGCAGAAGTTTCGCTCGGATCTCTACTATCGGTTGGCGGTGGTCGAGGTGAAGCTGCCGCCGCTGCGCGAGCGGCTCCCCGATCTGCCGTTGCTGGTCGAGCACATCGTGCGGGCCTTCGGCACCGTCGACGAAGCGACCTGGGCCAACGTGCGCAATACCGACTTCCTCGAGGCGCTGTCGCGGCATTCCTGGCCCGGCAACATCCGCGAGCTGCGCAATTATCTGGAGCGCTGCCTGGCGCTGCGCGACTTCGCCTCGCCCCGCAGCGTCACCGATCTATCCGCGGCGGTCTCCGGCCCGGAGAGTGCGGTCAACATCGGCCAGCCGCTGCGCGAGGCCCGCGAGGCCTGGGTGAGTTCCTTCGAACGGCGCTACCTGGAAGAGCTGCTGCGACAGCACGAGAATCGCGTCAGCTCCGCGGCGCGCGCGGCGGGCGTCGATCGCATCTACTTTTACCGGCTGCTCTGGAAGCACGGGTTGCGGACACGGGAGCCGTCCCTGCGCGAACCCGACGACGCCGCGTGACGAAATCCAGCGCCGGTGCGCTAATACCGCCGCCTATGGATCTGACGCCGCCCGCCGAGGTGCCGCCCGAGGTGTCACCCTCCCCCCTGCCCGCGCCCGCCGAGGCCACCGTGCGGGCGCTGGTCACCGGTTGCCTGATCGGCGCAGTGCTGGCGGCTGGCAACGTCTATACCGGTCTCAAGATCTCGATGATCGACGGAGGCAGCATCACGGCCGCCCTGTTGGGATTCACGCTGTTCAGCACCTTCAAACGGCTCGGCCGCCGGCCGTATACGGCGCTCGAGAACAACATCACCCAGACCACGGCGGCCTCGGCGGCGATCATGGGCTACGTCGCGGGCGTGGGCGGTCCGGTGCCGGCGCTGGCGCTGTTCGGCCGGAGCTTTCCCGGCTGGGCGCTGGCGCTTTGGGGCCTTTCTATAGGGATGATCGGAATCTTCGCGGCGACCCTGCTCCGGCGACAGTTGATCGTGGAAGAGGCGCTGCCGTTTCCGACCGGCAACGCGACCGGTGAGCTCATCGAGACCATGTTCGCCGGCCGCCTGAGCGCGCTACGCCGCGCGCGGTTTCTTTTGGTAGGTGTGCTGGTGGCGGCCGCCGTGACCTGGTTCCGAGACGGCAAGCCCCATCTGATCCCGGCCACCACCGCCTTTGGCGGTGTGGTGGCGGGCGTCTCACTGAGCTCGCTGACGGTGGCCATGAACTGGAGCCCGCTGCTCATCTCGACCGGCGTCATGATGGGGATTCGCGGCGCGGTCAGCATGGCGCTGGGGGCCACCGTTTCGTGGGTGCTGCTGGCGCCGTGGTTGGTTCACAGTGGGATGGTGGAGAGCGCCAGCTTCTCGGCCTGCTCGGGTTGGTTGGTCTGGCCGGGCCTCGGGCTGCTGATGGCCGGAAGCTTCCTTCCGTTGCTGCTCGATTGGCGCTCGGTGGTACGCGCTCTTCGCGATCTGGGCGCGCTGGCGGGACGGCGTGGCGCGGCCGCGGCCTCCGATTCCGCAAGCGGTGGCCTCGCGCCGCGGGTGGGCCTGCCATCGATCGCCATCGGGATCGTGGTGATCGTGGTGATCGGCAGGGGGCTGTTCGGACTGCACCCGCTGGCGGCGCTGTGCGCGATCGTGGCCGCGCTGGCGTTGGCGGTGGTCTCGGCGCGCGCCACCGGCGAGACCGATCTGGCGCCGGTGGGGATGGTCGGGACGCTCACCCAGCTGATCTTCGCGGGGTACGGGCCGACTGTCTCGATCTTGACGGGATCGGTCTCCATGGGCGTGTCGACCCAGACGGCGCAGACGCTTTGGGCGTTCAAGGCCGGACAGCGCCTCGGCGCTTCGCCGCGCGCGCAGGTCAAGGCCCAGATCTTGGGTTCGGTGCTGGGTGCGCTGGTGGTGGTGCCGGTCTACCTGGTCATCGTCAAGGCCTACGGCATCGGCACGGAGAGCCTCCCGGCGCCGTCGGCGATCTCCTGGCGGGCCACGGCCGAGGCGGTGCGCGGGGGCTTCTCGGCCATGCCGCGGCACGCGCCGCTGGCGGGCGCGCTGGGGCTGGGCCTCGGCATCGTTCTGTCCATCGCGGCCCGTATGCGCTGGGGACGCTTCGCCCCCTCGCCCGCCGCGATGGGGATCGCCATGCTCATGCCGGCCTCGCTGTCGGTGGCGGCCCTGGTGGGCGCGCTGCTGGTCCTCGGGATCCGCCGGCTCCGTCCCAGCCTCGACGAGGCCTCGGTCATGTCGCTGGCGGCGGGCGGGATCGCCGGCGAGTCGCTGATGGGCGTGGTGATCGCGATCCTGATGGTGTGTGGGGTGCTCTAGCGGCCCACCGTCGGCGGCGTCCCGCCTCTTCCGGCGCGTCCGGGCCGAATCAGCCGCGGGCGGCGCCGGTCAGGTGGACGCCGGCGACGTTTTCGTGCGACGCCCAGTCGGCCGTCGACAGGATGTCGCCCCCGACGATCTCTTTACCACCGGGCGCCTCAGCAGAATCTTTGACCATCGCCGCGGCGACGTGGACCGAGATGTTGACGTGCACGCCCGGGTGGCTGGACGGCCGGGCGGACAACTCCTCGGCCAATCCATTCGCCGCTGCGACCACCCCGTCGCGCTCGGCGCGGCGGGCCGCGCCGTCGGCGGAGAGGGCGCGCGCGCCGATGAGGGCGCTGCCGGTCTGCAGCGGCAGGCTGAGCCCGGCCGCACGGAAGCTCTGCTCGGCGGCGTCGAGTATGGCCGAGGTGTCATCGAGGACCTCGTCGCTCTCCGCGTCGGCGTCGTCCGCGATACGAATCTCCAGGTAGATCGCCGCCGCGTCGGCCGCCACGCCGGCGTCGGCCGACTTGGTGCCGACCGCCTCGCGCAGCGCCTCCATGAAGGCCTTGACGTTGGGATAGCGGCGATCGGCCGTCTTCTCCATGCAGCGCAGGACCACCGGATCGAGGGCCGGAGAGACCGGCGCGGCCTGGCTGGGGCGCGGGGGCGGCGCTTCCAGGTGCTGCCGTTCGATGTCGGTCATCGTCTCGGCGCGGAAGGGATATTGCCCGGTGAGCAGGTGGTAAAGCACCACGCCCAGCGCGTAGATGTCGGTGCGCGGGTCGACGCCGTCGCCGCGGATCTGCTCGGGCGCCATCGTGTAGGAGGTGCCGAGGCGGGTGCCGACCACGGTGAGGCCGGCCTCGGCGGCGTCGGGGTGCATCAGCTTGGCGATGCCGAAATCGAGCAGCTTGACGTCCTTCTTGCCGTTCACCGTCGACATCAGGATGTTGCTGGCCTTGAGATCGCGGTGGACGATGCCGTGCTCGTGCGCGACCTGCAGGGCCGAGCAGACCGGCTCGAAGATCTCGAGCACCTCGGCCGGCGAAAAGCGCCCCCGATCGTTGAGCATCGAACGGACGTCGGTCCCCTCGAGCAGCTCCATCACGTAGAACGGCCGCCCGTCGGGGAGTGTGTCGAACTCGTAGATGTCGACGATGGCCGGGTGCTTGATCATGTTGACGGCCTGCGCTTCCCGCACGAAGCGCGTCACCATCTGCGGCGAGGCCGCCAGTTGCCGCCGCAAAACTTTGACCGCTGCCTTGCGCCCGAGCACCTTGTGCTGGGCCTCGTAGACCGTGCCGCCGCCGCCCGAAGCGATCTCCTTCTTGAGGACGTAGGCGCCACAGACCGTCCCCGGCGACAGCGCGTCGGCGTCGACGGTCTGCGCCATGCCGGCCTGACCCTGGTTGGGGCCGAGCGCGCGGGTCTTGTCGTAGTCGTCGGGTTTGGGGAGCACGGGAATCGATCTTCGAAAGAGATTCTCGGCAGAGTCGCGCCCTGCCGCTTCAGGTGGACATCGGAGGGTAACTGACAAACATTTAGCCCATGATTGACTCGCATTGTCATCTCGACGACGGGTATTTCGCCGCTGGGCGCGAGGGGGTCCTCGACCGGGCCCGGGCTGTCGGGGTGAGCGCCTTCGTGTGCGTCGGGGTGGGACGCGGCACTGGGGCGGCCGAAGATGCCGTGGCGCTGGCGGCGGCGGAGCCCGACGTGTACGCCGCGGTGGGCGTCCATCCGCACGATGCTGCCACGACCACCGAGGCCGACTGGGTTGCGCTCGATCGCTTGACCCGCGCCGCCCGCGTGGTGGGCGTAGGCGAGACCGGGCTCGACTACCACTACGAACATTCGCCCCGCGACGTCCAGCAGCGGTCGTACCGGCGTTCGATCGCGCTGGCCCGCGCCACCAACCTTCCGGTCATTTCGCACGTGCGGGACGCCCACGCCGACGCCGCCGACATCTTGGCCGAGGAGGCGCCCCCCGCGGGCGGCGTCATCCACTGTTTCACGGGCGGCGTGGCGGAGGCGCGGGCCTACCTTGACCTCGGCCACCACCTGTCTTTTTCGGGCATCCTGACCTTCAAGAACGCCGGCAACGTGCGGGAGGCGGCCGCCTTCGCGCCCCTCGATCGGATCCTGGTCGAGACCGACGCGCCCTACCTGGCGCCGATTCCCCACCGCGGCGCGCGCAACGAGCCCGCCTTCATGGTCGAGACCCTGGCGATCTTGGCGGCCCTGCGCGGCCTGCCGCCCGCGGAGATCGATCGCGTCACCTCGGAAAACACGCGGCGGCTGTTTCGATTGCCAGCCGCCGATTGACGGAACCGGAGCGCTCGGCGGATAATAGGACTCCTTCGTGAGTTCAGAGCCGGCGGATCCCAACAAGCTTCGAGGCGCCGCCCTGCCCACGCCGGTCCGCGTGCGCCTCCGTTACGCCGCCTTCGAGACCTTCCTCGACAAGTTCGCGCCCAATGTCACCCGCGGCGGTGTCTTCCTGGCCAGCCGCACGCCGCGTCCGGTGGGCGAGGTGTTTGCGTTCGAAGTGCTGCTGGAGGGCGGCGAAGTGGCGCTGTCGGGCGACGGCAAGGTCACCTGGGTCAAGGAGCTCGATCCGGCGCAGCCCAATCGGCCGCACGGCATGGGCGTTCAGTTCCTGCGCCTCGACGCCCCCTCGCGCGACGCCGTCAACCGGATGTTGGCGCGAAAGGCGGCGGGCAACCCGGGGGTGGTGCGGGCGCCGTTGCCGAATGCCGCCTCGGGCGGCCACCGCAGTGGCCCCAGCGGGGTCGTGGCGCCCGCGCCCCGGATCGACACCAACGTCGATCTGGCGGCGGAGCTCGGCGTCGACGAGACGCGGCTCCGGCGCGCGGTCGACCGCAATTGGCTGGGCGGCAGCCGGGCCTCCGGGGAGATCGAGGAGCTCGAGGCGCTGCTGCGACCCGAGCCGGTGGAGACCGTCACCTTGCAACAGGCGTTGGCCGAGCTGCCGCGCCTGCTCGATCCCGGCGCCCGGCGCCGCAGCGGAGCCTTTCGGCCTCTCGCCGAGATGTTCCCCGCGCTCACGCCGCCGCCCAAGAGCGAAGATCCCGACGCGGGCGGCTGAGATCTCGGGGCGCGGCGCTCGGCCCTGTTCGAGCGCCCGCTAGCCGATCTTGAGGTTGCGCCGGATGCGCGCGATCGGCTCTTCGGTGTTGGGCACGAACTTGCGGCCGGTCACCAGCTCGCAGACCTGGATGTAACGGCGGGCCGCTTCGACGCGCACGTCGTCGGTCAGCTCGGGGGCCGGCCCTTCGCCGCGGTAACCCTGGTCCGCCAACGTACGCCGCACGTATTCTTTGTCGAGGCCGCGCGGCTCTTCGCCGCGGGCGAAGCGCGCATCGTAGTCGTCGGCGTACCAGAAGCGCGACGAGTCTGGGGTGTGGATCTCGTCGATGAAGCACAGCTCGCCGTCGGGCCGGCGGCCGATCTCGTACTTGGTGTCCACCAAGATGAGGCCGCGCCGCAGCGACTCTTGCTGACCGAACGCGAACACGCGGGCACACATCTGCGCGGCGCGATCGAAGTCGTCCGCCGACAGCACGCCCATCTCCAGGATCTCCGCCCGCGAGACCGAGCGATCGTGGTCGCCCTTTTCGGCCTTGGTCGACGGCGTCAAGATCGCCTTGGGCAGCGCCTGATTCTTGCGCATGCCGTCCGGCAGGTCGTGTCCACAAAACGTCCGTGCCCCGTTTTGGTAGTGGGTCCAGATCGACGTCGAGGTCACGCCGGTCATGTAGGCGCGCATGACGAACTCGACCGGCAAGAGCTGGCATTCGCGTGCCACCATCACCGACGGATCGGGGACGTTGATGACGTGGTTGGGGACCAGATCGGCGGTGGCCTCGAACCAGAAGGCCGCCATCTGGTTCAGCACCTGCCCCTTGAAGGGGATGGTGCCCAGCACGACGTCGAACGCGCTCAGGCGATCGGTCACGATCAGGGTTCGCTTGCCATCTTTGACGTAGCAGTCGCGGACCTTGCCTTCGTATTTGCCACCCAGCTCGGGGAAGTCGGTGGCGTCCAGGGTTTTGCCGAGCTGTGCACGCAGCAGCTGTTCGTCGATGGGTTGGGTCATGGCGTTTTCTCCTCTGCGAGGGCGCGATCGATGATGGCGCCCGCGTGGCGCAGGTGATGGTGCAGGTCGAAGGCGCGATCGATCTCGGCCGCGTCGAGGCGGACCGCGATGTCCTGGTCGGCGCCGAGCAGCGCGCGGAAGGTCCCTTGGCCGGCGGCGGCGGCCAGCGCGTTGCGCTGCACCAGCTCGTAGCCGGCCTGGCGGGCCATCCCTTTTCGAACCAGCGACAGCAGGACGGCCTCGCTGAAAAACAGACCGCCGGTGCGATCGAGGTTCTCGCGCATGCGGGTGGCGTTGACGACCAGCCCGTCGATGAGGCCGGCGGCGCGCCGGACCATGAAATCGGCCAGACCGGTGGCGTCGGGGCCGATCACCCGCTCGACCGACGAGTGCGAGATGTCGCGCTCGTGCCAGAGCGCCACGTCTTCCAGCGCCGCCGAGGCATACGCGCGCAGGAGGCGCGCGATCCCGCACAGGTTCTCCGAGAGGATCGGGTTCTTTTTGTGCGGCATGGCCGACGAGCCTTTTTGCCCCTTGCCGAAGGCCTCCATCGCCTCGCCGACTTCGGTGCGCTGCCAGTGGCGCACCGTGAGCGCCAGCCGCTCGACGGCGGTACCGAGGCGGGCCAGCGCCATGAAGTAGCCGGCGTGTCGATCCCGCGCCACGATCTGGGTCGGGACCGTCTCGGCTTGCAGGCCGAGCGCGCCGAGCGCCACCGCCTCGACGGCGGGATCGAGGTTGGCGTAGGTGCCGACCGCGCCGGCGATCTTGCCCACGGCGATCTCGGTGCGCGCGGCGGCCAGCGCGGCGCGCGCGCGCCCGAGCTCCGCGTAGAAGCCGGCGAAGACCAACCCGGCCGTGATCGGCTCGGCGTGGATGCCGTGCGAGCGGCCGATCGCGACGGTGGCGCGGTGTTCCTCGGCCCGCCGGCGACAGGCCGCGCGCAACAGGTCGACGCCGGCCAGTATCTGATCGGCCGCCTCGACCAGCGTGATGGCCAGCGCGGCATCGAGCACGTCCGACGAGGTCATTCCCAGGTGCAGCCAGCGCGCCGGCTCGCCGGCCAGCTCCTCGACATGGGTCAGAAACGCGATCACGTCGTGGCGGGTCCGCTCTTCATGCTCGAGGATGCGGGCCGGATCGAGCTTGCCGACGGCCTTGGCCGCGATGGTGGCCGCGGTGCCGGCCGGCACGCTGCCGGTGGCCTCCATGGCCGTGCAGGCCGCCAGCTCGACGCGCAGCCAGGTCTCGTAGCGGTGGCCGTCGGACCACAGGCGGGTCAGCTCTGGACGCGTGTAACGGGGGATCATTTCGAGGGACCGGTTCTAACGAAATCGCGCCGGCGGTTCAAGGGAGGAGCAGCGTGGAGCCGGTGGTCTTTCGGGCCTCGAGATCGCGGTGGGCTTGCGCCGCGTCGCGCAGCGGGTAGCTGCGGCCGATTTCGATGCGGACCGTGCCGCTGGAGACGACCTCGCAAAGGCGGTCGGCCGACAGCTCGAGGTCGATGCGCGACGCGACGTAGTGCGCCAGCGACGGGCGCGTCACAAACAGCGATCCCTTGGCGGCCAGCTGTGACAGCTCGAGGGGCGGCACCACCCCGGACGACTGTCCGAAGAGCACCACCATGCCCCTCGGCCGCAAGCTGTCCAAAGAAGCCGCGAAGGTGTCCTTGCCGACCGAGTCGAAGACCGCCGATACGCCGGCACCTCCGGTGACCGCCTTGACCCGGGCGACGATGTCCTCGCTCTTGGTGTCGATGACCTCGTCGCAGCCATTTTCCTTGGCCCGCCTTACCTTGTCCGGTCCGCCGGCGGTGCCGATGACCCGCAGAC
>DASRLC010000373.1:0-9178 GCA_035648655.1 Polyangia bacterium
GCGCTGGAGCTGGCGGGGCGGTAGGTGGTGCTGGTGGTGTGGGTGGTGCCGGTGGTGTGGGTGGTACCGGCGGAGCGGCAGCCATGTGCCCCGGCGTCGGTGGAGCTACGGCTCTCAACTCGGCCATCATCAACGCGGCGACGAGCGGTGGCATCACGCCAACGCGTACCGCGCCGGGGTTCACCCCCACGACCTGCCCGTAAGACACACCCTTCATTTGCCGTCCCCCTTCGCCTCGGCGAGGGGGACGGCGGTGAGTTCTCTTTGCGCGACGATCGTTGAACGTGGCAAATAAAGCATTCGGCAAATGGGCACGGTATTGGGTCGCCTGTCTGGTGTTGGTGGCGTCGACGACAGCCGCGGCCCAGACGGCTGGCGCGCCCCAAGCGGCGCCGCCCAGCAAGGGATCGGACGCCGCGGCGCCTTTCGGACCACCGTCTCCGGCGGACAATGCCACGGCTGAGGCCGCCGCTGAAGCGGCCGCGCGCGAGCAGCAGGCGCGCAAGGCGCTGGAAGAGCAGCGGGCGCGCGAGATCAATCAGCTGCGCGCCGACCTGGAGACCCTACGTAACCAGCAGGTCGAGGATCGGCAGGTACGGGCCGAAGCGATCGATGCGTTGAATGCCCAGGTAGACGCGTTCAAGTCCCAGTCGGCGCAGGCGCCGCCCAACGTCCTGACCGCCCGCCTGGGCGTCAGCCTGACCGGATACCTGCAGGCCGACTGGTTGGTGAACAACCAGTCTTCGCAGGATCAGCTCAGTCCTTCGGGAGCGCCGCTCAACTTGAACGAGGTCTTCATTCGCAGAGCACGCCTTCGGGCGGCGATAGATCGCCCGTGGGTGGCGGGCCTGGTCGAATTCGACGGAAATACGGTCAACGGCCCGCAGGCCCGCATCATCGGCGCCGAGGCGTCACTCAAGTTTCCGCCCGAGCGTGGAGATCCGCTGCCGTTGCTCATGGCCACCATCGGCATGTTCAAGATCCCCTTCGGGTTCGAAGTAGGACAGAGCGATCGCGACCGGCTGTTCCTCGAACGCTCGACGGCGGAGCACGGCCTGTTCCCGGGCGAATACGACGCTGGGATCCGGGTGCAAGGGGGCTGGCGCTTCGTCCGCTACGTGCTGGCGGTCATGGACGGCGAGCCGATCGGCGAGAGGACCTTCCCGCTGCACGATCCGAACAGCGCCAAGGACTTCGTCGGCCGGGTCGGCATCGACACGCCGATTGCGCCGAGGGTTTGGGTGGCCGGGGGCTTCTCGGGCCTGAGCGGGACCGGCTTCCATGCTGGCACGCCCGCCACCAAGGCGACCGTTGTTTGGAACGACGCCAACGGCAACGGGACGGTTCAGGCCGGTGAAATCACGGTGGTTCCGGGATCGGCCGCCGTCGCGTCTCAGAACTTCTCGCGCTTCGGCTATGGCGCCGACCTGCGGCTCGGCGTGGACGTCCCGTCGCTCGGTGCGACGGTTCTCTGGAGCGAGCTCTACTGGGCAAAGAACCTCGACCGCGGCATCCTGCCGGCCGATCCGGTCGCCTTCGGGCGCGACTACCGCGAGTTGGGCCTCTACGCCGGCGTCACGCAGGAGCTCGGACAGCATGCGCAAGTCGGCGTCCGTTACGACTTCTATAACCCGGATGCCGACTCGGTGAACACGGTCATGGGGGCGACGAAGCCGACCGCCTTCGCCTACCAGACGCTGTCTTTCGTGGCAGCGCTGCGGGCCCCGTCGGGTCGGCTCATCGCGGAGTACGACATCAACCGCAACCACAACGGCCGTGATCTGGAGGGCAATCCGACGAATCTGGCCGACAATGCCTTCACGATTCGCGGCGAGGTCAGCTTCTGATGCGGCGAACGGCGGGCCTCTTGCTGATCGCCGCGACGGCTGGAGCTTGCGGTGGGGCCAGCCCAGAGTCGGGCGTCGGCGCCTATCTGCAGCTGGCCAACGCGCAGTTCGTCCCCGGATCGCTCAGCCCCGACACTGGAGGGCAAGCGGCCGACGGTGGATCGCAAGGTCCGCCCATTCGCGGGGTGAACCTCTCGGTGACGAACGTCTACCCGGGTATTCAGAACGTTCCGCTTTCGGGCGACGTGCAGGCGGGGACCAGCGTCCTCGTGGGCCTGGCCGATGACGCCGGCTACTGGATCGTCGCGGCGCAGTTCCTCGACGTCCAGACCCCGAACAACTACCTGTTTCAGACCAAGATGTCCTTTTCGCCAACGACGCCCCTGGGGACCGAGACCCTGATCATTCGTGGCGTCGACGCCAACGGGCGAATCGGTCCCGCGCAACAGATCGCCCTGATGGTGGCCGCGCCAACCCCCACAGGCGCGCTGGTCATCACGCTCGAATGGGACACCGAGTCCGACATGGATCTCCACGCGGTGGTCCCCAACACCAATGATTCCACGATGCCGATCGAGATCTATTACAAGAACCGGGTCGGGCTCCCCCCGTCCGTTCCAGGTGCCCCTCCGTTGACCGGAGACGATCTCACTGCCGCCGTCGCGGCCGCCGGTACGCTCGACTTCGACTCCAATGCCGGCTGCGTCATCGACGGCCGCCGACAGGAAAATATCGTCTACACCCAGCCACCGCCGTCGGGTGAGTACACCGTTCGAGTTGACGCCGCTTCGCTGTGCGGGCAGGCGGACGCGCAGTGGCAGGTGACGGCGACGACCGCCGACGGAACGCAGCAAGGCTTCGCGCAATGGGAGGCCGTCGATGCCGACACGCGCGGCGCCCACGGCCTCGGCGCCGGTCGCTTGGCGTTTCAATTCTCGATTCCGTGAAACCGAGCTGGAAGGGAGAAACATGGGTTCCAACGTGTTGATGCAAAAACTGGTGTTCGTGGCGCAGATCGCCAGCCAGGCGGTGCTCTACGTCCTGCTGGCGCTGTCGGTCTTGTCGATCGGCGTGATCATCGAGCGCTGGTGGTACTTCCGGCGCCGCCGCGACAACCTGGACACCCTGGCCGATCGGCTGCGGCGCGCCTTCGCGCGCGGCGATCTGACGGCGGCGCGGCAGGTGCTGGGCCAGAGCCGCTCGGTCGAGGCCCAGATCGTCCACGAGGCGCTCGACTGGTACGACGACGGCCCCGATGCGGTCGAGCAGATCTTGGCCAAGGCCACCCGATTGCGCCGCAAGCAGTTCGAGGGCGGCCTGCTGTTCTTGGGGACGCTCGGCAACAACGCGCCGTTCATCGGCCTCTTCGGGACGGTGCTCGGCATCGTGACGGCCTTCCGCGAGCTCGGCAACAACTCGATGGGAGCGATGGGCAACGTGATGGGCGGCATCGCCGAGGCGCTCATCGCGACCGCGGTCGGCATCCTGGTTGCGCTGCCGGCGGTCATCTTCTACAACGTCTTCCAGAAGAAGGGCTCCGACATCGAGGAGCAGGCCGCGGCGCTCGGCAACGTGGTGAGCGCGTCGATGCGCTCCCTGCCCCGCCCCAATGGCGCCCGCGTAGCAGACTCCGAAGGTGCTGCACCCGCCGCACCTGCGGAGCGCAAGTCCGTCGAGCACGTCGCGCGCACCGTCGAGGTGGAGGCGTAGATGGCCGGCACGATGTCGACCGGCCGCGGCCGCGCGCGCACCATCGCGCAGATCAACGTCACGCCGCTGGTCGACGTGGTGTTGGTGCTGCTGGTGATCCTGATGGTCGCCTCGACCTACATCGTCGCGCAGACGCTCAAGGTCCAGCTCCCGCGCGCCAAGTCGACCGACGGTACGGCCGACAAGCCGACCAAGGTCGAGATCCTCAAGGACGGCCATTACCGCTGGAACGAGGTGCCGGTGGCGGAGTCCGAGCTGGCCGACAAGATGAAGGCCGCGGTGGCCGCCGACTCGGATATGAGCCTGGTGGTCAGCGCCGACAAAGAGGTCATGCACGGCAACGTCGTGCACATCCTCGATCTGGCCAAGATCGCCGGCATCACCAAGTTCGCCATCAACGTCCAGCAGAGCGGCGAGTAGAGGGTTTACGTGCGGACGGCGACCGTCATCGTGTCCGTCGGTCTGCACGTGGGCCTGGCCGTCGGTCTGGTCGCGGTGGCCCAGAAGCGCGAGCTGCACCGCCGCGCCATCTCGGTCGCGGTCATCGAAGAGAAGAAGAAGGTCAAACCGGTCAGGCCGCCGGCGCCGCCGCGGCCCATTGCGCGCCCGGCCGCGGCCAAGCCGATGGCGCTGGCCAAGGCGGAGGCGCCGGTCGCGGTCGCCCATGTGGCCGCCGCGCCGCTGGTCACCAACCTGAGCATGTCGAACGACGGCCTGGACGTCGGGCCTGGGATCGGCCTCGGGGGGCGCGCCGCCAAGCCGGCCGCTGCTGCGCCCGTCAAGGTGGCGTCGGCCCTGTCAGAAGCCCGCACACGCCGCACGCGGGAAGAAGCCGGTAGCGCCGACGCGCCCTGCGCCGAGGAGCCGACCAAGCCCGAGGCCGTCGTCAAGACGCCCATCGACTACACGCTGTATCCGCAAGCGCAGGCGGACGGCATCGAAGGAAAATTCAAGGCCCGCCTCATCGTCGACGCCAGCGGCGAGGTGTCGTCGGTCGAGGTCGTCACCGGCGTCGACCCTGGCCTAGACGCGGCGATCGTGGCCGCGCTCCAGCGCTGGCGCTTCAAACCAGCGATGGCCTGCGGCAAGCCGATGGCCGGCGGGACCTTCGTCGTCGCGCGAACGTTCGAGCTCGGCGACTAGAGTGGAATGAAGACCGCCTTCGTCCTTTCCATGTTGGCGATCTGCCTCTGGTCCGTGACTGCCCTGGCGCAGGAAGACGGCTCCGAGACGGGCCCGGTCGTCACCAAGGCACCCAAGCTGGTGAAGTTCGTGCCGGCCGTCTATCCCAAGGACAAGCACGACGCAGGCATCACCGCCTCGGTCGTTTTGTCGATTGAGATCGGGGCCGACGGCGCCATCGGTGAGGTCGAGGTGGTCCAGAGCGCCGGGGCGGAGTTCGACGCCGCGGCGGTGAACGCGGTCAAACAGTTCGTCTTCGAGCCGGCCGAGATCGACCACCAGCCAGCGCCGGTCAAAATCACCTACAGATACGACTTCACGATCGTCGACCAGATGGTCAAGTCGGGGCCGCAGATCAACTTCGACGGGGTGGTCCTGGAGCGCTTCAAGAAGCGGCCGCTGCCGCGGGTCGCGGTGAAGTTGGTCGATCAGGGTGGACTCACGGCCACCACCGACGATGACGGTCACTTCGCGTTCCTCGACGTGCCGCCCGGCAAACACAAGCTCGAGATCTCCAACCCCAAGCTCATGACCGTGACCACCGAGGAGACCATCGCCCCCGGCAAGCGTCGCACCGTGAAGTACTACCTAGAAGAAAAAGAAGAAGGGGTCGACGACGCCGCCGTCGTGCGCGCGCCGCGCATCAAGAAGGAGGCGGTCGAGACGCGCATCCGGACCGAAGAGGCGCGGCGCGTGCCGGGCACCCAGGGCGATACCCTCAAGGTGGTGCAGAACCTCCCCGGCGTGGCCCGCTCGTCCTTCGGATCGGGCGAGCTCATCGTGTGGGGCGCTGCGCCCAACGAGACCAAGGTCAATGTCGACGGCGTCGAGATCCCGGCCCTCTACCACGTGGGCGGCTTTCGCTCGACCATCAACTCCGATCTCGTGCGCTCGATCGATCTGTCGCCCGGCTCCTACGGCGCCGAATACGGCCGTGGCCTCGGCGGCTTGGTGCGAATAGATCTCGGCTCATTGCCCAAGGACGGAACCCACGGCTACGTCGCGGCCGACGTGCTCGACACCTCGGCGATGATCTCGACCACCATCACGCCGCGCCTGCGTCTGGCGCTGGCCGGCCGCATCAGCTACCTCGACCGCGAGCTACCGCTGGTCACCTCCGAGGACGTGGGCGACTTCGTGCCCATCCCGCGCTACGACGACTACCAGGCCCGCGCCACGCTGGCGTTGCGCCAGGACGAACAGCTGGCGGTGACCTTCTTGGCGTCCGACGATCACCTGCGGCGCGCCATCCCCTCCGACGATCCGTTCGAGGTCCGCTCGGAGAACACCGACACCTCGTGGAAGCGGCTCATCGTCCGCTATACCCGCCTGCTGCCCGACGGCGCCTCGGTGGTCGTGACGCCCTCGATCGGCTACGACTCGTCGAGCGACACCGAGCTGTTCGGCAGCACGCCGGTCGACCTCAAATCGAGCGCCTGGCAGTACGGCCTGCGCGGCAGCTACCGCCGAAAGGTGGCTTCCTCGACGACGCTGTCATTTGGCATCGATATGCAGGCGCGCGCCACCACGCTCGATCGGCACGGTTCGCTGACACTGCCGGCGCGCGAGGGGGACATCACCGTGTTCGGCCTGCCGCCGCGCAGCGACATCGCCGTCGATCACTGGAACGTCACCACCGTCGACACCGGCCCCTACGCCAACGCCGAGATCAACCTGGGGCGTTTCTCGCTGGTGCCCGGCCTCCGCTTCGAGCCTCTGCTCATCGAAGGGAGCCCCTCGCTCCCGGCCGGCAGCACCGCCGCGCCGCGCGGCTACGCCAGCTTCTCGCTGCCCGAGAACCCGGTCGACCAGCTTCCGGGCGATCCGGTCTCGCGCGCGGTGCGGGCGGCGCGCATTTTTGCCTGGCTCCCAAACCCGCGCCTGGCGGCCACCTTCCGCGCCAACAAACGCCTGGTCTTCACCGCCGCCGGTGGCGTCTACGCGCAGCCGCCCGACCCGCAAGACATGAGCCCTGTGTTCGGCAACCCCACCATCACGCTGTCGCGCGCCGTTCACCTTTCGGGCGGCTTCGGGTACAAGCTGCGCCCGACGCTGACGCTGGAAGTGGTGGGCTTTTACAAGCGGATGTTCGATCTGGTCTCGCGCAACGAGAACCCGTCACCGCCGCTGGCCGATTCGTTGACCCAGGACGAGATCGGGCGCGCCTATGGCGGGCAGCTGCTGCTGCGCCAGGAGCTGCTGCACGGCTTCTTCGGCTGGATCACCTATTCACTCACCCGCAGCGAGCGCCGCGACCACCCGGACACCGACTGGCGGCTCTTCGACTTCGATCAGACCCAAGCGCTCGGTGTGGTGGCCAGCTACCAGCTCGGGCACGGCTGGGATGTCGGCTCGCGCTTTCGCTACACCACGGGGTTTCCGCGCACGCCGGTCATCGGCGCCTACGGAGACGTTGCCAATGGGCAATACGACCCGATCTTCGGCGCGCACAACTCGATCCGGATCCCGGCCTTTTATCAACTCGACGCGCGTCTCGAGCGATCGTTCGTCTACCGGCGTGTGAAGATCAACGTCTTCCTCGACGTGCAAAACGTCACCGATCGGCAGAACCCCGAGGAGATCATCTATAGCGCCGACTTCTCGCGGCGGGCCTACATCACCGGGTTCCCGACGCTGGCAGTCGTCGGCGCGCGGTTGGAGTTTTGATGAACAGCACGCGTGACCGTCTGAGCCTGGCCCTCACCCGAATGGGGCCGTCTGCGCTGCTGATTCTCGTCGCGCTGTCGGCGGCGGGTTGCAAACCCGATTTGGGCGCCCCCCCGTCGCTGGTGACCGGGCCGCAGATCCTGGCGATTCGCGGAACACCGCCCGAAGCCGCCGAGAGCGCCACCGTGACCTACGACGCGCTGGCGGTCGATGTAACCGGCACCATCGCGGCGCCGCCCTTCGACTGGGCGCAGTGTTTGGCGCCCGATCCGCCCGCCAACGGCAACGACGTGAGCAGCGCCTGCCTGACGATCCCCGACGATGCCGGTCCCGCGCCGACCTTCATGGCCGCGCTCCCCGACGATGCCTGCATGTTGTTCGGCCCCGAGACGCCGCCCCCACAAAAAGGACAACCGCCCGCCCGGCCCGCCGATCCCGACACGACCGGCGGCTACTACCAGCCGATCCGCGCGACCTGGAGCGCCGATTCCGGCCAGCAGATCGCGTTCGCGCTGGAACGGATCCTGTGCCGGCTCGCCAACGCGCCGGTCGACGCCGCCGGCCAGTACGCCTCCGACTACGTGCCGAACCAAAATCCGCAGTTGGCGGATCTGATTTTCGATCCGGCGGGCGCCGCCACGCCGCTCTTTTCGGCGGGTCAGACCGCGATGACCCCGGGAACGATCGCCGCCGGCCAGACCGTCACGCTGCAAGCGGATTGGACGGACGCCTCGACCGAGACCTTCTTGGTGTGGGACGTGGTCTCGCTCAACCTGGTCCTGCAGCAGGAATCGCTGCGCCTCTCCTGGTTCGCGACCGGCGGCAGCTTCTTGCACGACGCGAGCGGGCGGAGTGCCACCGAGACGGAGACCTTCACGCAGAACAGCTGGACCGCGCCCGACGTCGCCGGCCCGGTGCACTTCTGGACGGTCTTGCGCGACGATCGCGGCGGCATTGACTTCGCCGAAGCCGAAATCGACGTCACGCCGTAGCCGGATCGCAGTGCCCGAAGTCCGTTGAAAGCCTCCCCTTCGGGCGAGTTTGCCGCGGGTTTTCGGGACTGTAACGGGTTCGTCACCCCGCCCCTTTAGGCTGGCGCCGGTATGACCCCCGAAACCAACGTCGATCGGCGGATCCTGGTGGTGGAAGATGAGCCCGATCTGCGCGAGCTCTTGACCTACAACCTGACCGCGGCGGGATTCACCGTGCACACCAGCGAGAACGGTGCCGACGGCCTGGACGCCGTGCAGAAATTCGATCCCGACGTCGTGCTGCTCGATCTGATGCTGCCCGACATTCCCGGCACGGAGGTCTGCCGGCGTATTCGCGGCGACGTCAACGCGCGCCAGCCGGCGGTGATGATGCTGACCGCCAAGGGCGAGGAGATCGACCGGGTGGTCGGCTTCGAGCTGGGCGCCGACGACTACGTGGTCAAGCCGTTCAGCGTGCGCGAGCTGGTGCTGCGGGTGGGCGCCATCCTGCGCGCGCGCCGCCCCGCGCCGGCCAGCTCGCCGAGCGCGCCCCAGCGCCGCCGCTACATCGTCGGACCGCTGGAGCTGGACGTCGACGGCTACCATGTCTTCGTGAGCGGCGCCGAGGTCCATGTCAGCACGCTCGAGATGCGCCTGCTGGTCTATCTGGTCGAACACCGTGGACGCGTGCGGTCGCGCGAAGATCTTCTGGAAGACGTCTGGGGCTACAAACCGGGTGTCTCGACCCGCACCATCGACACCCACGTCAAACGCCTGCGCGACAAGCTGGGCGACGCGGGC
>DASRLC010000374.1:0-4188 GCA_035648655.1 Polyangia bacterium
ATGTCGGAATCCCCCGACGCCCACCGGTAGCCCCCGGGCCGATCGCCGCGTCCGATATTCTCGGGCGCCGGCTTGACAGCGCCGCGCGCAGGACGGATGACCAGCGCATGAACGGCACGACCTCCGCCGAGCTGGCCACCCACCGTCGCACCCCCGCGGCGCGCCTGGCGGGCAACCCGATCGTCTGGGCGGCGCTGCTGGCGCTGCTCTTCGGCGTCCCGATCTTTCGTTCCGTGACGCGGCACCTGGGCGCCTCGCCGGTGGTGCTCGGCACCCTGCCCGCCTTCACGCTCACCGATCAGCGCGGTCAGCCGTTCGGCACCCGCGAGCTGACCGGTAAGGTCTGGGTCGCGGACTTCATCTTCACGGCTTGCCAAGAAGCCTGCCCGCTTCTCAGCCAGCGGATGGCCGAGATCGGACGGCGCGCGCGCGGCCTCGGCCCCGATTTTCACCTGGTCTCGATCTCGGTCGATCCGGCGCGCGATACCCCGGCGGCACTGGCCGCGTACGGTGCGCGCTATGGCGCTAGTCCGATCGCCTGGTCGTTCCTGACCGGACCCGCCGACGCCATCGAGGCGGCGGTGGTGGGCGGCTTCAAGGTCGGCATGGGGCGCGAGAAGACCTCGGGCGAAGGCGCGGCAGACTTCTGGCAGATCTTCCACGGCGAGAACCTGGTCCTGGTCGATCGCCAGTTGCGCATACGCGGCTACTTCGCCGCCACGCCCGAAGGGACCGATCAGCTTTTGGCCGCAGCCGGCCGGATCGCCAACGGCGCTTGACGTCGCGCCTCAGGCGGTGAGCACGTCGAGACCCTCGCGCGAGGCGGCCTCGGCCAGGCTGCGATCGAGCACCGCCATGGTCAGGGAGGCCGGCGCGGGATCGGCGACCAGCAACGCCGCACCTAGCTGCGCCGCGTCCGACGCGCGGAGCGTATGCCGGGCCAGGAGCGCGATGCCCCGGACCCGCACCGCGATCAGATCGGTGATCTCATGCGCGGCATTGGCGAGCCGGTCGAGGCGACGCAGCGCCGCCGCCCGCGCCTGCACGGAGAGCTGCCCCCCCCGCGCGCACCGTTCGATGGCGGAAACGATCTCGACGCGGGTCAGCCCCCACAAGAGCATCTCCGGATCGCGATCGAGCCACCCCGACACAATCGGGGTGTTTGGCCCCTCGATGATGAGCGGCACGATCGCGGAGGCATCCCAGAATCTCAAGGCCGAGCTCTCACAGACGGTCCTGCCGATCGTCCGCCAGCGCCCCGCGAAGATCGGCCCCGGGGACGACAATCGCCGGCTCGGAGAGTAGCCAACGGGCGTCGCCGCTTCCGCGTCTGAGCACGCCCGCCTTGGTCAACCGATCGAGGCGCTCCTTGTCGCCGGGGTCGAACGGGCCGGAGGCACCCACCGGACCTACCAGCCGCGCCACCGGCACCCCCCGATCGAGGATCTGCAGCTCGCTGCCGCGGCGGACCATCCGCAGGTAACGCGACAGGTTGGCCTTGAGGTCGCTGACCGACGCTGTCTTCATGTGACTATTATGGTCAGATTAATATGACCTATCAAGTCATCTGATGTCTCGACCCCGCGACGACCGGGTTGGGGCGGCCGAGCTGTGCCACCACCCTTGACGCGCGGGTGAGCGCCTGTTAGCACGACGGGCATGAGCAACTTCCCCCGGGCCCTCGCGGCGGCCGCGCTGGCATTGACGACGCTCGGTGGGGCGGCCTGCACCAAGAGCGCGCCCGAGCCGGCGAACACGGCCGCGCCGGTGACGCCGGGCGCGACGACCGCCACCCCGGTGGCCGCCGCGCCGCCCGTCGGTCACGGCGTGATAAGCGGCGTCGTCAAGTTGATCGGCACGCCGCCCGAGATGCCGGCCACCAAGCGCGACGCCGATCCATTTTGCGCGCGGACGCCCATGAAAGATGACGAGGTTGTGGTCGGACCGGGCGGCGGGCTCAAGAACGTGGTGGTGCGGATCACCCAGGGCGCCGACGGACACTATGAGCCGCCGGCCATCATCGCGTCGCTCGATCAGAGCGCCTGCATGTACCGGCCGCGCGTCCAGGCGATCCTGGCCGGCCAGATGATCTCGATCCGCAACGACGACCAGACGCTGCACAACGTTCACGGGTACAAGGGCGCCTCGACGCTCTTCAACCAGGCCGAGATCCCCGGCCTGCCGCCCATCGTGCGCAAGCTGGGCAACGCCGGCGACGTCCTCAAGTTCAAGTGCGACGTCCACCCCTGGATGACCGGCTACGTCGTCGTGTCGGGCAACCCCTTCTTCGCCGTGACCGGCGACGACGGCCGCTTCAAGATCACCGACGTGCCGCCCGGGAAGTACACGCTCACCGCCTGGCACGAGCGCTACGGCACCAAGACCACCGACATCACCGTGGCGGCCGACAAACCGACCGAGGTGGGCTTCCAGTACGACGCGCACTAATTAGATGTTGGTTTATCGTTTCGCCGTCGCGACCGCCGTCGCCACCTACCTGCTGATCCTGATTGGCGGCTTGGTCCACGGAACCGGCTCCAGCCTGGCTTGCCCCGACTGGCCCACCTGTTACGGGTCGCTGATGCCCAAGATGGAGGGGGGGGTGCTGGTCGAGCACAGCCACCGCCTCGCCGCCGGCATGGTGGTGGTGTTGACGCTGGTATTGGCCAGCCTGCTGACCGCCAGCCGCGATCCCGCGCAGCGCCGGCTGCGACCGTTCGGCTGGCTGGCGGTGGCGCTGGTGTTTGCGCAGGCGTTGCTGGGCGGGATCACCGTCTTGCTGCGGCTGCCGACGCCGATCTCGACCGCCCACACCGCCACCTCGCTGCTCTTCTTCTTGACGGTGCTCTACATCGCGGTGCGCGCGCGTCCCGCGCGAACGGAGGCGCCCGCCCCCTCGCCGCCGCAGGTCGGACGGTTCGCGCTGGTCGCGGCGGTGGCGGTCTACTTCCAGATGGTGCTGGGCGGGCTGGTCCGCCATTCGGGCGCGGCGCTGGCCTGCACCGACGTGCCGCTCTGCCGTGGCTCGCTGTGGCCCGATGCGCACCCGACGGTGCTGATCCAGGCGCTGCACCGACTCAACGCGGTGGCGGTCGGCTGCCTGGTGCTCGCCTCGGCGGTGGTCACCTTTCGGCGCGCGGCACGCCCGTCGCTGCGGTTCTTGGCCGCGCTGGCGCCGATCTTGGTGGGCGTGCAGATCTGGCTCGGGCTGCGCTCGGTCACGACGTTTTTGGATCTGGTCACCGTCGAGAGCCACTTGGCGGTGGCGACGGCGCTGCTGGCGACGCTGGTGCTGACGGTGCTCGTCTCGCGGCCGCAAGGGGCGCCCAGCTTTCCCAGCCCCAGTTGGTTCCGCGATCTGGTCGAGCTGGCCAAGCCGCGCATCACCGGGCTGGTGGTCATCACGTTCGTGGGCGGCGCCTGGTTGGCCCCGGGCCACATCGCGCGCTGGCGGGCGATCATGACGCTCATCGGGACGTCGCTGTTGGTGGCGGCCTCCAATACGCTCAACATGTATCTGGAGCGCGACATCGATCCGCTCATGGATCGGACCCGCGCCCGACCGCTGCCGCGCGCGTCGCTATCGCCCGAGACGGCGCTGGCCTTCGGTGTCGCGTGCGCCTGCGTGGCCGTCCCGCTGGTGTTCCTGGGCAGCAATCTGTTGACGGGGATCCTGGGGCTCTTCGCCCTCGGCAGCTATGTGGCGATCTACACGCCGCTCAAGCGCCACTCGGCGATCGCGCTCTTTGTCGGCGCGGTGCCGGGCGCGCTGCCGCCGCTCATGGGCTGGACGGCGGTGACCGGGCGCCTCGACGCCCCGGGGTTGGCGCTGTTCGCGATCTTGTTCCTCTGGCAGATCCCACATTTTCTGGCGATCGCCATCTACCGAGCCGCCGACTACGCGCGCGCCGGGTTCAAGGTCTTGCCACTCACGATTTCGGCGCGGGCGACCCGCACGACCATCGTGACCTTCTCGGCCGGGTTGGTGCTGGCGACCATCTTGCTGGAGCCCCTGCGGGTGGCCGGGCTGCCTTATCTGGTCTGCGCGACCCTGCTGGGCGCGGTGTTCATCGGCTGGGCGGCGGCCGGGTTTCGCCGGGCCGCCGCCGGCGCCTGGGCGCGCTCGCTCTTCCTTTATTCGATCGTGTACCTGACGCTGCTCTTCGTGGCGCTGGTCATCGACAGGAC
>DASRLC010000375.1:0-12562 GCA_035648655.1 Polyangia bacterium
CAGACCACCGGCGCCGCTGGAACCGCCCAGGCCTCCAGCCCCGCTGTCACCGGCGGCGTCGAAGCCGTCACCCGCGTCGACGACGCCGACCGACGTCTCCACCAGCGAAACGGCGACGACGGTCTGCCCCCCGACGTTGACGTCCTCTTGGGTGGTCGCTCCGAGCGCTAACACGGAGCCGACCGCATCGAGGGCTTCGATCGAGATCGAGATCGGTCCCGTCAGCGAGGGGTCGAGCTCGAGGCTGAAGCTGGCGGGCAAATCGATCGCCGCTCCCGCCGTCGACGGAATCTGCAGCGATCGGGTGTCGGTCCCCGCCGTCACCGCCACCTGCAGTGTCGCCGGGTGCAGGGTCAGATCGCCCGCCACCTCGACCAGCAGGATCGAGTCCGAGCGGTGACAGGCCACCAAGGCCGTCGACGCCGCGACGGCGGCGAACGGGACGAAGGTGCGGCGCGTTCGGTACACGTTCAAAACCGGTAGTTGCCGAGCTCGGTGCTGGGAGCGCTGGCGGCCGGCGTGCGCAGGACCAGAAAGGCACCCACCGCCCCGCCGGCGACGGCAGCGCCGAGAGCGGCCCAGATCCACAGCTTGCCCGCGTGCCCGGCGTCTGGCGACGCAGCCTGCGGCGTCTCGGCCGGAGCCGGCGCGACGACCAGCGGCTCCGGCGCGACGTCGGCCTGCAGCGATGAAGAGGGCACCGGCGGCGGTGCCAGACTGGGCGGCGCGAGATTGGGACGTGTCGGATGCGGCGCCGCGACCGACGCCGTCGCGGCGGCCGAGGCGTGGGCCGCGGGCGGCGCGGTCCGCGACGACGCGCTCGAATCGACCGAGGCCGACACCGATGCGATCGATGCAATCCTGGCTTCGATCTCGGCGCGGTTCGGCGCCCCCGGGACGGCCGAAAGGAACGCGCGGTAGTCGGCGGCGGCGCTCGCGTCCTCGCCGACGCGCCGGTAACACTCGGCGCGGTTGAACAGCACCACCGGATCGTGGAGCCGATCGTAGGCCAGGCTGTACTCCTTGATGGCGGCCTCACAGCGATCGTTGCCGGCCAGCGCGTTGGCCTTGCGCAGGTGGGCCCGCCCCTCGGCCACCGCATCGCGCGCCTGCGCGACACCCGCGCCGAGCACCGACAGCGCGGCGAGGACCGACGCCAGCGCGCGCCGCGACAGCCGGGCCAGCCTCACGAGCCGCCTCGGGCGCCGAGGCGGTGCACGTACCCCGACAGGGCCTGGATCTTGGGGACGCTGAGGGCGCTGCCGAAGGCGGGCATCTGGCCTTTGCCGGCCATGATGACCCGCGCGATCTCGTCGTTGGTGGCGCGCGCCTGAAACGCCGGATCGTGGAAGTCGCGCACCGCCGGCAGGGTCTTCCGGATCTCCGGATCGCCGCGCCCGTCCACGCCATGGCAGCGCGCGCACATCTGCGCGTAGATGACCGCCGGCTCCACCGGCATCGGCGGTCCCGGATCGTCGCCCGTCGTGCAGCCGATCGCCGTCAAGCCGGCGACGCCGAGAAGAACCATCCGAATCGCGGCCCCGCGCCCCATCGCGCCCGATCTACTCCCCGCCAGCGGGGGCGTCGGGAACGTACAGCTCGCGGCCCCCGTCGCGGAAGGCGCCGGCCTTCTCGCGCAGTCCGGCGTCGAGCGCCTCGTCCGCCGCCAAACCCTGCGCGGCCGCATAGTCGCGCACGTCCTGCGTGATCTTCATCGAGCAGAAGTGCGGTCCGCACATCGAGCAGAAGTGCGCGCCCTTGGCCGCCGGGGCCGGCAACGTCTCGTCGTGGAACTCGCGCGCGGTGTCGGGATCGAGCGACAGGTTGAACTGGTCTTCCCAACGGAACTCGAAGCGGGCCCGACTGAGCGCGTCGTCGCGCTTCTGCGCGCCCGGGTGCCCCTTGGCCAGATCGGCCGCGTGCGCCGCAATCTTGTACGCTATGACGCCGTCCTTGACGTCTTTGCGATTCGGCAGCCCCAGGTGCTCCTTGGGCGTCACGTAGCAAAGCATGGCGGTCCCATACCAGCCGATCATGGCGGCGCCGATGGCCGAGGTGATGTGGTCGTAGCCGGGCGCGATGTCGGTCACCAGCGGACCGAGCGTGTAGAACGGCGCCTCGTGGCAGACCGTGAGCTGGCGGTCGACGTTCTCCTTGATCTTGTGCATCGGGACGTGGCCCGGGCCTTCGATCATGACCTGCACGTCGTGCTTCCAGGCGATCTGGGTCAGCTCGCCCAGTGTCTCGAGCTCGCCGAACTGCGCCGCGTCGTTGGCGTCCGCGATCGAGCCCGGCCGCAGGCCGTCGCCCAGGCTGAACGAGACGTCGTACTTCTTCATGAGGGCGCAGATCTTCTCGAAGTGCGTGTAGAGGAAGTTCTCCTTGTGGTGGGACAGGCACCACTTGGCCATGATCGACCCGCCGCGCGACACGATGCCGGTGACCCGCTTGGCGGTGAGCGGCACGTAGCGCAGCAGCACGCCGGCGTGGATCGTGAAGTAGTCGACCCCCTGCTCAGCCTGCTCGGCCAGCGTCTCGAGGAAGATGTCGATGTTCAGATCCTCGGCCTTGCCCTTGACCTTCTCGAGGGCCTGGTAGATCGGCACCGTGCCGATCGGCACCGGCGAGTTGCGGATGATCCATTCGCGGGTCTCGTGGATGTCGTTGCCGGTCGAAAGATCCATCACGGTGTCGGCGCCCCAGCGCACCGACCAGCGCAGCTTGTCGACCTCTTCGCCGATCGACGACGAGACCGCCGAGTTGCCGATGTTGGCGTTGATCTTCACCAGGAAGTTGCGGCCGATGATCATCGGCTCGGCCTCGGGGTGCTGGCGGTTGGCCGGGATGATGGCCCGCCCGCGCGCGATCTCGTCGCGCACGAAGTCGGGGCTGACCCCTTCGCGGAGCGCGACGAAGCGCATCTCCTCGGTGATCTCGCCCCGCCGGGCATAGTGCATCTGGCTGAAGTTGGTGTCGCCGCGCGCGACGCGCCGATCGATCCAGGGCTGGCGCAGCTTGGGCAAACCCACGTGCGGATCGACCGAGCGCTGGCCGGCCGGGTCGTAGACGTCAATCGGCGGTTCCCCGGCGCCGACGCTGATGCGACGGACCGGCACCCGAATGTCGCCGTCCGTCAGGAACACCCGCTCGGAGGCCGGCATCTCCGGGAGCGCCGCCAATCCCTCCACCGGATCCGACTCGATCTTCGGCAACGATCGCCGCCCGCTGCCCCCACTGCTGTCGCTTCCACTTTTCATGTCGTCTCGCTTTCCTTCGCCGGCATTACCCGGAGCAGGTTCAGGGGTCGCGCCTGTCCACCGGAACGGGTAGACGGCGCCTCTCAGCCTTTCGGTCGGCTCCCCCAGCTTTCGTGAAGAACAGCCAAGTTAGCGTCGCCCGCACCCGAATGCAAAGGGCGAGAGGGGGGCCTCGGCTGGTCCGTCAGTTCCAGTACTTCTTGGACGGACGGGGCGCGCCGCCGTCGATGACCCGGTATCGGCGACGCAGCCGGCGCACCTTGAGGGCATTCCAGGCTTCGGAAAGGCCCCCCGGCGCGGCGCCCACGTAACCGACGCCGGCGGTCACCAGGGTGGCGGCCAGTTGCGCCCAGTCCGCGCGCAGCAGACTGGCCAAGATTCCCCACGCCACGAAAATGAGCGCCAGATGGCGCGCCTGCAGGTAGAGCCCCCCCAGCACATGCGCCGGCGCGCGGCCGTAGATGCGCCCGAAGGCCACGAACAGCGCGAGCACGGCGAACGAACAGCCGTCGAAGACGTTGCCGGCTCGGAAGGCGCTCAGGTGGTTGATTCCAGCCATCGTGAGGTTGGCCAGCACGCCCGAGAACAGGAAGAGCGTCACGAACCTTCGGGTTCCCTGGGTGCGTTCGATGAAGGCCCCGACGAACCAGAGCCCGATGAGATTGAAGACGAACCCCAGCAAGTCGAAGTGAACGAACAGGGCCGAAACCGGCTGCCACAGCTCGCCCGAGAACAGCCCCGGCCCCAGCGCCAGGTGCGCCATCATGGGGGTGCGCACCGGAACCACGAAAACGTAGAGCGCGTAGACCAGCGCGTCGGCGATGACGAAGGCCTTGACCGCCGGGGTCAGCCGCTCGGCGAGGGGCTGCGACCACGACGGCCTGGTCGGCGGACGGCGCCGAGGTGGAAGATCGGGCATCGCAGCGATTTTACCTTACGCGCAGGCCAGACGCCGCCCGCCGGAACGGCCCACGCGGGGGGGCGTCACTCGTGCGTACCGTTCGGATTGAGGGCACAGTCCGGATCATCGAGATCGACCCGGCCGTCCCCATCGTTGTCGACGCCATCCATGCAAGCCGGCAGCGTGGGGAACGTAAATGAGACCGGCACGGGAGGGCTGTCATCGGCCACCACGAGATCGGAGGTCTGCTGGCTCATGATGATCGCGGGAGGGTTGACCGCATCATTGAGATCCCCCGGGGAGTGAATCAAATTTCCCTGGGGATCGAGCGCTTGGACCGTGACAGTCCAGGTTCCCGCGGGGACGGCCCGGGTGACCACCCCCGGTGCGCACAGGGCCTGCACCTGATCGACATCCGTTCCGGTGTCGCCCGAGGTGATCAAGACCGAGTCGACGCCGTGCTGTCCGCATCCGTCCGCGGCGCTCTGGGGCCCGGTGACGTCCATGAATACCCAGCTCACCTGGAGGCTTCCGTCCTGGTGGCAGCCCTCCAAGATCAGTGCGGCGAGCCCGCAAAACAGCAACGCCAGAGAACGCCCCATGGCGCGGCTTATATCATCCTGGCGTTACGAACCCGACGGGGAAACGACCAACACCGCCGGCCCCGGCGTCTGGAAGCTGCCGCAGCCGTTTATGTCGAGCGAGACCGACTGCGCCGCGGCGAGGGAGTTACCCTTGTCGTCGAAGAGGCCGACCGTCACGCTGTAGGTGCCGGTCCCCTGCAGGAGTGGATCGATGTAACCGGTGGAGTCGGTCGACACACAGGGTTGTGGGTAGGGGGTGCTGTCGATGGTCACCAAGACCGTCGCGGCGCCCGCGCCCGCGCAGGTCACCGGCGCGCCGGTGCTGTTCTGGATCTGCCAGTCGACCAAAAGGTCGGGCGAACAACCACCGCCGTACCCGTTGTTGTAGCCCGAGTCGCCGTAACACCCGGAGGCCGTGACCGCCAGGGCCGCCACACCGGCGAAGAGCAGCGAACGCCACGCGAAGCTTCGAAGTCTGCTGGTCGTCGTCATTCTCCGTCTCCCTCTTTATTTTCGTGCTCTGTAAGGACGCGTCGATGATCAAGGGTCAAGGTTGGGCGCAAACGCTGCCGTTGCAAGCGGCGGCGCAGCCGGCCACCAGCGTGAACGCCTCCACTTCGGTCGGTTGACCAAAGACCACTTGACGCAAGATCGGTGCCGGGCTGGTGACCCCGCTCAGAACGCTGCCGTCGCTGCCCAGGGCCGACACCGAGACGCTATACATTTCGCCATTCTGGGTGGGCGGAATGTCGAAGGGCGTCGCCCCGGTCTGGTGCTGGCAAGGAAAATCACACTGGGCCTTCCCGGCACAGGCGTCCATCCCATCGATGGCGCCCCCGACCCCCACAAGGCTCAGGCGGACCTTGGCGATGGCCGGGTCGGCGCAGCCGCAATCCGTGATCCCCCGCCCATCGGGCGCGATGACGACCCAGCTAATCTCGACCGCCCCACCGTCGATCTTCACGCAGGCTGGAACCAACGAGGCCAAGCCGGCCAGGCAGGCGATCGCGGAGGCGGCGGCCCGAGGGGATCTCATGGTTGGTCGACCGCTGAGTGAAACTCCAGGGTAGGAATGGCGCCCGATCATGTCAAACTGCGTGCCGAAGCGCTCGACGTCGCCGCCAGTCGTTCCGCGACGCCATCGCACGTCCCACCTGCCCACACTAGCCCCACGATGGAGGTCCACGTCTGATGCTACCGCTCATCCTGCAGGCCGGCGCCGGAGAGGCACGGCTCGACATCATCTCGCTCATCCTGAACGCTTCGGCGGTGGTCAAGGGGGTGCTCGGGCTGCTCATCTTCATGTCCGCAGCATCGTGGTTCGTGATCGGCTCGAAGACACTCTACCTGTCGAGCGCGTCGTCGCGATCGGCCAAGTTCCAGGACGCCTTCTGGAAGACCGGCCGGCTCGACGAGATCTGGCGCCTCAGCGAGGCGGCGCCCCCGTCGCCGGTGGGGGAGGTGTTTCGCGCCGGCTACACCGAGCTGGCCAAGCTGCAGAAGCGCCGGCAGGAGAACGCCGAGGGCGCCAGCGACGCCATGCTGGGCGACATCGAGAGCATCGAACGCTCCCTCCACCGCGCGCAGACCACCGCCATCACCGAGATGGAGTCGCGCGTCCCGCTGCTGGGCACCACCGCCAGCGCCGGGCCGTTCATCGGTCTGTTCGGCACGGTGTGGGGCATCATGAACTCGTTCCGCAATATCGGCGCCAAAGGGGCCGCCAACCTGGCGACCGTCGCGCCGGGCATCGCCGAGGCGCTGGTCGCGACGGCCATCGGCCTCATGGCCGCCATCCCGGCGGTCATCTTCTACAACTACTTCTCCCGCCGGATTCGGGTCATCAGCTCGGAGATGGAGACCTTCGCCAGCGACTTCCTCAACATCGTGCGCCGGAGGTACTTCTAGCCATGGCGATGTCGGGCGGTGGCGGCGGCTCGATGCTGACGGAGATCAACGTCACCCCGCTGGTCGACGTCATGCTGGTCTTGCTGATCATCTTCATGGTGACGGCGCCCATGCTCCAGACCGGCGTCGACGTGAACCTGCCCAACGCCAAGGCGCAGACCATCCCCGACGACGAGGGAAAGCTGATCCTGACCGTCACCAAGGACAAACGCGTCTTCCTGGGCAAGCTTCAGATTCCTTGGGATGACGTCGAAAAAACGCTCAAGAACAATGCCAAGCTCAACGCCGACCACGAGCTCTACTTGCACGCCGACCGCGCGCTCAGCTACGGCGACGTGGTGAAGGTCATGGCGGCGGTCAAGCAAGCCGGGGTCGACAAGCTCGGCATGGTCACCGATCCGTTGGAATAGCGCTTGGCGCGCGACGACATCCGGCGCGGACCGCGCCGCAACTTCGCGGGGCTGGTGGTCACGCTGGCTTTGCACGGGGCCATCTTTCTCACGGTGGCGCGCGCGCACGGCAAAGAAGACGCGCCGCTCATCATGCGGCACGACTTCGTCGAGGCCGAGTTGGTCAAGCTCGGCAAGCCGCGCGACAAGTTCTGGCTGCCACGCATCGTCCAGCCGCCGCGCGCGACGGCGCCGCCGGACACGCTCAAGGTGGCCGAGGACCCCAACGCCAAGGCCGCGCCGCGCGAGGCGCCGCGGCCCGACGATCCGCTCATCTCCAAGGACTTGAAGCGCGCGCTCGAGCGGGCCAAGAAGCTGGAGGCGCTGGCCACGCCGGAAGAACCGGATGAGGGCTCGCTGACCGGCTCGAAGGTCGGGACCTCGAACCAGGATCTGGGCGACCAGTACCTGGCGCAGGTGAAGGGGACACTCTTGCAAAACTACGCGCTGCCGGCCGGCATCGCCCCCGACCAGATCGCCAAGCCGCCCACCATTCAGATGACGATCGGCGCCGACGGCACGCTGAGCGGGATCAAGCTGCGCAAGACCTCCGGCAACAGCTTCGTCGACGACGCCTGCGTGAACGCCGCGCAGATCACCCACAAGGTGCCGCCGCCGCCCGCCCAGTACAGCAACCGTGCTATAGGAGTCGAGTGCGACAAGTGACCGGTCGGATCGGCGGGGCCATCCGGATGGCCGTTCTCGTCGTTGGGTTTCTGGGTGGCCTTGGAGCGCCGTCGGTAGCGCGGGCGCAGGCGCCCGTGCCGGGCGGCGACGACGATCTGCCCACCATTCGGCTCTCGGGCGCCGGCATCGAGATGCTCAAACTGGCAGTTCCGCGCGCCGACGGGGACGCGGAGTCGGCGCGCTCGGCGACCGAGCTTTTGTCCAAGGACATGGACATCACCGGCCTCTTTCAGATTCTCGATCCGACGTCGTTTCCGGCGCAGCTGCAGAACGAGGGGCTGAACCTCTCGTCGGCGCTCTGGACCCAGGTTGGGGCCCAGGCCGTCATCAAGATGAAGATTTCGGCGGGTGGACTCGACGGTCGGCTGTACGTCGTCGCGCGCGGCGACGCGGCCGTGCTGTCCAAGACCTATCGTGCCGACGACGTCCGCGACGCCGTGCATGAGTTCGCGAACGACGTGGTCAAGGCGTTCACCGGCCAGCGTGGCATCTTCGGCTCGCGTATCGCCTTCGGGTTCACGGGCCACGGCGAGCACGAGATCGGGGCCATCGACGCCGACGGCGGCCGCATGGCGGTGCTCACCAAGATGGGGGCGGACAGCCTCCTGCCCGCCTACTCGCCGACCGGCGGGGAGATCGCCTTCACCTCTTACCTGCGCCAGAACCCGGATCTCTGGATCGTCTCGGCCGGCGGCGGGCGCGCGCGCCGCGTGTCGAAAGAGCCGGGGCTCAACACGGGGGCCGCCTGGTCACCCAATGGACACAGCCTGGCGCTCACCATGTCGTACGAGGGGAACTCGGAGATCTACCGAATCAACCCCGAGGATGGCCGGATCGAAGCGCGCCTGACCAACAACCCGGCCATCGACAGCTCGCCGTCTTTCTCGCCGGACGGCTCGCAGATCGCCTTCGTCTCCAACCGGCAGGGTTCGCCGCAGATCTTCCTGATGTCGGCCTCGGGTGGCGCCGCCAAACGGCTCACCTTCCAGGGGAAGTACAACCAGACGCCGCGCTGGAGCCCGCGCACCGACAAGTCGTTGATCGCGTTTACGGGGCGCGACGAACGCGGCGTGTTCGACGTCTTCATCCTCGACGTTCGCACCGGCAAAATAGATCGCGTGACCCAGGGCAAGGGCTCGAATCTGGACCCGACCTGGTCGCCCGACGGCAAGCTGCTGGCCTACACCTCGAGCCGCGGCGGCCTCTACGTGAACAACCCAGAAACCCACCACGAGGTCCTGATCTGGCATGGGAGCGCCTCGTCCCCCTCTTGGGGCCCTAGACGACCGTGATGGGAACCATCCTACCTGGTGGGGCGTGGTTCGCTGCCGTTCGCATCCCCCGGCCCCCCTCGCTCCGCGCGGCGAAGCCGCGCTACGCGCGCGCTCCACTTTGAACCTCGCGGCGATCGACGTGGGGACGAACACCGCGCTGTTGCTGGTGGCGCGGATCCGGGAGGACGGCACGATCGGGACGCTGGCGGAGCGGGCGGAGATCACGCGGCTCGGACGGGGCATCGGCGGCGACGGGACGCTGGGCGCCGAAGGGATCGCGCGGACTCTCGAGGCGCTGCGTGGTTATGCCGAGATCGCCCGCGGGCACGGAGCCAAGGTCGCCGCCGTCGGCACCGAGGCGCTGCGCCGCGCGCCCAACGCCGCCGCGTTTCTGGAACCCGCCGCCGAGATCCTGGGCGCCCCCATCGAGGTGATCGACGGTACCCGCGAAGCCGCCCTCACCTTTCGAGCGGTGGCCGCGGCATTCCCCGACGCGCTGGCCGGCGACCTGGTGGTGCTCGACATTGGGGGCGGCTCGACCGAGATCGTCATCGCGTCGGGCGGCACGGTGCGCTTCGAGGTCAGCCTGCCGCTCGGGTCGGTCCGATTCACCGAGAAATTCATCCGCCACGATCCCCCCCAGGCCGACGAGATGGCCGCCACGGTCGAGGCCATCGACCGCGCCATCGCCACGGTGCCGTTTCCGCCGGCCGGCGCGACGTTGGTTGGTGTGGCCGGCACGGTGACCTCCCTGGCGGCCATGGCGGAGTCGCTGGCCAGCTACGATCCGCTGCGGGTGCACGGCTACCGGCTCTCGCGCACGGCGCTGGCCAGCCAGATCGCCCGTCTGGCCGGCGCGACCCAAGCCGAGCGGGAGCGGATGACGGGTCTCGATCCCCGCCGCGCGGACGTGATCTTGGCGGGCGCCCTGATCCTCGAGCGCCTGGCCACGGCGGTCGGCGTGCCCGAGGTCCTGGTCAGCGACCGCGGCATCCGTTGGGGCCTTTTGCACGAGATGGCTGAGGCGCCCCGGGTTGCTTGAACCGGCCGGTCCCCGACGGTATTTTCTGGCGATGCGGATCGGTTGGCGATTCGGGCTCTGCGCCCTCTTGGGGGTGTCGGCCGCCGCTTGCCGGGTCCGCACGCCCGTCATCGATGCCCCGTTCGCCGACGCCTTCGAGAGGGCCGAGCTGGGTCCGGATTGGAACCCGACGGCGCCCGCCTATCGGATCGCCGGCGGACAGCTCGAGGTCAGCAACGGCTATAACCACCCGGCCTGGCTCCGCCGCCGGCTCCCCGCCAACGTCGCCATCGATCTGGACGTCACGTCCAAGAGCCCGGCCGGCGACATCAAGGTCGAGCTCTACGGCGACGGGAAATCGTTCGATCCGGACAAAGGGAGCTACACTTCGACCGGATACGTGTTGATTTTCGGGGGCTGGCACAATTCTCTCTCAGTCATTTGCAAGCAAGAGGAGCACGGCGCCGGTCGCAAGGCCGAGCGCAGCGACGAGCACGTCGAGCCGATGCGCCGCTACCACTTCGCCATCACCCGCCGCGGGGGCACCATCGACTGGGCCATCGATGGGCGGCCCTTCCTGTCGTGGACCGATCCGGAGCCGCTGGGCGGCCCGGGCCACGAATACTTCGCGATCAACGACTGGGAGGCCGACGTGACCTTCGACAACCTCAGCATTCGGCCGATCCCGTAGCGGCTCTAGATGGACGAACCTCCCCAAAGACCGCGTTTCGACCTGGCTGGGGCGCTGGGGGCCTTGAAGGGTCGCACGACCGCACTGATCTACATGCACGACAATCCCGACCCCGACGCGCTGGCGGCGGCGATGGGGTTGCGGTGGTTGCTCGAACACGAGCTGGGCGCGACGGTCACGCTGGCGCACGGCGGGATCGTCGGGCGGGCCCAAAACCGCGCCATGGTCGACACCCTAAAAGTGACGCTCATGCCGGTCGAACAGATCGATCCGGATGCTTTCGAGGTCATCGCGCTCGTCGACAGCCAGCCCGAGACCGGCAACAACTCGCTGCCGGTCGGCCACCGGATCGAGATCGTAATCGATCACCACCCCCTGCGTCCGGGCAGCGCGCGGGCCGCCTGGTGCGACGTCCGCCCGGAGTTCGGCGCCACCTCGACCATCGTCTTCGAATATCTGCGAACGCGTGGCGTGCCTTTGGACGCGCGGTTGGCGACGGCATTTTTCTTCGCTTTGCGCACGGAGACCCGCGATCTCGGCCGCGAGTCGACCGACGCCGAGCGCGAGGCTTACCTGTCGCTGATCACGCTGGTCGACCACGGGCTGCTCTACCGGATGAGCCACCCCAAGGTCCCTTGCGCGCACTTCGCCGCGCTCGATCGCGCGCTCCGATCGGCGCAGGTCTTCGGGGAGATCGTGGCCGTGAACCTGGGCACTTTGCGCTACCCGGATCTGGTGGCGGAGATCGCCGATCTCCTGCTGTCCTACGAGAGCGCGCACATGGTGCTTTGCATCGGCGAGTACGACAAGAACGCGTACTTGTCGCTGCGCATGGAGGCCGACAACGCCAGGGCCGGCGCGGTCATGCGCCACATCGTGGGCCATGACGGCGCCGCTGGCGGCCACGGCACCATGGCCGGGGCCAGGCTATTCGCCACCGTCGCTTCGGAGGCTGCGCTGGAAGCGACTTTCCAAGAGATGGTGCGGCGCCTGCTCGAGGCGCTCGGGCATCCTCCCGCGGCGGGCGAGCCACTGCTTCGATTCAACAACCCGCGCTCGTGACGCGCGCCGGTCCCGGCCCAGCGCCTCACCGCCACAAGATGACGTAGAGCACGATAGCCAGCAGGAGGAGCGCGCCCGATCCGAGCGTGAGCATCCGAAGCCACCCGGACTGGGAATCGGCCAGCCAGCGCTCGGCGTCTAGGGCGCTGGGACGTCCCTTCCGGGAGCGACGGCGCCGGACAGTGACCCGTTCTCTAGTCGGCACTTCCCGAGCTGCCATAGGCGCCGCGCTGCCACCGCGGTTCGACTGCGCATCCGACATCGGCACGCTCCTTGCGAGGTGCAGGATGCTACAGCGATTCCAAGAGCCGATCTAGAAGAGCCGACCCTAGCGGATGTTCAACGCCACGACCAACCCCCATACCACCAACGAGATGACCGAAGCGGCCACGACCGCCAAGATCGTCCGCGACTTTTCTTGTGAGATTCGTTGCACAGCTCCCAAAGGTCCCTTACTAGAGCCAAACATATATATTGCCGCCCGTTTAGATGGACCCGTTCCTCGGTCGACGCAAGGGCGTCGGCGATTTTTCTTACAATTGTCACGGCGTTGACTCGGCGGCAACTCGGCCGGCCTCGATGTGCCTCAGTTGTCGCGTGTGCGACGACGGGCTTCGCCCGGCGGCGCTCGCCGCGGGGATCTAATCCACCCTCTCAGGGTCCTTTTTTTGTCGCGTGAGCGACGACGGGCTTCGCCCGGCGGCGCTCGCCGCGGGGATCTAATCCAC
>DASRLC010000376.1:0-4798 GCA_035648655.1 Polyangia bacterium
TTCCTACTATCCGCCGCCGCCTCCCCCGCCACGCGGCGTCTACCGCAGCGGTCTGGTGTATGGCTTCTCGCTGGGGTTGGGATCGTTTTCGTTCAGCGGCTGCGGCGACGTCTGCGGCGTGGCCGGCATGGGCGAATTCCACATCGGCGGGATGATCGGCCCACGCCTGGCGCTCGAAGGCGACTTCTGGGGCGGGGTTCACGCCTTCTCCGACAGCGTGCTCGGCGACGGCGAGACCTTCAATGGGATCTACTCGCTGGCCCTGCAGTACTGGCTGACCGACATCATCTGGGTCAAGGGCGGGCTCGGCCTGGGCAACGTGCAGATCAGCGCCAGCTGCGACGACTTCGGCGACGACTGCAACTTCGACGACGAGACCGGCTTCGCCTTCATGCTGGCCGCGGGCGTCGAGATCGTGCAGAGCTACAACTTCGCGCTCGATCTGCAGCTTCGCTACGGCAACGTGGTCTACAAGACCGCCGACGACGGCAGCCAAGGCGACGGCGACACCAACATGTTCGCCTTCATGGTCGGCTTCAACTGGTACTAGCGACGCCCTAGAGCGACACGATCTTCGACCCGTATTTCGCGCGGACGGCCCGGGTGGCGTTGCGGGTGTCGACGACCAGCTGGGCGCGCGCGCAGAGATCGGCGTAATCGACGTCCTTGTGATCGGTGGTGATCACGACGCAGTCGTATTCGCCGGCCGTGTCGAGCGGGACGCTGCGCATCTCTAAGTTTCCAATCTTCAACTTCGGCGCGTAGGCATCGCTGTAGGAAACTTCGGCCCCCCGTCGCTGAAGGAGCTCGATAATGTCCAGGGCCGGCGATTCGCGCACATCGTCGATATCGCGTTTGTAGGCCACCCCGCAGATCAGGATTCGTGAACCGTGAACGGCTTTTTTCTTGGCGTTCAGCGCGTCGGCGACCATCTCCTCGACAAAGGCGGGCATCCCCGAGTTGATCTCGTCCGCCAGCGTGATGAACCGGGCATTGTACTTGAGGGTCTTGAGCTTCCACGAAAGATAGAGCGGATCGATCGGAATGCAGTGCCCGCCGAGGCCAGGGCCCGGATAGAAAGGCATGAAGCCAAATGGTTTCGAGGCGGCGGCCTGGATCACCTCCCAGGTGTCGAGGCCGAGGCGCGCGCACATGATGGCCACCTCGTTGACGAGCCCGATGTTCACCGCGCGAAAGGTGTTCTCGAGCAGCTTGACCATCTCGGCGCTGTCGGTAGACGACACCGGTACCAGCTTCTCGATGAAGCAGGCGTAGAGCGCACGCGCGACGTCGAAGCTCCTCTGAGAGATGCCCCCCAGGACCTTGGGGGTGTTGTGGGTAAAGTACTTGGGATTTCCGGGATCGGCGCGCTCGGGCGAGAAGGCCAAGAAGAAATCCTCGTCGGGCTTGCGGCCGGCCTGGACAAGGCGGGGTAGCAGCACCTCGCGCGTGAAGCCCGGAAAGGTCGTGCTCTCGAGGACAACCAACTGGGGCCGCGTCATGCGGGCCACGATCATCTCGGCCGCGTCCATGATGAACGAGTTGTCGGGATCCTTCGTCTTGTTGAGCGGCGTGGGAACACAGATGATGATCGCGTCCGCATCGGCCAGCACCGCGGGATCGCTCGAGCTGGACAGGCTTCCGGCAAGGACCAGCGGTTCGAGCTTCGACGAGGCGACATCTTTGATATACGAGACGCCGTTAGCGATCGATTGGACCTTCGACAGCGACTTGTCGTAGGCGGTGGTCTTGAACCCCGCGCCCGCGATCTCCACGGCCAGGGGCAATCCCACGTAACCCGCACCGACTACGACCACCCGCGCCGTTCGTGCTTCAATACGTCCGAGTAGATTCATGGCTTAGCTCTCACAGATACACACGCTCCGTCCCTTGCTGTCAAACCGAACCCAGCGCCCTGTTGTAGGCTGCCCCGACCACCGTGACCAGCCTAGATCTCGGCAGTCTTCTCGCGAACGCGCGGGACAAGAACCTTCATCGCTGGGGGCCTGGATACGCACGCTGGTTCGCGCGGAACGCTGTCGAGCGCGCCCGGGCGGCCCTGCGTCCGACCGAATCAGTGCCCCGGCACCTGCTGTTCGCTTTCTGCGATCACTTCGAGCCGCTGTGGCGGACCGACGATCGCGCGCGCGGCGCCGCCCGGGTCCGCGCCTGGCGCGAGGGCTATCCGGCGCTGGCGGCGGCCTTCCGCGACGCCGACGGGCGGCCGCCCCAAAACTCATTCTTCTTCCCGGGCGAAGACTACGCCCCCGACTACCTCGAGCCGCTGGCCGAGCTGGCCCGGCTCGGCCTCGGCGAGGTCGAGCTGCACATGCACCACGAAGGCGAGACCGCGGCGCGCCTTCGTACCAAGATCGAAACCTACCTGCGGTTGTTCGACGACCACGGCCACCTGACCCGCGATCCAGACGGGCGGCTGCGTTACGCCTTCATCCACGGAAAATGGTGCCTGGCCAACGCCCGCCCCGACGGCCGCTGGTGCGGCGTCGACGCCGAGCTCCCGCTGCTCTTCGACACCGGCTGCTACGCCGACTTCACCTTTCCCTCGGCGCCTGACCAGACCCAGCCGTCGATCGTCAACCAGATCTACTGGCCCGAAGGCGATTTGGCGCGGCGGCGGGCGTACGAGCAAGGGGCTGCGGCCACTGTGGGCGAGGTGCGCCGCGATCGGCTGTTGATGATCGAAGGACCGCTGGCCCTGACCCTGGAGCGCGGCACCGGACGGCTGCCGCGGCCACGCATCGACAGCGCCGCCGTGACGGCGCGAGATCCCGCCACCCCCGCCCGCGTCCGCACCTGGGTCGGCCAGGGGATCCACGTCGCCGGACAGCCCGATTGGGTCTTCGTCAAGGTCCACGCCCACGGCGCGCCCGAGCTGCAGGCGGCCTCTTTGCTGGGAGACGGCGGCCGCATGCTGCACCGGGAGCTGACCACGCGATACAACGACGGACAGCGCTGGCGCCTGCACTACGTGACGGCAAGAGAGATGTTCAACCTGGCGATCGCCGCGATGGAAGGGGCACGCGGCGACCCCGGTGCGTTTCGGAATCATCGGTTGCCCCCCCCGCCGGTTTCCGGCGGAGGGTCGACGCGCTGACCTGTCGACCTGTCGACCTGTCGACCCGTCGACCCGTCGACCCGTGTTGGGGCGCCGGCCGTATCCCACATATCGGTAGATCTCCCACGAATCGTCCCTTATGCGTATTCGCTCACTTGATTCGGCGCGCCGGCGGATCCTATCTTCACCGTTGGCAGGGACTTTGTGTGGCGGCGGCCGGATCGCCCGCGCGGGGTTGGGGTCAGCTGGAATCGGGTGGGCGAGACCGATTCCCTGATTCGATGGCGGAATGCATTCGTCAGCACATAATCGAAGCTCTAGTTAATCGAGGATAATGATGCCTCCGAAACAGCCTTCCGCGGTCTCTCCACTTTCGGTCGCCTTCTCGGTCTGCCTGCTCGCTTCGGCGTGCGCCGGCCGGGGGGGTGCCATCGGCACCGGAAGCGCCGGCAGCACGGGCAGTCCCGGCTCGGCAGGCTCGAGCGCGACCGGAAGCGGCGGCAGCGGAGTTGGAGCTGGCACGGGCACCGGCGCCAGCACGGGGACCCCCGACGGGGGCATCGCGCAACCCCCGCCCGTCGGCCTGGCCGTCTTCACCGACAGCTGCCAGCAGTCGCCGGTGACCGTCGGGAGCTCGCCGGTCCGCCGCATCTCCCGGGTCGAGTACGACAACATGGTCCGGGATCTGGGCCTCGACCCCAACAACACCCAACCCGCCAGTCAGTTCGTCTCCGAGCAGCTGATCGATGGCGGCAAGGGCGGCAACTTCAACACCAACGCGTACGCCACGATCTCCGGGACGCTGATGAACCAGCAGTACCTGAACGCGGCCGAGACGCTGGCCGCCGCCGCGGTGGCGAACAGCAGCCAGCTCAGCGCGCTGCTGCCCTGCACCACGCAGAACGCGTCCTGCGCGCAGCAGTTCATCACCAGCTTCGCCGGCCTGGCCTTCCGGGGTCAGCTCGATTCCACCACGTCGGCCGCTCTGCTCGCGCTCTACAACACCGTGAGCGCCCAGTTCGACTTTCCGACCGGCATCCAGGCGGTGATCGAGGCGGTGCTGACGTCGCCGCGGTTCCTGTTCGTCCTCGAGTTCGGCCAGCCCGATTCCACGGGCACCGCCAAGGCCATCCTGCTCACGCCGATGGAGCTGGCGACGCGCCTGTCGCTTTACCTTTGGCGCTCGATCCCCGATCAGACGCTCATCACGGCGGCCACCGGCGGACACCTGGTGACCGCCTCGGATGTCGCGACGCAGGCGACGCGGATGATCGCCGATCCGAAGGCGGCCGATGCGCTGCAGGACTTCGCCGACCAGTGGCTCGACATCGCAAACATGAACTCGGTGGCCAAGGACACGTCGATCAAGTCGTGGTCGACCACCCTGGCCGAAGAGATGCACATGGAGACGCTGACCACCTTCAGCTCGACGGTGCTGGCGACGACCAAGAACACCCTCAACGATCTGCTGACCTCGTCGAGCTCGTACGTGAACAGCGACCTCACGACGTTCTACAACAACCCGAGCGCCTACGTGCAGAACAACGGGAGCCCGGGCGTCGCGACCGACTACAAGTCCACTGCGGTGGGCTCGAGCAGCAGCCCGCGCATGGGGATCCTGACCGACGGCAGCGTGCTGGCCATTCACGCGCACACCACGCTCCCCTCGCCGACCTTGCGGGGCCGCATGATCCGCCAGCAGATTCTCTGCGAGGAGGTACC
>DASRLC010000377.1:0-5814 GCA_035648655.1 Polyangia bacterium
GGCTCGAGCGGCTTGGCTGGCGTCAGCGGGTTGGCGGGCACCAGCGGCATCGCGGGCGGCAGCGGCGCGGCCGGCACGACGGGTGGCGGCGCGGCGGGCGCGGGCGGCGGCAGCGTCGCGGGCGCCCGCGTTCGAGACATCATGCCCTTCGACGCGGGTTGGCTGTTCTTCAAAGGCAACGCCACGGGTGCCGATCAGGCCGCCTTCGCCGACAGCAGCTGGCGATCGCTGAACGTCCCGCACGACTGGGCCATCGAGGGGCCGTTCTCGCAGACCGCCACCACCACCGGCCGCGGTGGCTACGTTCCCGCCGGGATCGCCTGGTACCGAAAGCACTTCACCCTCCCCCAGAGCCTGTCGGGCCAACGGGTCTACGTCGAGTTCGATGGCGTCATGGAGAACAGCGACGTCTACATCAATGGCACCCACCTCGGGCACCACCCGTACGGCTGGGTGAGCTTTCGCTACGACCTCACGTCGAGCGTCATGTTCGGAACCGCTGACAACGTCATCGCGGTCAAGACGGACACCACCACCCAACCCGCCGAGCGCTACTACGCGGGCGCCGGAATCTACCGGCACGTGCGGGTCATCGTGACCAATCCCGTGCACGTGGATCAGTGGGCCACGTTCGTCACGACGCCCACCCCGACCACCGCATCGGCGACTGTTCACGTGTCGACCACGGTGGTCAACAGCGGAACGACCGCGCAAAGCGTAACGGTGCAGGGGATCGTGAGCGATCCGAGTGGCGCGGCTCTACCGGCCGTCGCGACGGCCGCCCAGAACATCGCCGCGGGAGCTTCGGCCGCGTTCACCCTCGACGTGCCGGTGACGAATCCCAAGCTCTGGGATCTCACCGCGCCCAACATGTACCAGCTCTTGTCGAACGTGCAGGTCGGCGGAGCCGTCGTCGACGATGATGTCACGGCGTTCGGAATTCGAAGCCTGGTATTCGACGGCCAGACCGGCCTCAGCCTCAATGGCAAGAGCGTGAAGTTCCAGGGCGTCGCCAACCACCAGGACTTCCACGGGCTCGGCCTGGCCGCGCCGCAACGGGCGGTCCAGCGGCGGCTGGCGCAGCTCAAGCTCCTGGGCGTGAACGCCATCCGCACGGCCCACAACCCACCCAGCCCGGATTTTCTCGATCTGACCGATCGCATGGGTTTCCTGGTGCTCGACGAGTTCACCGACGTCTGGACCGCGCACAAATACACCGACGTGGGCGACTACGCCGCGTACTTCAATCAGACCGCCACCAACCCGACCGGGATGCCGGCGGTGCCTTCGGTCGCAACGGGGGCCACCTGGTGGCAGGCGGACTTCACCGGTTGGATGATGCGGGATCGCAACCACCCCAGCGTCGCGCTCTACAGTCTGGGCAACGAGATCCACGATTCGCACGCCACCCGGCTGCCAATCGTCACCAAGATGATTGCGCTCAGCCACACGCTCGATCCGTCGCGCAAGGACACCCAGGCGCTGCTCGATCCGGCGACCTCCGGCGACATCAATACCGGTACCGACACGGTCGAATATCCGGTCGACGTCTGGGGGAACAACTACGACACGACCTCGGCGGTCGCCGCCACCAAGGCCACGCCGCCGCTGGCTTCCGTGCTGACCGAGATGACCACTTCCACCAGCACTTGGAGCCTCGTCAAGAGCACGCCGGCGCTCACCGGCGAGTTCATGTGGACGGGCGTCGATTACCTGGGCGAGGCCGACGGGGAATGGCCGACCGTGGGCTCGACCGCGGGCATCGTCGACGAGCTCGGCACCGTCAAGAGTCTGGGCTATTCCTGGCAGACGACGTGGGGGGCGGCCAAGACCTCGCCCGCGGCGACCGGAACGACGGCCAGCAAGATTGTCCTCACCGCCGATCACACCAGCATCGTGACCGACGGGAACGACGTCTCCTTCGTCAAGGCGGCCATCTCCGACGCGTCGGGCGGCGTCGTGACGGGATCGTCCGCGGCGGTGACCTTCGCGATCACCGGCCCCGGCGTCATCCTGGCCGTCGACAGCGCCAGCATGACGCAGGAATCGTTCCGCGGAAACGTGCGCAACGCCTATCAGGGGCTGGCCTTCGCCATCGTTCAGGCGACCGGCGCCGGGACGATCACCGTGACGGCCTCGGCCACGGGGCTCACCGGCGGATCGGCGACCGTGCAGGCCAGCGCCGGGACGTTCATGCCCTGCTCCGGCACCTGCAACTGAGACGAGGGCTCGGGCCGCGTTACCTCAGCCGCGCCGAAGCTGAGGTGTCGCGACGGATGCACCAGTCGATGGTCGAACGGCCCTTGATGTCACTGAGGAATGACCCGCCGCCGAGGTCGTTGCGGCGGGGCAACTCCAACCCAATCCGGGTTGATCCCAAGCCACTCATTCGAAGGGACGCGTGATGCCGAGAGAGAACCGGTCACTGGGATCGAGACACCTGGCAACCTTGGGATTGCTCGCCCTGGCAGCCGCCGCGTGCAGCTCCTCGGGCGGTGACAGCCAGAGCGGCTTGGGTGGTTCGGGGGGCCGACCCTCGGGCACAACGGGTACGGGCGGAACCGGGGGCGCCGCGACGACCGGCGCGGGCGGCACCGCCACGACCGGCGCGGGCGGCACCGCCACGACCGGATTGGCCGGCGCGGGCGGGGCTGCCACGACCGGATTGGCCGGCGCGGGCGGCGCCGCCACGACCGGCGCAGGCGGCACCGCGGTGGGCGCTGGGGGCGCGGGAGGTAGCGCCACGACCGGCACCGGTGGCAGCGTCGGTTCGACGGCCGGCTCCGGAGGCCGTTCATCGACCGGCGGTACGGCTGGAGGTGCGATTGGCGGAGGCGGCGGTAAGTCCGCCCCGGGCGGAGCCGGTGGGACGACGACGCCGCCGGACGCTGGCGTGTCTCCGGATTCGGGCTCGCCGACCACGCCGCCCGCTTCGGACAAGAGCTCCACCCTCGGAATCTCCGCGCCCGGATCGGGGTACCACGTCGACGGCAACATCCCGTACGGCCCCTTCGTGATGCAGCGGCTGGATGTCATCTATCCCAACGGCGCCGGTCCCGGCAGCGCCACGACCTTGCCCGGCGTGATCATGTTTCACGGCGGCGGCTGGACCGACAACCGGCCGCAGGCGCTCAAAGCCAGCATGTCGAGCTTCTTCGATCGATTTCTCAAACACGGGTTCATCGTTTGCAACGTCGAGTATCGACTGGCCGACGGCACCGCGAACGGCGCCCTCGCGCCCGCCGCCGATCAGGACGCGCTGCTCGCGGCGCAGTGGTTCTGGAGCTACATGGACTACTACCACGTCGACAAGACGCGCTATGTGGTGACCGGCGCCTCGGCGGGCGGACAGCTCGCGCTCATGGTCGGAATGGCGACACCGGCCGCGCAACTTGGTCCCACCAGCCCCACCAATTACAAGATCGCGGCCATCGTCAACGGCTACGGTCCATCCGACGTGACCGATCTGCTGGCGCGTAATGTCTCGTGGGCCGAGCAATGGCTTCCGGCGAGCGTGCCCAATCGGGCCGCGCTGGCGAAGGTGGTCAGCCCGGTCACGTACGTTCGCCAGGACGTCCCCCCGCTCATCACCGTCCAAGGGATGGACGACACGACCGTCCCCACGGCCGAGAGTCAGAACCTCTACAACCTGCTAACGGCGGCCGGCGCAGATACGGCGCTTCATTTCGTCGCCGGCGCGGGTCACGGCTTTTCGACCCCCGCCACCGCCTGGCCGGACGCCGAAGCGGCGATGTTCAATTTCTTGGTCGCGCACGGGATCGGCAAATGACACCTGGACCGCGCTCTATCTCGCCTGACGTGGCGACGTGATCGCGGGCCGACCGGAGAAGCCGACCAAGGCCTATCGGCGCGATCGCCCGAGCGCCTGGTCGGCGGCGTCGCGAAAACGGCCGTTCGGATATTCCTTCAAATATCGCTGGGCGAAGGTGGCCGCGTTCGGGCTGCCGAGGTCCATCGCGGCCTCGATCGAGAGGGCCAAAGCCTCCTCCGAAAGCATCCCGCGCGGATAAGCCTTGAGGTACTTCGCGAGCAGCCGCAGCGCGTGGCCGGGATCGTGATCGGTGCGCAGCACGCGCAGCGCCTCGCCGACGTAGGCCGGATCTTCGACGACCGCGGGGTCATGAATCCGCGCGGCCGGCGCCGACTTGAATACGGACCGAGACGGCATGGCCTCCGGTTGCCTTTCCGACGGGGGCGCCGCGGCTTCGATACCGGTTGGGGTGTTTGGGGGTATCTCGGCGAATCTGGTCGTCGCGCCCAGACCAATCGGCCTAGTGGACATCGTCTCGCGCGGTGGCTCGTCCGCCAAATCTCGACGCGGCCCGCGCGCGATCCGGCCCCGGCCCACCATGGCAACGGTCACGCCGGCGGCGAGGAGCAGGCCGGCGAAGACAACCGGTCGCAGCAGCAGCTTGGCCCAATGACCGCGAACGCGGCGGCGATCGAGGACCGCCTTCAAGACGTTTCGCTGCTGGGCGAGTGCCACCGGTCGCCGCTGGGAGGATTTGAGCATGTCGATCTTGATCGCTTCGACCAGCTCGGCCTCCAATGAGCCCGGGGCGTTCCTCTTGTCGCGCAACCGCTCCATCAACCATCCCCCCGTTCACGTTCGTCGTTCCGCCAGTCCGCCATCAGCTTCAGCACCCTCTTTCGCGATCGGTGGATCCGCGCCCGGACTGTATTGACCGAGACCCCATGAAAGGCGGCGATCTGATCGCTGGTGTAGCCCTCGATTTCGAAAAGGATGAACGTTTCGCGCAACGGACCGCTCAGCTTGGTGAGCAAACGATCGAGCAAATCCTGCTTCTGCTTGGTTTCGAGCGCCATCACTGGGGTCGGCCCCGTCGCGGCGATCCGGGTCGACAGGGGGACGGTGCGCTTGAAGACGTTCTTGACCCACCGCAGACGCCGCAAATCGCGGAGCTGGCGAATGGCTATTCGGTAAAGCCACCCCGCCAAGTTTTTTCCGTCGAAGGCGTGGAGGCGGCGATGAACGACGATGAAGACCTCCTGGGCCAGATCGTCGAGGTCGGCGGGCGGCCCACCGAGGGCGCGGAGCCAGCGTGTCACGTCACCGTACCAGGCCGCATAGACGGAGTTGAAGTCGCCGGCGTCGAAGACGGGCTCGGTCGGCGCCGCGGCGTCGGCGCCGGCGCCGGCGTCGGATTGCCGGGACAGCCGAACGTCGTCGGCGCTGTCGTCTTGGCCGCTCTGGTGGCCGCTCTGATGGCCAGACTCGGAGCCGGAGTGATTCTGCTTTACGCCCATGGCTCTTACAGATGACTCTATATCAGTCGTTCGCTGGCCGAGCAGCTATGGTGTCGTGTCGGTGTCTTCGTCGACCTTCCGCGCCATGAATCGTCTCGTGCGTCACGTTGTGGCGGGCGTCGTCTTGGTTTGCGCAGGGGGACATTTCGCCAAAGCCGGCCCGGGCGCCCCCCTGCCCATATCGCCGCCGGCCACGCCGTCCCCTGTCGTCACGCCCGTCATCGCGCCGGTCGTCGCGCCGGTCATTGCAGTGCAGGGATCGTGCCCATCGCTGGAGATGATCACCGCCGCGGTCGCCGCGCTCATTCCCCACGGAGGGGTCGATCGATTGCCGCGCTCCGGAAAAGTGGAGGTCGTCGATCTGGGCGATAACTACCGGGTGGGCGTCTTGGCGCGGGGCGTACCCCGCGAGCGCATCTTTCAGGACGACACCCGCGATTGCGGGCTGCGCGCCAGATTTGCGGCGGTGTTCGTGGTTCTCACGTTGCTTCCCCCGGGGGCGTTTCTCGACGTGCCGCCCAGGGC
>DASRLC010000378.1:0-3249 GCA_035648655.1 Polyangia bacterium
ATGCACGGCTCGTGCCCGCCGGAAGGCGGGGGAGGTCAGGTGAACCGCACGCTTCAGAGGTGCGGGCGCGTCCGGCTCGAGCAGGGTTGGTAACACGAACCTCGCGCCGATCGCGCCGCGATCCATCGGCACCCTCAAAACGATGAAGATCGCCACGGCGCGAATTGGGTCACTTCGAACCCGACCGTTCCCCGCCGGACGAGCTGGCCAAGCGCCCACCACGAAGGTGGTGGTCAAGGCCGTCCCGGGTATGGGACGCGGCTTGTTCGCGGTTGGACGACGCCTACCGGCCTCAGAGGGTCAAGGTTTTCGGATCCCGCTAAGTCAAACGTCAGACGCGAGGAGGTCACGACTTGCCTCGAGACGATCCAGCGCCTCGCGACCGAACCTGCTCAGCGCCCACTGCAGTACCGGAGCGCCACCGCTACCATATGTAACGGGGGTCGCGGTGGAATACGCGAGCAACCCGTGCTGAACCAACATTGCAAGCACTGACTCGATCACCGGCGCGAGTCCAGGCAACGTCATCTCAAGCTGCGCCGAGTTCAAATAGGCGACATGAACGTCGAAGTCTGCACTCTTGCCGTCGCCCAGGCCGAGGGCGTTCGCTGACCAGCCGAACCGCTCCAGGACATCAAGGTGGACTGCCTCCAGTTCGGACAGGGCGTGAACGAACAGGGTTTCCACCTGGACCTGCTCGGAGTCTCCCTGGGCCGAGGTTGCGAGAGATCGTGCCAGCGCGACGAGTTTGACCTCGGCGGATGCCTCCGCCGCCGCGCGAAAGGTCCGAACGAAGAGCTCAGCACGTTCCGGCGTCTGCTCCATTCGCCGAACGAGGAGGTCGGGTTCAAGTCTTGCAATCTTGGCTGCCGTCCTGATCATCCGGCCGACTCGCTCTGTCTGACGTTCAGAGTACCAACCGCCGAATGCGCGCAGAGCTGTGGCCAAGCCCGGAGCGAGGCCTGCGCCGAGGACGATCCCTAGCGGGCCTGTCATGCCGGCCGCGGCGCCGGCCGCGGCAGCTGCCGCGGCCGCCGCCGCTCCCCACTTGTCGCCCTGCGATTCCCCCCGATCTGGCATACCCTCAGACTACTCGCCAGGCTGGCGGCGCCAGGTCTCTGACCGCCTGACACCTTCGCCTCCGGCCGCGGGCAGCCATCCGCGGCCCCACACAGACGCTTTCGTCAGACATTCGAACTCGCCCGGCAACTCGCGGCCGATCGCGAACGTCGCCCGCCCCAGCTTGAAAACCGCAGGGGTCGCCAAGCCCCTGGCGGTTGGAATCCCTCTCCGTCCACCACTTGACCCATTACCTACAAGGACTTGGCGGATCCGGCGGACATCGGCGAACGGTGGCGGATCGCCCCGAACGCCGCGTGACACGCTCAGCCCTTCGTCGGCAAGATCGGTCATCGCCGCCCAGCGCCGGCTGGCCTGCGCCCCGGCCCAAGGCGCTGGCGGGCCTCGAGGTCCTGTCCGCAAGCGTGAACTTGACGAGCCGCGTCAGCCGGCGCCTCCTCGCCTCTGCACCTTTGTAAACGGTCAAGGCACCGGATCGACCCTACCCGAGGGCGAGCGGCGCGACCGCTCGATCCCATGGCGCGTGGCGTCCCCAAGCCAACCGGACGTGGCGGCCGAGATGGCGCTCCGGATGTCTTGCGTCATTTTCGTGGAGGATCGAGGCGCACCAATCGCAGACAAGGTAGCTGCCGCCGGGGCGTTCATTCGACACGCGGCGGGCGGCCGCAGACGAGGCAGGGATCGGCGGCGCTGCGCCTGCCCTGACCGCTACCGCCCAATTGGACGATGCCGCGCGAGCGCTGATCTAATCCTGCGGTCCACGCTGTCCCGGCTACGGCGGCGGAGAACGGCCCCCGACCGGCGTGCGGTCAGCCTGGGACCTTGAACGCCGGGGCAGGCACGGCCCAACCCCAGCGGACGTCCCTGACCGAATGCACCATCGACGAATCACCGGGATCGGGAACGACAAGAAGCCGCGGAACGCGTCGCGCCAACACGGGGCGCTCCGCAGGCAGGTGACGAGATGGCGTGTGAGGAGCCAAACTTTGGCTACCGAGCACACACCAAGTCGCACGATCCTCGGCCACCCTGGCGTCTTGTTCCTTGAGGCGCGGGATCGGGCCGGTCCCAACCGATCCTCGTCGACGCACCCAGCCCGTCTTGAACCCACATTTGTGACTTGACGCCGGCCCCGCGGAGCACCGGTGCGCTCGTCCGAGTCTGCAACGGCTGCGTGACACCAACGGTGCCAGGGGCGTGTGACGATGTCTCATGAGCAAATTGATTCTTGGGGGGTTGACCGGACTAGCCGGAGCGGGCTGCGCGATCTTGGGACTGGCGGGCTGCGGAGCCGCGACCGCGGCGACAACTGCAACACATGCGCCCACTGCGCCCCCCCAATGGCCACAGCCGGGCTCGACGCAGCCCCCGCAGCCCCCAGTGCCAACTGATCCACCCGCCGCGGCGACTGCCGCCCCGACGCCAACCGAGTTGCCCGCGTCGTTCGGCTACCTTGGGGCGACCGTAGCGCAGTTCACGGCCGCCCACGGCGCGGACAGCGGACCTGGTGCCATCTGCACTGCGGCCAACGCGTGCTTCGGACCGAGCCTCGTGAACGATGAGAGTGGGCCGGCACCGACGTACGAGTTCGTCAACCTGTCCGTCGACGGTGGGATTGTGTCCGGTTATTCGATGAGCTTCGCGACCGGGACGACGATCGCTGACGCGAAGGCGGCGGTTCTCGCATGGCTGCCGCGGGACACGGTGACGACGCTCTACCAGGTCGACCACAACAACGGGAGCTGCGTCCTGTGGAACCTCAGAAGCCCCACGCTGGCGAGTGAGCTCGGCACGCCGAAGATCGGCGATCCGCAGGGAGAGCTCGGCGTCACGCTCGGCCACGTCACCTCCGACCAGACCAACCTCTACGACCCGAACAACGTCGAGCACGCGGACATCAGCGTCCTGCCGAACAGCCCGACCGACAGCTGCTGACGCCACACCCGAATAGCGGACCATCGCGTCTCGGGTAACTAGTTGACACACTCGTGCACCGCGGGGTCCTGTTCCTACGCCCGTCCGGTAAGTCGCGACGCGCCTAGCTAATCGCCGTGTGATGCATGGGCCGACGACGAGCTAAAAGCCGAGAGTCGTTACTTCAAATCTAACGCTCTAAACCGGTTTCTGCGCGATTCTGAATACAAATCACATCGCATAACTTCCAAGCTG
>DASRLC010000379.1:0-37716 GCA_035648655.1 Polyangia bacterium
GCGCCACCGGCGCGGGGGGGCGAGGCGGCGCAGCCGGCGACGGGGCAGCCGGAAGCACCGCGGGCATGAAATTCGAGGACGCGGGTTGGCAGATCGCTCGGCGCATCGACCGCGCATCCCAGATCGTGGAGATCTCATGACCTTCGCGCTCCCGGTCATCGGCGGGGATGACGTCGATGACTGGCATTGGCAGCTGCGCAACCGAATCACCGGCAAGGACCAGATCGCGGCGCGCTTGCCCCTCACGCCCGACGAGGCGGCCGGTTTGGATGCGGCGCCGGGTCGGTTCCGGGTCGCCATCACGCCGTACTACTTTTCGCTCATCGATCGCGATAATCCCGCCTGCCCGGTGCGGATGCAGGTCATCCCCAGCGCGCGCGAGCTTCACGACGAGCCCGGCGACCTGGTCGATCCATTGGGCGAGGACAGCCACTCACCGGCCACCGGCATTTTTCACCGCTACCCCGATCGCTGCCTGCTGCTGGCCCTCGATCGCTGCGCCATCTATTGCCGGCACTGCAACCGGCGCCGTCTGGTCGGCAAGGAAGAGTCGCCCATCTCGCGCGACGATCTGCAGGAGGCGCTGGACTACATCCGGCGCACGCCGGCCATCCGCGACGTGTTGGTCTCGGGCGGCGACCCGCTCACGCTTTCGAACGGTCGCCTGGAGGAGATCCTGGCGGCGCTGCGCGCCATTCCGCACGTCGAGATCATCCGGATCGGGACGCGCGTGCCGGTCGTGCTCCCGATGCGCATCGATGCCGCGCTGTGCGCGATGCTCAAAAAATACCACCCGCTCTACATCAACACCCACTTCAACCACCCCAAGGAGCTGACGCCCATCGCGCGCGCCGCTTGCGAGCAGCTGGCCGACGCCGGCATCCCGCTCGGCAACCAGACGGTGCTCCTGCGCGGCGTGAATTCGTCGGTGCGTGTGCTGCGCAAGCTCTTCACCGAGCTGCTGCGCTGTCGGGTCCGCCCCTACTACCTGTTTCAAGGCGACGTCGCGGCGGGGACCTCGCACCTGCGCACCTCGGTCGAGACCGGCATCGCGCTCATGCGGGAGCTGCGGGGCCACATCTCGGGTCTGGCCATCCCGCACCTGGTGATCGACACGCCGGGCGGTATGGGAAAAGTCTCGATCGGCCCCGACTATGTCGTCGCGCGCGGCCCCGACAAATGGACGCTGCGGAACTATGAAGGGAAGTTGGTCGACTACCCGCAACCCGCCGACAAGGACGCCACCTGCGCCTACGACGAGGTGTATTTTGTATCGGGGACCCTGGGAGGGTCCCCGCACCCCCCCGCGACGGACTCCGCCGGGCAGGGCCCGGCTTCGTCCACGCGGTCGGACGACCTGGCCCGGGGCGCGACAGACTCAGATGAACACGCTCCGTGACGTAGCCAAGAAGGCGCGGGTGTCGCCGATGACGGTGTCGCGGGTCGTCAACGGCGCGCCCAGTGTGCGGCCCGAGACCCGTCGCCGGGTCGAGAAGGCCATCAGCGATCTCAACTTCATTCCCAACGGCGTGGCCCGCGGGCTCAAGTCGAACAAGACCGGCTCGCTCGGCCTGATCGTACCCGACATCGTGAACCCGTTCTTCGCGGTGGTCGTGCGGGGCGCCGAGACGGTGGCGCGGCGGGCCGGCTATCGCCTACTGCTGTGTATCAGCGAGAACGATCTGGCGCTCGAGCGGCAGTACGTCGAGGACATGATCTCCCACTGCGTCGAGGGGCTGCTCATCGCGCCGGTCGGCGATCGTTCGCTGTCGAACGTCGAGCTGCTGGTGCGCCGCAAGTTTCCTTTCGTGCTCATGGACCGGTCGGTGCGCGGCCTCGACTGCGATCTCGTGCAGGGGGACAACGTGGCGGGCGCGCGCCGGTTGGTCAGGCACCTGGTCTCGATCGGCCACCGGCGGATCGCGGCTATCATAGAGCCGGACAACGTCTCGACGGCCCGAGAGCGGCTGCAAGGCTATCGGGAGGCGCTGGCAGCGGCCGGCATCACGCTCGATCCCGAGCTGGTGGCCGAGACCTCGGCCGATCGGACCGGCGGCTACTCGGCGACCCATCAGATCCTCAGTCTCGATCCGCTGCCGACCGCCATCGTGGCGGTGAACAACATGACCGCGCTGGGCGCCATGCAGGCCATCCGCGAGCGCGGCCTCAAGGTGCCGGCCGACATCGCGCTGGTCTGCTTCGATGACGTCGAGCACCTGGCCGTCCTGTCGCCGTTCCTGACCGTCATGAACCAGCCGGCCGAGAGCTTCGGCACGGTGGCCGCGCAGCTTCTGCTCGACCGGATCGCGGGGAAGAGCCAGGACCGACCGCGGCAGGTCGTCCTGCAGCCGCACCTGCTGGTCCGCGAGTCGTGCGGCGCCAAGGCCGCGCCGCCGGTTCCGCCGCGGGGCCGCTGAGCGGGCGCCGGCCGCGGGTGGGCGCCCGCTCAGCTCTCTAGACCAGCCGAGGGACAGAACGGCGCCAGGGTGCAGCCGGCGCAGTTGGGTTTGCGCGCGAAGCAGACCCGGCGGCCGTGCCAGATGATCTGGTGGCCGATGCGGATCCAGACCTCGCGCGGGAAGACCTTCATGAGGTCCTGCTCGATCCCCTTGGGTTCGGCCGAGCGGGTGAGCCCGAGCCGCATCGCCAGCCGCTGGATGTGCGTGTCGACCACCACCCCCTCGGCGATCCCGAAGGCGGTGCCGAGGACCACGTTGGCGGTCTTGCGCGCTACCCCCGGCAGCGTCGTCAGCTCGGCGATGGTCTTGGGGATCTCGCCGCCGAACCGCTCCAGCAGGATCGACGCCGTCCCCTGGAGGCTCTTGGCCTTCTGCTTGTAGAAGCCGGTCGAGCGGATGATCCCTTCCAGTGTCGGCAGCGGAGCGCGGGCCATGGTGGGTGCCGTCGGGTAGCGGCGGAACAGCTCGGGCGTCACTTTGTTCACCCGCTCGTCGGTGCACTGAGCTGAGAGGATCGTCGCGCAGATGAGCTGGAAGGGGGAGTCCCGGTCGAGCTCGCAGTCGACGTCGGGGTAGAGCTCCTCCAGCTCATGCACGATCGACCGGACGCGCGCCGGGTCGGGGGGCCACTTTCCGCGCGGCGGGCGCCGGTTGGCCTTGGTGATGACCTTGGCTTTTAGGCGCGCCATGCGCGGCCGTTATAACATCGGGGTCCGACCATGGACGAGACACCCGAAGAGATGGAGCAGATCCGGCGCGAGGCCGGCGAGATCGACGTCAACCGCTACCGCAAGCGCTTCCGCCTGCTGGGGGCGATCGGCCTCGGGGCCGCGATGGCCGGCCTGGTCTGGCTGATCATGGCCATGCTCGACGGGCAGCGAAACCCCTGCGCGCGGGTTCGCGACCACTTCTGCAAGAAGGATCCGGCCGGAATCCAGTGCACCAGCTACCGGGAGATCTTCGACGAGTCGCTCCACGACGAGAGCGCCGCGATGCGCGCCAACATCAAAGGCCAGTGCCAAACCAAGATCGAACGCCTCAAGGAAGAGGACGGCGTCGAGGTCAAGTAGCAGCGCCGCGGCGCTCGCGAGGGCGCAAGCCTAGCTAGCACCCACCCACCGGTCGAATCTCGTGACCATCTCTGGGATCTTCCGATCGTCTGGAGAATCAGGCGAGCGCCGAGGCCGATCGGATCAACCAGATCCAACCCTGGATCCGAGGAAACTACCCGGGGCCGGTCGACCGAAGCCTTCGGCAAAAGATGTGGAGGCGCCGGGAGTCGAACATGGATCCGCTGAAATGGCTGGACGGGCCGCCCCAGCGGAACGATGAGTGGTGGCTTAGGACTCCCAAACGGAGCCGGCATGAGACACCAAGGAACCGAGCGGGGCAGTGAGGTGAGCTGCAGCTCATTCCGGGCACGGTCATCGCCGTGACCCCGTGTCGCAGTGGGCCCCGCTACGGCAGGGCTTCTCGTCGGTGTTCAGGCTCTTCGGGTTCAGGTTCTGGTACTCGCAGGGGGTGGTTCGAGTCTTCTCGACCACCCCGACTTCAGGTAGTTTGCGATTGTGGAGCTGGCAGGGGGCGCAGGCTTTGGCTGAGAAAAGGAAGGGATCCGATACCAGGAAGCGGCGGCGACCGGCGGCGAGGGTGACCGATCTAGCGGTCCCGGCAAGAGTGGGGCGCGGCCCGGTCCGCGTGAGGATGGGCTCTCATGTGCTGCTGGTCGAGAGCACCGGCTCGGGTGGGTCGCTGCGACTCGTTGGTCCGGATGGTGCGCAGCCGCTGGAGATCACCGTCGGCCCGGAAGGACCGGTTCTACGCCTCCGCGCCGGGCTCACCGTCACGGTCGACGGCCAGCTCGCCCTGGGCGCGGACGCGATCTCTCTGCAGGCTCGAACCGCCTTCGACATCTCCAGCGCGGGATCAATCAGCGTCCGCGCGGCAGGCGACCTGGTATCCGAGGCTCGGGCGCAGGTCATCCAAGCCAGCGCGGGCGACGTGCGCATTGCCGCGAATGATGATGTCGTCATGGCCGGCGAGCGAATCAAGCTCAACTGCTGACGGGTCTATGAATTTCGCGAATCACACCCCGCTTTCGGCCGAGCTGCTGCGGACCACGATCGACAAGGATCGGATCCTTGCATCCGTGCTGGCGCGGGCGACATTCACATTCGCGCGGGGCCGTTCGGAGCTGGCCGACGAACAGGTCTGGAAGATCTGCAAGGAGCCCACGCCCACGGAGCATGGGATGATAGAGATGGATCAGGTCCTTCGTAAAGGCGGTGTCGACCTGTTCCTGTTCGGCACCGTGATAGCGCCTGGCCGCACGCGCACCAGCGCGGTGCGAGTCGGGCTCGACGTCGGCAGCTTCCGGCGCCAGGCCATCGTGGTCGGTGATCGTGTGTGGCGGAAGGAGGGCAGAAAGTTGGTTCCGACGCCGCCCATGCCGTTCACGTCGATGCCGCTGGTGCTCGAGCGCGCGTTCGGTGGCAAGACCAGCTGGGATGGACTCGAGCTCCAGCACCCCGACAACGCGAAGGGCCTCGGGTATTACAACACCGAGGACGAGGCCGCTGGTGGGCCGCTTCCGAACATAGAAGAAGCCGACACGCCCATCCAGAGCTGGTCGGACCGACCGAGCCCCGCCGGGTTCGGGTTCTGCCCGATGCAGAGCTATTTGCGGCTCAGCGAGGGACTGAAGCTCGACGAGGAGGGCAATCCCATCGAGCTGACAGCACGCCTGTTCAACGCGGCGTTCCCGAAGATGGTCGCGCCAGCCGTCGAGCCGGCAGACCCTGTGAGGATCACAGGCATGGCCGGGCAGCCCATCGAACTGGCGATACCCGTCCTACCGCTCATGCTGCGGTTGCGCTTTGGCGCCGAGAGCTTCGAGCAGAAGCCGCTCATCGAGCAGGTCGGGATCGAAGTCGATCATCAGCGAATGTTCATCACGTATCGTTTCCCATTTCGCTACCGGACGATCGCAGGCCAGCAGCGGACCTGTGAGCTGGCGCTCGCCTAAGGAGACCGCACGTGTTCAACGCCCTCATGACCATGCATCCGATGATTGGCGTCGATTTCCACGACGGCGTCCCACCGCCCGGGCCGGTCGTGGTCCCGAAGATGCCGCACTTCGTGGCCGCGATGATGAAGTGGGCGCTGCCGACGTCGAAACCGGCGCCAAAGGTCCTTGGTCCACTCGGTCCCCTCATGAAGCAAGGTACCGACATCGGCAACTTCATTCCTCATATTGCCGTCGAGTATCTCGCGGTGCTCTACACGGCGACCAGCGGGTCGAAGTCAGAATTCGGCGCGTCAACCGTCTTGTCTCAAGGCGACCCTACAGCCGCAGCGATCTTGTTGGTCGTCAACATGAACCTGAACTGCTCCGGGCCGAGCTTGCCGCCGGTTCCGCTCGGGTTCGTGATCGCCCCAAACACCGTGTCGGTGGGGATGACATTGGGCGACGTCCTCGGTGGCCTGTTCGCGATGGCGACGGACAGCATCATTCAGTACGGCCTCAATAAATTGTTTTCGTCGAACATGATGAGCAAGTTTTTCGTTCGGCTGCAGGGACCCCTCGTCCGGGCGCTCATCCCGAACGCACCGCGGTTCACGTCGCTGGTCACCGTGCTGTTCGGTCAATCGAGTCGGATTCTGTCCAATCCGGTCGTCGCAAACACGCTCGGTAACCTCATTCCGACCGGGCTCGGTGTATTGATGGGCTCGCCACTCGGGTATTCGCCCAAATTGGCGCCCACCAACATGGGGGCCGGGAAGGTCAACGAGCTCGCCCAGTCGGCCGGGCACTCTCTCGGAAACTCGATCAGCAAGCTCTTTGACCATCCCGCAACGCCTGAGTACCCGTCGCCGGCCCCGGCCAGCGGTGCCACACCGCCGCCGGGCGTGGCGCCAGCTCCCGTGATTCCATGAACGACGCCGCACCGCCGCCGGACGGCGATCCGACATCACGGCAGCTGTCCGGCTACGCACCCGATGGGTCGCCAGTCCTATCTGTCATCACTAAGCGCACTTACACGCTCAACTTCAACGGCCGACTGACGAAGGCGCCACAGGAGCTGCCACTCGTCGTCGAGCCGGTCGTCGACGACGACGGAGCCGAGCTGATCGAGGACTCCGATCTGTACCCGTGGAAGCCGTTCACCGACGTCGTCCTCCGCGGTCACGCCTACAGTGACCGGCCCGTGTTCGAATACCAGGTCGGCATCGGCGTCGGTGACGGCGGAAAGATGCTCGCCGTTCGGGGCCCCCGTCGCTGCCAGCGCCTTGCGAACCGCGGGCTCAAGTTCACCTCGGTCGAGCCTGTGGACAAGGTCGCTCTCTCGTATAAGAACGCGTTCGGCGGGCGTGACAAAGCCGCGGAGGCCCAGCACGGCACCCACCTCGATGAGCTCGCGAAGTACATGCCCAGCGTGGACCTGAGCACGGCGAGCCCGTACATCTATCCTCGTAATCCCATCGGGGTCGGCTACGTCGTGGAGGAGACGGCTGAGACGTTCGACGACTTCGCTTTGCCGATGCTCGAAGATCCCGAGCACTTCATCACGCCGGAGCGACTGATCGCCGGATCTCCGGCACGGTGGGCAGTCATGCCACTCCCCTGGGCGACAGGATGGATGGACGTCGCCGCCTTCCCGCGCTCGGCGTACCTGGGAGCATTCCCCGAGATGGACCCCGCAACGCTGCCGCTCGCCGAGATCAAGCGAGGGTTCGCGGCCAACAACCTTCTCAAGCCCGGTGTATCATGGATCAGTTCGATTTCCGGCTGACGAACGGGGGCGCCCTCGGCCTTCAGTTCCCATATCTGCTGCCTGGTGCGGCGATGTCTGGGCGGCCTGCACCGGACCGTTCCTCGGCTGCGTTTCACCCTGCCGGACGAGGAGCCGAAGCTCTGGATCGACGGCCGCAACGGCAAACTGGTGAAGACCAAACCGGTGATCCACACGGTGCGGATTGCGCCGGACGATCACGTCGTGGCGATTACCTGGCGCGGGGCCGCTCCGGCGTTGCGACCGTACGGCGACGAAGAGCTCGCGCGGATGCCGTTCAAGGTGCAGTGGTAGCGGCGACGGGGCTCGATTGGCTCACCACGGCGCTGGCGCTTCGGAACGAACCCCATTGCGCCCGCACCAGCCCTCTCCGAGAGCACCTTTGTGCCACGTGACCACAACGGTTGCCCCGATGCGCGCTCGATCGTACACGTCGGTCTCGACCACAAGCTCGGCGCTATTGAAGGTTGGCGGAGCCGACAGCTTCAGAATTTCCGCTGTCTTGATAAAATGGCGGCCGACAACTTGCGCGGCCACATCGGTCGGAGCCGATCGGTCGAGGCCACAGTTGATGACTCGGAAGGCGGCATCGAGCCAGCCCCAGACCGTCAAGATTGCCAATACCTGCACGAGCAGAAACTCGCCCCGTGGCAGCCTGGCACTGGGGCCTCTCAGATAAAACGCGTACACGAGCGCGTAGGTCGCCGCGACGGCGGGCCCGACGAACCACGCGTAGTTGCGATGGTCGGTGAGCTGCCACAATGGTTTCACCACCAGCACGTTCACCACCAGTGCGAGGGCGGCCGCGAGAGGCCCTAGCTCGTCCTTCCGCCAAATCAATCGGTCACGCCTCCAACGCCGTGCAACGATCTGGCGACCCTAGGGTCCCCAGGCGGCTAAAAACCTGCATCACGTTAAGTAGTATATCCACATTGGCCTGCAAATCCGACGTGTCCTGCCTGGCGCGGCGATGTTCCCTGAGCGGCTTGCACCGGACCGTTCCTCGGCTGCGTTTCACTCTGCCGACGAGGAGCCGGATCTCTGGATCGATGGCGCAACGGTAAGTTGGTGAAGACCAGACCCGCAATTCACACGGTGCGGATCGCGCCGGACGATCACCTCGTTGCGATCACCTGGCGTGGAGCCGCCCCTGCGTTGCGACCATACGGCGACGAGGAGCTCACGCGGATGGCCGTTCAAGGTGCAGTCAGCAAATAGGATCCCTTGCGGCGGTCGACGCCGACAACTTGCGCGGCCAAATCGATCGGAGTCGATCGGTCGAGGCCGTTAATGATTCGGAAGGCGGCGTCGAGCCAGCCCCAGACCATCAAAATCGCGAATACCTGGACGAGTAGGAAATGATTGAGTGGCAGGCCCGCATATCGCCCTCTCAGGTAGAACGCGAAAACGGACGCGTAGGTCACCGCGACAGCGGGCCCGACGAACCACACGTAGTTGCGGTGGCCGGAGCTGCCAGAAGGGTTTCGCCACGTCGGTCGCGAGCACTCCGAGGATGAGCGCCACGAAACCAGGTACGACCTTGTCGACAACCTCCCAATCGTCGAGCGAAGCCATTCGGTCGAGCCTCACATTCGGCGCGACGACGCCGCGAGCTGAGGTTCCGCGGTCCGGCTAGAAAGCTGCGCCATGCGAACAGCATACGAGGATGAATCCAGAAACGACAAGCGGACGCGATCTTGGCCGAAAGGGCTGCGATACGTGGCTGAGAGGCGCGAGACCAGTGGGGTGGCGTCGAGACGGGGCGACGACGCTGCGACCCTAGCCGCCGAAGATCTTGCCGGGGTTCAGCAGCTCCTGCGGATCCCAGAGCCGCTTGATCCGCCGTTGCCACTCGAGCACCTCGGCCGACTGCTCCCAGGCCATGTAGCGGGCCTTGGCGATCCCGATCCCGTGCTCGCCCGAGAGCGTGCCGCCGAGATCGAGCGCGGCCCGGAAGATCTCGCTCAGCGCGGCTTTGATCCGGGCGGCCACCTCGGGATCGCGGTGGTTCTCGTCGGTGAGCACGTTGACGTGCAGATTGCCGTCGCCGGCGTGGCCGAAGGTGGCCATGAGCAGGCGTTGGCGCGCGCCGATGCCGTCGGCGCGGCGCAACATCTCGGCGATCGAGCCGGGCGGCACGACGATGTCCTCCGAGATCTTGTAGGCGTGCGCCTCGCGCAGCGACGGCGAGACCAGCCGCCGCGTCTTCCAGAGGCGCTCGCGATCGGCGTCGTCGCGGGCCACGATCACCTCGCGGGCGCCTTCGTCTTCGCACACGGCGCCGCAACGCAGGACGCCGGCCTCCATGCCGTCCGGATCGCCGTCCAGCTCGACCAGCACGATCGCGCCCGCGTCGGCCGGGAACGAGAACGAAGCCTTGGCGCGCACGTGATCGACGGCGGCCCGATCGAGCAGCTCCAGCGCCCGTGGGCGGTAGCCCTTCCGGATGATGGCGCTCACCGCGCGGCCGGCCGACACGGCGTCCGGCATGACCGCGATGAAGGTGCCGACCCCCTCCGGCCGGCCGATCAGCTTGACCGTGATCTCGCTGGTGACGCCGAAGGTCCCCTCGCTGCCCACGAACAGCGCGGTCAGGTCGTAGCCGGTCACGCCTTTGGGTGTCCGGCGTCCGAGACGCATCGTCTCGCCCCCCATCAGCGTGACCGTCATACCGAGCGTCCAGTCGCGCGTGACGCCGTACTTGAAGGCGCGCGGTCCGCCGGCGTTTTCGGCCACGTTGCCGCCCATCGAGCAAAAGGCCAGGCTGGCGGGATCGGGGGCGTAGAACATCCCCTGCGCCTCGGCCGCGGCTTGCAGATCGGCGTTGATGACGCCGGGCTCGACCACCGCGACCCGATCGTCGACGCTCACCTCGAGAATTCGGCGCATCCGTTCGGTCGAGAGCACGAGCCCGCCCCGCACCGGCAACGCGCCGCCGGTCATCCCGCTGCCCGCGCCCCGCGGGGTGACCGGGATCCGATGCTCCGCGGCGAGCCGCAGCACGATCTCGATCTCCGCCCGCGACTCGCAGAGCACCGCCGCCTCGGGCGGAAACACCCCCAACCGCGACTCGTCCGTGGCGTAGGGTTCCAGCGCCTCGGCCGACCGCACCACCCGGTCCGCTCCCAGTTCCCGGCTCAGCAGCTCATACGGATCCGTCATGCCGCTACAAACCTAGCACCCGCCCAACACGCCCGATTCTTCCGACATCGGAGGCGGGCTTTGCCCGCCGGAGAAGACACCCGTCGAGCCATTCCGGCTCCGGCTCTCGTCGGGGGTGGGCCCGTGGGAAGGGCGAAACCCCTCCCACGCTCCGCTAAACGCTAAAGGAGCTGCCGCAGCCGCAGGTCGACTTCACGTTCGGATTGTTGAACTTGAAGCCGGCGCCGTGGAGCCCTTCGACGTAGTCGACCTCGGTGCCGAGAAGATACATGAGGCTCATCTCGTCGCAGATGAGCTTCACGCCTTTGAGTTCGAACGGCCGGTCGGTGTCCTGGGGCTGGTCGAAGTAGAGATCGTACGAGAAGCCCGAGCAGCCGCCGCCTTGGACCTTTAGACGGAGCGCGTAGCCCTCTTCGATGTTCTCTTCACCGCGGATTTCCTTGATCTTTTCGGCGGCTTTATCGGTAAGCAACACCATCGGCCCGTCTTCCTGTTGCGACGGTGGGGCGTCATTTTTGATTTCGGTCTCGGTGCTGCCTGCTGCGACGGACATCGGCTCTCCTTTTTGCGGACCGTTCGAAAGCGACAAAAGTATATTCGACCCCGGGCAACCTGCCAACCGCCGAATAGGGCAGGGCACCGAGGTCCGTCCGGCCTGGGTCGGTGCCGAGTCGTGGAATGACGGAAAAGCCTTGCCGTGCGGCGGGTTTCAGCCTCAGCCGCTTGCAAAAAGGCGTCCACTACGATAGTCATCGGGCGCCGGTCGGCACTAACTTGGCCTCCGCGGCGCGCTGGGTGCCAGCGTTAAACCCCCTCTGACTTTTGGAGAAACTCGACATGACTGAAATTAGGAAGCGGGCGTTCGTAGGGATCGTGGGTCTGGTCTCGGCCGGGCTCTTCTCGCTGGGCTGCAGCAGCAGCTCGTCCACCCCGGGCACCGGCGGCACGAGCGGCCACGCGGGCACCACCGGCAGCACCGCGGGCACCACCGGCTCGGGTGGCGGCACCACCGGCAGCGCCGGGGCAACCGGCACCGGAGGGGCGACCGCAGCCTGTGTCACGGCGTCGTCGAGCGGCCTCATCGCCGACTTCATGGGCGACGGCGGAATCGAGGTCGTGGGCGGTCTCTCCGGATACGGTGGTGTCGCCATGCCGACCTTTACGACCACCAACAACACCCTTGAGATCATGGAGAACAACCCGGCAGGCGCCTCGCCGCAATACGTCGGTACCGTTCTCTATTTCAACAACTGCGTCAACGCGAGCGCCTTCACCGGCGTCAAATTCAATCTCGGCGGCAGCTATTCCGGTTGCACGCTTCAATTTTCGATCAACGACGTGCAGCACGATGACATGGTCACAGACCCGAAGGGTACTTGCACCCTCGGCACGATGTGCTACTCGCCGCAGGCCTCGATCACCACCGTCATGTCGAACGCTGTGCCGGTCATGGAGCCGTTCATCACGACCGCGGGTGGCAATCCGTCGGCGCCCACCGACAAGAGCATGCTGACTGGTATCCAGTGGCAGTTCACGATCGCGCCCGCGGGCGACGGTGGCACGGCCGAGAGCTGCGTGGCTGACCTCAAAATCAGCGATATCAGTTTCTACTAGCCGTTTAAGCCTTTAAGGCTTCACCAAAAGGCCTGGCCGATCATCCGATCGGTCAGGCCTTTTCCATGGTCGGCGGTGGCCAGTCGCAGTCTATTCGATCGCTAGGCTGTGCCGCGCCGGCGCCCCTTGCGCCGCCCGTGCATTCCCGACAAAATGCCGCGCCTTACGGCCCGGGGCTTGTCACCGCCCCACCTCCGTGACATCCAAGGCACCGGGAGAAAACAGCGTCATGAGCTTTGGCAATCTTCTGAAGGACGTAAAGAGCCAGATCCGCGAGACCGACGTGGAGAGCGTGCGCAAGAGCGTGGAGGCCCAGAAGGGCCCCGGCGGCGCGGGCAATGGCGCGGGACCGATCCTGATCGACGTGCGGGAGAAGGACGAGTGGGCCGAGGGGTACATCCCCGGCGCCCGCTCCATCCCGCGCGGGTTCTTGGAGCTGCGCATCGAGGATCAGGTGCCGGAGCACGGCGCCGAGATCGTCCTTTATTGTGCCGGCGGCACCCGCTCGGCGCTGGCGGCCAAGTCGCTGGCCGATCTCGGCTACACCAACGTCAAGTCGTTGGCCGGCGGATTTTCGGCCTGGAAGCGGGCCGGGCTGAAGTTCGACCGCCCCTTCGTCATGACGCAGGAGCAGACCCTGCGTTACGCCCGCCACACCATGCTGCCCGAGGTGGGCGACGCCGGGCAGGCCAAGCTGCTCCAGTCGAGCGTGCTCTGCCTGGGCGCGGGCGGGCTCGGCTCGCCGGCCGGGCTGTATCTGGCGGCGGCCGGCGTCGGCACCGTCGGGTTCGTGGACGATGACGTGGTCGACGCGTCGAACCTGCAGCGGCAGATCCTGCATTCCACCGATCGGATCGGGATGTCCAAGGTCGAGTCGGCCAAGATCGCCATCAGCAAGCTCAACCCCGACGTCAAGGTGAACACCCACCAGACGCGCCTGACATCCGACAACGTGCTCGACATCATCAAGGGCTACGACGTCATCGTCGACGGCGCCGACAACTTCCCGACCCGCTACCTCATCAACGACGCCGCGCTCAAGCTGGGCAAGCCGGTGGTCGACGGCAGCATCTATCGATTCGACGGCACCGTCACGACCTTCCTGCCCTTCAACGGCCCCTGCTATCGCTGCTTCTATCCCGAGCCGCCGCCGCCCGACATGGCGCCGTCGTGCCAGGAGGCCGGCGTGCTGGGCGTCCTGTGCGGCGTGATCGGATCGCTGCAGGCGGTGGAGGCCATCAAGGTGCTGCTGGGGATCGGCAAGACGCTCTCCGGCCGACAGCTGCAGTTCGACGCGCTCGCGCTCAAGTTCCGCGAGTTCAAGCGTCCCCACGATCCCACCTGCCCCGTCTGCGGGGATGGGAAAAAGGCCGAGGACATCGAGCTCATTGACTACCAGCAGTTCTGCAACGTCAGGACCTAACGCTCTGGACGAGCTGCCTTTCGCGTTCGCGAACAGCGCCGGCCAGGCGCCCCGCGACGCGACCCGCGACTTCGCGCTGGGCGTGGACGGTTTCCGCTACGGAGATCTCTTCGAGCCGGCGCGCTTGGCTGCGCTCGACGCGCTGTTTCGGGCCGAGCTGGCGGCGGCCGACACCATCCTGGCCGAGCGGTTCGAGACCTATCGGGCCGGCGCCGAGCTGACCCCGCCCGAAGAGTCGGCGCTGCTGATCGACGTCGCGCGCCCGCTGGGGGCCTTCGTGGCGCGGCTGTTCGGCGTCGAGTCGTCGCGGAACGCGCAGATCGACACGGCGGTGCGCGAGGCCGCCATCTTCCGGATGAAGACCTTCATCGTCCGGCGGGCCAGCAAGAAGTATCCCGAGGACAAGCTGCCGGCCGACGATCCGGCGGCCTTGCGCGCGGCGGTGCGCGGGCGCTGCGCGGCGTTCCCGGAGCTGGTGGCAGGCGGCGACGACGAGCTGACCGTGGCGAACGTGCTCGACGCCCTGCTGGCGCGCGAGAAGACCGGCGACGCCGTGCCGGAGCTGGATCTCTTCGAGCGCTGGGCGGCGGTGCATCGTTTCAATCCCGCCGCGCACCTGGCGGTGAAGGGCTGGGTGTCGTTCCACGCGCCCCACCTGGTCGACTACGAAGAGCTGGTGCCCCTGCGGCGTCCGGATGCCAAGCTGGTCAACCTGACCGAGGGGCCGGCCGAGCATCGCCGGCGCCGCGACGGGTTCGCGCTCACCGACGGCCGTATGTCGCGCCGCGAGGTGGCCGCCGAGGCCGACTACTGCATGTACTGCCACGAGCGGGAGAAGGACTCCTGCTCGAAGGGGATGCACGACAAGCAAGGGGGGCTCAAAAAGAACCCCATCGGGGTGGCGCTGCGCGGCTGCCCGCTCAACGAGAAGATCGGCGAGATGCACGTCCTGCGGCGCGACGGCGATTCGATCGCGGCGCTGGCGATGATCGTGGTCGACAACCCGATGCTGCCCGGGACCGGTCACCGGATCTGCAACGACTGCATGAAGGCCTGCATCTTTCAGAAGCAGGAGCCGGTCAACATCCCGCAGGCCGAGACGGGCGTGCTGACCGACGTGCTCGGGATGCGCTGGGGCTTCGAGATCTATGGTCTCCTCACGCGCTGGAATCCGCTCAATCGGGCGCGTCCCGTCACGCGGCCGTACATCGGCAAGAACGTGCTGGTGGTGGGGCTTGGGCCGGCCGGTTTCACGTTGTCGCAGCACCTGGTCAATGCCGGGTTCGGCGTGGTCGGCATCGACGGCCTCAAGATCGAGCCGTTGCCGGCGGATCTGATCGGTGGCGACGTCTGGCCGCCGCGCGCCGTCGAGCGCTGGGACGAGCTGTCTACGCCGCTCGACGAGCGGCGCCTGTCCGGATTCGGCGGCGTGGCCGAGTACGGGATCACCGTCCGCTGGGACAAGAGCTTCCTGACCGCCATCTATCTGAACTTGGCGCGCCGTCCGACCTTCCGCGTTTACGGGGGCGTGCGTTTCGGGGGCACGCTGGATGCCGACGAAGCCTTCGCGATGGGGTTCGATCACGTGGCGATCGCGGCCGGCGCCGGCAAGCCGACCATCATCAACATGAAGAACAACCTGATCCGGGGGGTGCGGAAGGCCTCGGATTTCCTGATGGCGCTGCAGCTCACCGGCGGGTTCAAGCGCGACTCGCTGGCCAACTTGCAGGTGCGGTTGCCGGCGGTGGTGATCGGCGGCGGCCTGACCGGCATCGACACCACCACCGAGGTCGCGGCCTACTACCCCGTGCAAGTCGAGAAGTTCCTCGATCGCTGGGAGTCGCTGGGGGCAGACGGCGGTGAAAAGGCGATCCACGCTCTTTATGACGACGAGGAGGCGGAGATCGCGCGAGAGTTCCTCGAGCACGGGCGCGCCATTCGCGCCGAGCGGGCCCGGGCGGTCGCGGCCGGCGAGGCGCCGAATTTCGCGCCGCTGGTCGAGAAGTGGGGCGGCGTCTCGCTGGTCTACCGGCGCGCCCTGTCGGAGAGCCCGGCCTATCGCCTGAACCACGAGGAGATCACCAAGTTCTTCGAGGAAGGGGTGCGCTTCGTCGAGAAGCTGTCGCCGCTGGCCTGCATCCCCGACGGGCGCGGCGCCCTGCAGGCGGTGGAGTTCGAGCGCCTCGACAACCACGCCGGCGATCTGAAACCGACCGGCGAGAAGGTGACGCTGCCCGCGCGCAGCCTGTTCGTAGCCGCCGGCACCTCGCCCAACGTCACCTACGAGCGCGAGCGACCCGGGTCGTTCGAGATCGATCCGCGCGCCAAAGGGTTCAAGAGTTTCCGCACGCTGCGCCACCCCGATGGGACGCTGGCCCTCGAGCCGGTGCTGCCGGGTGAGGTGGGATTTTTCACGAGTTACCTCCGCGACGGCCACACCGTCAGCTACTACGGCGATAACCACCCGATCTACGCGGGGTCGGTGGTGCGCGCGATGGCCTCGGCCAAGGACGGCGCGCCGCACGTCGAGGCGCTGTTCGCCGACCAGATTGACATCGCGCAGCTCGACGCTGCTGGTCAGCCGGCGCGCGACGTCGCCTGGCGCGCGTTCGCGGCGCGGCTCGACGACGACTGGCGCGCGACGGTGGTGCGGGTCGAGCGGTTGACGCCGACCATCGTCGAGGTGGTGGTGCGCGCGCCGGCGGCCGCCCGCCACTTCGAGCCCGGTCAGTTCTTCCGGCTGCAGAACTTCGAAGCGCTCGCGCGCGTGGTGGGATCGAGCCGGCTGGCAATGGAGGGGCTGGCGCTCACGGGGGCCTGGGTCGACAAGGCGGCCGGACTGCTGTCGCTGATCGTCCTCGAGATGGGCGGCAGCTCGCGCCTGCTGGCGGGCCTGTGGCCGGGCGAACCGGTGGTGGTCATGGGGCCGACCGGGACCCCGACCGAGACGCCGCCCGACGAGTCGGTCATTCTGGCGGGCGGGGGTCTCGGCAACGCGGTGTTGTTCTCGATCGGCCGGGCGCTGCGGGCCTGCGGCAGCAAGGTGCTGTACTTCGCCGCCTACCGCCGCCGCGAGGACATCTACAAGATCGACGAGATCGAAGCGGCCGCCGATCAGATCGTCTGGAGCGTTGACGGCGGCCCGCTGCCCGAGCCGCGGCGCCCACAGGATCGGGCTTTCCTGGGCAACGTGGTCGACGCCATGAAGGCTTATGCGCTCGGCCAGCTCGGCGAGGAGCTGGTGCCGCTGCCGAGCTGCCACCGCATCATCGCGATCGGCAGCGATCGCATGATGGCGGCGGTCAAGAACGCGCGCCACGGCCTGCTGTCGCCGTACTTCCGCAAGGACCACATCGCCATCGCGTCGATCAACTCGCCCATGCAGTGCATGATGAAAGAGATCTGCGCGCAGTGTCTGCAGCGCCACATCGATCCGGTGACCGGCAAGGAGACCATCATCTTCTCCTGCTCGAACCAGGATCAACCGCAGGATTCGGTCGATTGGAAGAACCTGGCCGATCGACTGCGCCAGAACACCGTGCAGGAAAAGCTGACCGACGCCTGGGTGCGGCGCCTCTTGACCCGCGCCGACGGATAGCGGTCGGCGGCGCGGGGCGGGTCGCCGAGCGGGTCAGGCGCGCGCGGAGATCCCGATGGCGGCCATTCCGTAGGCGCGCGCCCCGAGGGCCAAGGCCTGGTCGTGGGTCGCCATCGTCAAGCTCCGTTTGGTCCGTTCGCGCCAAATCAGGGCGGAGGCCAGATGAATGGCGTCCAGGGTGCCGAGCGGCGTGGCCGACGGCTGCGCGGCGCGGATCATGACGGTCCGGGTGAGCTCGATGATCTCCAGCGTCGCCAGGATCGCGTACAGCGCCTCGCGCAGCGCAGCCAGCTTCGCCCCGTCGAGGTCGGCCTCTAGGCGAAGACGATCGAGCGTCCGCAAGCATTCGACCTCCGTCAGCCGGCTCGAGACACCGGTGCGGACCAAGCGCCACTCGCGCAGGGCGCCCGGTTGACCGAGCAGTCGGCGCAGGATGGCGGATGAGTCCAGATAGACCGTCATCCGCGCCTCCGCCGGTCGTCGAGCAAGAGCGCAACGACGTCGGCCGTGAGCTTGGCGACCGCCGGCAACTTGACGTTGGCCAGGGTGGGCGTCCCCGGTTGCGGTAGCGTGATCGACACGTCTTCGCCCGAATCGATCGGCACCAGCCGCGCTACGGGCGTATCTCGATCGAGCACCGTGAGCGTTCTACCGGCCCGCACGTCGCGCAGGTGCCGCGACAGATGGCTCTTGAGGTCGGCAATTTTGACGGCCTTCATGTCCTCATCATGACCATAAGTGGTCTGATTGTCCATCGTGCGGGCCGGCGGGCGCGTATCATGTGTCCCGTGGCGCGGATTTTGGGGGCCTTGATTCGCTGGCTGACCGGCGCGCTGGTGCGTCTCTACTATCCGGCGCGCGGGGTCGAGGGCGCCGAGCGAATTCCGGCCGGCAAGCCGCTGATCTTCGTCCTCAACCACCCCAACGGCCTGCTCGATCCGATGGTGCTGCGGGTGGTGGTCGGGCGACCGGCGCGCTTCCTGGCCAAGAGCACGCTGTTCAGCAATCCGCTCAATCGCTTGGTGATGGAGGCCTTCGGCTGCATCCCGGTGTATCGGGCCAAGGAGTCGGGCGAGCGGGCGGGGGATGCGTCCCGCAACGAGGCCAGCTTCGCGCGCTGCCGCGCCGAGCTGGCGGCGGGCGGCGCGCTGGCGCTGTTCCCAGAAGGGGTGTCTCACTCCGATCCGCAGCTCCGCCCGCTCAAGACCGGCGCGGCGCGGATCGCGCTGTCGTCCGAGGCCGAGCACGACGGGCGGCTGGGCGTCACCTTGGTGCCGGTGGGCCTTTACTACGAGCGCAAGGCACGGTTTCGATCGTCGGTCTTGCTGGCGGTCGGCGAAGTGATCGACGTGGCGCCGCTGCTGGCGGACTACCGCCGCGACGAGCATGAAACGGTGACGGCGCTGACCGAGCGGATCGACGCCCGGTTGGACGCGGTGGTGCTGCAGGCGGAGACGCGCGAGCTGCTGGAGGGGATCGCGCGCGTCGCGGCCTGGACTGAAGATCCCGGCACCGCCGATCCCGTCGATGCGCTGGCCGCCAAGCACCGCCGCGCGCGCGATCTGGTCGATGCCTACGGCCGGCTGCGGGCGCGCGATCCCGCGCGCGTCGAACGGATCTCCGACGAGGTGCGGGCCTACGCGCGGTCGCTGCGCCGCCTGGGTGTCCGCGATCCGTGGGCGCTCGAGCTGGGCTCGCCAACCGCGCGGGCGGTCCTGGGGGCGATCGCCAAGCTGGTCGTCGCCGCGCCACTGGCGGCGGTGGGCGCGGTCCTGGGTTGGATACCATACCGACTGGCCGGCCGGGTCGCGGCGCGCGTGACGCACGACGAGGACATCCTCGGCACCGTCAAGCTGTTGGCGGGGATGGTCTTCATGGTGGTCGGCTGGGGCGCCGAGGCGATCGTCGCCGGCTGTGCCTGGGGCGCCGCTTGGGCGCTGCCGGTGTTCGGGGCCGGCGTCGTCTGCGGTTACCTGGCGTTGCGGTTCGAGGAGCTGTGGCGCGGGGCGGCCGTCGCCTGGGGTGGTCTGCGGCTGCGCGCCTTTCACTTCCAGACCGCGCGCCGCCTGTCCGAGCGGCGGCGGGCGCTGGCGGACGAAGTGGCCCGCGCGCTCGACGACGCAGTCTGAGCTCCGCGCCGCGCGACCACCGGCGTGGTCGGTCAGCCCGGCCGGGTCGTCTCGACGCGGGGGTCTTTTTGGCGCAGGCCCACCGCGTTATACACGCGCAGCTCGTCGGCCTTGCCCTTCACGCGGACCGGCGGTAGCGGCACCGCCGCCACGACGTCCTGCACCTTGCGGTAGGTCGCCTCGGACAGGATGATCTGACCGGGTTGCGCCACGCTGCACAGGCGCGAGGCGGTGTTGACCGCGTCGCCGATGGCCGTGTATTGCAGCGCGCGCGAGCTGCCGATGGCGCCCGTGACCACGATGCCGGTGTTGATGCCGATGCCGATCTTGATCTCGTTTTGGCCTTCGGCGGCGCGGGTCCGGTTCCATTCGGACAGGACCCGCATCATGTCGAGCGCGCACTGGGCGGCCTTGACCTCGGCGTTCTGCATGGGGACCGGCGCGCCGAACAGCGCGATCACCTCGTCGCCCACGAACTTGTCCAGCGTCCCTTCGTACTTGAAGATCACGTCCACCATCAGCTCGAAGTATTCGTTGAGCATCCGGACGATCTCTTCGGGCGAGCGCGACTCGCTCATCGACGTGAAGCCGCGGATGTCGGAGAAGAGCAGCGTCACCTCCGACAGCGCCCCGCCCTTTTCGAGCTGCAGCTTCCCCTGCACCACCTGATCGACCAGATTCGGCGACAGCAGCCGCTGGAACTGGGCCCGCGTCTTGGCCTCGTGCTCGATCTTGCGGACCAGCTGGGAGTTGTGGATGGCGACCGCCGCCTGGCTGGCCGCGCCGCCGAAGATCTGCAGATCCTTCTCGGTAAACGCGTTGGTCGCAATCATCGAGTCGAGGTGCATGATCCCCAGCAGCTCGTCGCGGTGGAGCAGCGGGACGGTCATCGTGGAGCGGATCCCCTGCATGATGACCGAGTGCGCGGACGAAAAGCGGCTGTCCATGGTGGCGTCCGACGACAGCACCGAGGCCTTGTTGGTGACCACCTCGTTCAAGATCGACTTGGACAGCACGATCTGCTCGTTCTTGCCGTCGCGGGTCTTGGCGATCTTGGGCGACGGCACCCCGTCCTCCATGAGGAGGATGACGCCGCGATCGGCCGGAATGAGCTCGAAGGCCTTCATGATGATCTGCTCGAGCAAAATCTCGAGGTCGACCTCGAGGCCGATCGATCGCCCGAGCTCGTGCCCGAGGCGCAGCTTTTCGTAATCCCGTCGCAGGGCCTCGACGTCGAAGATCTCGGCCTCGGGCAGGAACTCGCGCGCGCTGGGCAGCGGGGCCTGGATCTTCTGCCGGATCAGCGCCTCGGCCGCCGCGGGCGCGATGGTCACCTTTTGCAGCAGCGAATCCTGGGCCGACTTCTCCTGAAAGATCAGCGAGGTCGCCCCCAGCATGATCTCGTCCCCTTCCAGCAGGATATGCTCGCCCACCCGCTCGCCGTGCAAGAACGAGCCGTTCAGGCTGCCGAGATCGCGGAACAGATACCGGCCGTCCGGTTGGCGTAAGACCTGCGCGTGCTCTTTCGAGACGATGCGATCCAGGATCTGCAGGGTGTTGTCGGGGTGGCGGCCGATCGTGTTGACCGCGCCGAGCTCGTACTCGCGTCGCTGGTCGTTGCCGCTAACGATGATTTTGGCCATGCCCGCGTGACGCCCGAAGGGGGCTCCATCATACCCCGCCGGCCGGTCCGTTTCCGAAGTAAAGTGGCCTACCCGGCCCCGCCATGTCGACCCTCACCCCCACGCCGCTGCCGCTGCCGCGCCCCGACGAGGTGACCCAGCCGAGCGCGATGCCGGGCATGGTCCCCGACGACGCGCGCCGCGGGCTGGCGCGATCGCCCGCGCAGTTCGAGGCGGAGGCCCTGGCTATGGTCGAGGAGGCCGACGCCCGGGAGGGGCTGGCCGCCGGGGCGCTCCGTTATGCGGCCGCCCGGCTGTTCGAAGATGGGGTAGGCGACGTCGCGGCGGCGATGGAGCACCTGCAGCTGGCGCTGGCCGATCCGCCCGAGACCACCTTCAGGCCGGTGCTGCGCGCGCTGCGCCTGCACGCCATCGAGGCCGGTAGCACTTGGGCGGCGATCGATCTGCTGGACGTCGAGCGCTCGGCGGCCGGCGACGTCGCCACCCGCGCGGATCTGGCGGTCGAGAAGGCCTATCTGCTGGAGCATCGGTTGGGCGCGCCGGCGCGGGCGCGGGCCGTGCTGGAAGAGGCGCTGGTGCTGGTGCCTGGCCATTCGGCGGCGCTGCTGGCGCTAGAAGAGAGCGCGCTCCGGGCGTCCGGCCAGGGCAGTGATCCGGCGGACGCGGCGCTGCTGACCTCGGTGCTCGAGCGCCGGCTGGCCTCGGCGCGCGACGCCGGCGAGCGCGGTCGCCTCCTGTGCCGACTGGCGTTCATCGCCGAGGCCGATCCGCTGCGCGCCGCCGACGCGTTGTCGCTGTGGCTGCGCGCGCTCGACGAAGACGCGGGAATCGGCGCGGCGGCGCTGGCGCGGGCGGGGACGGTGCGGGTGGCCGTGGCGCTCGGCAAGGACGCCGAGCTGGCGCGGGCGGTCGCGCTCGAGGCCGAGGCGGCCATGGGTATCGAACGGGCCGCCTGGCTTTCGCTGGGGGCGGCGCTGGCGCGCCAGCGGCTCGGCGCGGCGGCGCGGGCCACGGTGCTGATCGATGAAGCGCGGGCCGCCGACCCGGACGATCCGGCGCTGCTCTTCGCGACCGTGTCGGGCGCGCTGGCCGGGGGCCAGTGGAGCAAGGCGCGGCTCGCGCTCGATCACCAGGCCGATCTGTCGCACGATCGCGACTGGGCCGCGACGCTGGTCGGCCTGGGCGCGCACCTGGCCGAGCAACACGAAGGGGACAACGAGGCCGCGGCTGGGCGCTACCGGCGTCTGCTCGACGCCCGGCCCGGCGATCCGGTGGCGCTGGCTGCGCTGGAACGAATCGCTTCACGTACCGGCGATTCGGCGGCCCAGGTGACGCTGGCCGAGGGGGCCGTCGATCGCAGCGCCGAGGCCGCCGAACGGGCGGCGTTCGCCATGCGGGCGGCAGAATTGGCCGAGACGGCGGCGCACGATCTGCCGCGCGCCGTGGCCCTGGCCCGCCGGGCACTGGAGGCGGTGCCCGGCTACGCGCCCGCGGCGCACCTGCTCGAACGGCTGTTCCCGGCGCTCGAGCGCTGGGACGAGATGGTCAAGGTGGTCGACGTGGCGTCGCCCCCCGACGCGCGCGCCGACGCCTCGTCCGGCGGTGATGCGGGCGCCAAGTCGATCCGACTCGAACGCCTCGGCGCGCTCTACGAAGATCGACTGGACGACGCGGGCAAGGCCTTGGCGCTCTACGGCGAGTGGGTCGAGCTCGGGGTGCGCCGCAGCGCCGCGCTGGGCGCGCTGCTGCGCGCCGCCGAGAAGGTGGGCGACGGGCTGGTCGCGGCGCAGGCGGCGTTGCGACTGGGGACCGAAATTCCGGGGCTCGACGCCGCGACGAAGTTCGCTTGGTGCTACCGCGCTGCCACGATCTACGAAGAGCGCGCCGCCGACGACGACGAGGCGATCCGCGCCTACGAGTCGGCATTGGTGCTGGTTCCGGGCTCGCGCCCCGCGCTGGCCGGTTTGGCGCGCGCGCACCACCGGCGCGGCCGATTCGATGCGCTGGCGGCGGTCTTGTCCAAGCAGGCCGGCCACGAGTCGAATCCGGCCAGCGCCAGCGCCTTCGAGGTGGAGGCGGCGCGCCTCTTGGCTTGGCGGCTCGGTCGCTTGGAGGATGCGCTGGCGGCCGCCGCGCGCGCGCTCACCTTCGACCCCGCCAACGTGGCCGCCGTCGCCGAGCACGCGCGGCTGCTCGAACGGCTCGGGCGCGGCGAAGAGCTGGCGACCGCGCTCGGCAACCTGGGCCAGACGCTGTCCGACCCCGCCGACAAAGCCGCCGCGTATCGCTTGCAGGCCGAGGTGCTCGAGTGGCAGCTCAGACGGCGGCGCGAGGCGCTGGTGGCGATTGGGCGCGCGGTGCAGAGCGGCGGTCGCGCGCGGGCGTTCGTGGCCGAGGAGCGTCTTTGGCGCGCGGTCGGCCGGGGCGGGGAGCTCGCGACGCTGCAGGAGAAGCGGCTCACCGACGGGACCGGTGGTCGCAGTGGCGCCGGTGAGCTGGCGGTTCGCCTCGATCTGGCCTGGCGCCTGACCGATCGCGAGGCCGCGGCCCGGGCGCTCCATGGCGCGCTCGAGGCGGCGCCCGCCGACGGGGCGGTGCTGGACGCGGGGGTGGCGCTGGCGCTGCGCTCGGGGCGCGATCGGGACGCCGCGCCGGCGATCGAGCGGTTGGCCGAGGTGAGCGACGAAGCCGACACGCGCGCGGCTTTGTGGCAAGCCGCGGCCCGCGCGCGCGATCGGGCCGGGACCGGCGAGCCGCGACCGGAGACGCTGTCGCTGTGGAACCGGGTCATCGAGGCGCGGCCGACGGAAGAGTCGCTGGCGACCTTCGGGCGGCTGGCGGCGCGCGCAGGCGATTCGGCGCGCCTCATCTTGGCGCGGCGTCGTCTGGCCGAGGTCGCCGCCGACGGCGTCTCGCGGGCCGTGCTGCTGTGGGACCTGGGCGCCGCGCACCTGGCGGCCGGAGATCTCAGCGGCGCCGACGCGGATTTCGCGCGCGCCATCGAGGCCGATCCGACGTTCCTGCCGGCCTTGCGCGCGCTGGCGCGGCTGCGCGAGGCGACCGGCGACGCGCGCGCGGCCGCCGAGCTCTTCGCGCGCGAGGCGCGTCTCACGAAAGGCCCTGTGCGGGCGGCGGATGCCTTCCGGCAGGCGGCGCGCCTGTACGCCAACCAAGTCCGCGACGACGCGATGGCCGGCCGCTGCTTGGAAGAAGTGCTGGCCATCGAGCCGGAGGCGGAGACCGACTTCGAGGTTCTTCAGGTCATCCTGCGCGCGCGCGGCGAAGACGATCGCCTGGCGCAGGTCATGCGGCGCCGCGCGGCCGCCGGCACCTTGCCCAAGCGGCGCGATCGCCTGCTGGCCCTGGCCGAGTTGGTCTACGCGCGCGATCCCGTCGAGGCCGCCGCGGTACTGGCCGAGGCCGTCAAGCTCGATCCCACCTCGGTGACGGTCTTGTCGCGCCTGGCCGAGGTCGAGACGGATCTGGGCCGATCCGCCGAAGCGCTCGCGACCTACCGGCTGGCCATCGCCGCCTCGCCGGATCCCAAGACCGTCAGCGCGGCCTGGGTTCGGATCGGCGACGTGGCCGAGCGGGCGCTCGCCGACGGCGACCAAGCGGTCGAGGCCTACCGCAACGCGCTCCTCGCGTCGCCCGACGAACCGACGGCGCTGGCGGGACTGGCGCGCGGCCTGACGCGGCAGCGCGATTACGTGGGCGCGGCGATCGCACTGCGGCGGCTGGCGGCGGTCGAGATCGAGGGCGACGCGCGGGTCGGTCACCTCGTCACGCTCGGCGAGCTCCTGGCCGGACCGGCCGAGGATCCCGAGGGGGCGGCCGACGCCTTCGAGCAGGCGCTGGCGCTCGAGCCCCAGCACGATCTCGGGATCGATCGCCTGGATGCCTTGCTCACCCGCCTCGACGAGCCGTCGCGGTTGGCGGCGGCGCTGGGGCGATATCTGGAGGTCGTGCCCGGGGCACGGGAGCGGCGGATGCGGCTGGCCGCGCTATGGAGCGGACCGCTCGGATCGAGCGCGCGCGCCGTCGAGGAGCTGCACACGGTGGTCGCGGCAGCCCCCGACGACGTTGGCGCGCGTGTCGAGCTCGGCCGGGTGCTGGAGGCCGCCGATCGCGTGCCCGAGGCGATCGCCGAGCACCTGGCGCTCTTGCAACTGTCGCCGCTGCGGACGGATTCGCTGCGCGCGTTGCGGCGGCTCTGTGCGCGGGCCGGGCAGCCGCGCCGCGCCGCCCGAGTGGCGGCCGCGCTGGCGGCGCTGGGGCTGGCCGACGCGGCCGACGCGCGCGCGACCCGCGACGCGCGCCTGCGCTGGGCGCCCGAGTCGGTCGGCACCATCTCGGGCGCCGACTTCGAGATGATCGTGCGCCACCCCGACGCGCGCCATCCGGCCACCGCGCTCCTGGCGGCGATGTCCGAGGTGCTTCCGCGCCTTTACGGCCTGTCGCTGGAGGACTGGGGCGTCACCAAACAAGATCGGTTGGCGCCGCGCTCGGAGGATCCGGTCCGCGCGCAGGTAACCCGGGTCGCCGCGCTCCTGGGCGTCGAAGAGACCTTCGACATCTATTCGGCGCGCGCGGTCGCGACCCAGGTCGAGATCGAGGTGGGGCCGCCGCCGGCGCTGCTGTTGCCGGCCACGTTTCCGTCGCTGCCGCGCCAGGAGGCCACCTTGCAGCTCGGGCGCCAGCTCGGTCACCTGCGCGCCGGCACGCACGGCATCGGGCGTATCCCGGGCAAGGATTTGGGCCTGCTGGTGGCGGCCGGCGTGCGCACCATGTTCCCCGACTACGGACGCGGCATTCTCCCCGAGGAGCAGCTCAACGACGTGGCGCAGAAGATCTCGCGCATGCTGCCGCGGCGTCAGCGGCGTGCCTTCGAACAGGCCGCGTTGTCGTTCCGCGACAGCGGGGTCTTCGACGGTGAGCGCTGGCGCGCCGGAATCACGCACACCGGCTATCGGGCGGCGCTGGTCGCGTCCGGCGACGTGCTGGGGGTCTTCGAGCACTTGGCGCGCGCCGATCGGCTTTTGGGCGCGGCCGTGATGTTGCCGCCCGAAGAGTTGCTGACCGCGGCGCGCGCGACGCCGACCGTCGTCGAGATGATCAACTTCGCGGTCGGTGAGGATCTGGCCGCGGTCAACCGCCGCTTGGGCCTCGACTAGCGGCGCGCGCTCAGGCGCCGGCTGGAGGCGGCGTCGGGACTGCCGCCTCCAGCGCCCGGCCGACCCGGCTCTTGAGGCAGAGGATCCCGAGCACCGCCTGGAACGAGAGCGCCAGCGCCTGACCGACCAGGCTGGCGGTCAGCACGGCGGCTTGCTGGGCCGGATGATCGCCGGCGGCGTAACGCGCGAAGAAATAGACCATCGCCGCCTGGGTGGTGCCGAGCCCCTGCACGGAGATCGGCAGCGCCGCGATGAAGAATACCACCGGCAGCGCGGCCACCGCGGCGACCACCGGCACCGCCACGCCGAACGCGCGCAGCATGCAGATCTGGAAAGTGAACAGCGCGGCGATGTGGGGAAGGCGTACCGCCAGCGCGCGCGCGTGCCCCGAGAGGCCCGCACCGAGTAAGACCTGAAAGATCGGGCGCGACGCCAACCAGCGCGGCCTCCGCGCCACCGCGACGACATAGACCGCCAGCCCGGCATAGGCCACCAGGACGATCAGCGCGACGGCGTGCGGAACCGCGGGCGCCGCGCCGAGACCGATGGTGGCCAGAAAAAGCAGGGCCAGCACGTTCACCCCCATGATGAAGAGGATGGTGGCGGCCCCGCGGATCACCGGCACCGCCGCCACCCGGTTGACGAAGTAGACGATGGCGCCCTGGCCGACGTTGTAGTTGATGGCCGCCAGCAGGTAGGTCGCCCCCCGCACCAGCAGGACGTCGGCGAACGACAGCCGGACCAGGAACCAAGCGAAGGTCTTCCAGATCGCCAACGAATCGGCCAGGTAGATGGCCACCACGCAGACGAGGCCGACCGGAACCGTCCAGCCCGCGGCGCCGCGCGCGGCCGCGATCACCTCATGGAGCGAGATCTTGCGGAACAACAACACCAGCAAGCCGGCCGTGACGGCCCAGGCCAGGAGACGAATCAGTCGCTTGCGCATCGAGGTCAGAGCTACCACGGCGGCCCATCGCCGTGAACGTTCAGGCGCCGTTCAGGCCGTCCCAGTGGCGCCACAGATCGGTGAGCGCGGTGGTCGAACCGGGATCGTGGTTGCGGTGGGAGAGGCGAAAGAAGACCGCGTAGCGGACGTGCGGGCCCAGGTTGGCGGCGGCGCCGTGCGCCAGCGCGTGGTGCGCCAGCAGGACGTCGCCCGCCCGAACGATCAACTGGCGCGGCGCGGGCATCGCCAGCGGCGGAAAACCACGCAGCAGATCGTCGGTGCCGTGGGCGCGGAAGTGCGCCTCGAGCAGTCGCTGGCTGCCCGGCCACACCGTGAAGTTGCCCCGGAACGGCGCCGGGACGTCGCTCAGGAAGACCGCCCCCAGCGCGCTGAAGGTGTAGAGGGTGCCGGCTTCGACGCCGTTGAGCGGCCCGGGCATGCCGTCGATGTGCGGGTAGGGATCGCGCGGCTCGGCGACGATCTGGGGGAAGCGCAGCGCGATCTGCCCCGTGGTCGGCGGCGCGACGTTGCCGGGGCCCAGCCCGGCCGCGGCCAGCGCGGCCAGCGGCGTCTCGGTGTAGAGATCCAAGATCGGCGGCGCGCCGACCAGCTCCGGACAAAACGTCTGCGCGCGCAGGGTCCAGATCTGGTCCTTGGCGATCCCCTCTTCGCCGAGGGACAGGTTGATGGCCCGCAGCGCCGCATCGATCCGATCGCGCGGGACCGCCCCCCGAACGATCAGAAATCCGTCCTCGACGAGCGCGCGTTTGTCCGCTTCTCCGAGCTGCACGGCCTACGGATCAAGCGTAGCAGAAGGGCGTGGTGGCCTGGCTACCCGCTGTCGCTGAGCTTGCCGGCGTGGCGGATGTCTTTGCCCTTGACCATGAAGATGACCAGCTCGCCCAGGTTGGTGGCGTGGTCGCCGATCCGCTCCAGGTACTTGGCGATCGACTGCAGGCGGGTGGCGCGGAAGATGTTGCGGGGATCTTCCATCATGTAGGTGAGGAGCTCGCGGAAGATCTGGGTGTAGTAGGCGTCGACGTTCTTGTCGCGCGCGATGACCCGCTGGGCCCGCTCGACGTCGGCGGCCACGAAGGCGTCCAGCGCCTCGTGCAGCATCTCCTGCACCTCCTGCGTCATGTTGGGCAGATCGATGTAGGGCTTGAGCGGCGGCTCGCCGTTCAGCTCCAGCACCCGCTCGCAGATGTTGACGCCCAGGTCGCCGATCCGCTCGAGATCGGTGACCAGCTTGAGCGCGGTGGTCAGAAACCGCAGATCGGAGGCCACCGGCTGCCGGCGCGCCAGGACCTGCATGCACAGCTCGTCGATGGCGATCTCGAGCTGGTTGATCTTGCGGTCGACCGCGATCATCTGCTCGGCCAGCGCGCTGTCGCGATCGATGAGCGCGCGGATGCTGCCGTTGATGATCTCTTCCGCCTTGGCGCCCATGAGCAGGAGCAGCTCGCGCAGCTTGCGCAGCTCCTGCTCATATTCACGGTTGGTGTGCTCGCGTGAGGTGTTTGCTCTGATCATCCGTGTCACCCAAATCTGCCCGTGATGTAGTCCTCGGTGCGGGAGTTGCTCGGCTTGGTGAAGATTACGTCGGTGCGATCGAACTCCACCAGCTCGCCCAGATAAAAGAACGCCGTGTAATCGGCGACCCGCGCCGCCTGCTGCATGTTGTGCGTGACGATCACGACCGTGTAGCTCTCGGACAGCTCGTTGATCAGCTCCTCGATGTGCGCGGTGGCGATCGGATCGAGCGCCGAGGCCGGCTCGTCCATGAGCAGGACCTCCGGCTCGACCGCCAACGCGCGCGCGATACAGAGGCGCTGCTGCTGACCGCCCGACAGACCCAGCGCGCTGTCGTTCAAACGATCGCGGACCTCGACCCACAGCGCCGCCTGGGTGAGCGCCAGCTCGACCCGGCCGGCGATCTCCTGCGGGTTGTCGATGCCGCCGATGCGCAGGCCGTAGGCGACGTTTTCCTGGATCGACTTCGGGAAGGGGTTCGAGCGCTGGAAGACCATGCCGATGCGGCGGCGCACCGCCACCGGATCGATCCCGGGGCCGTAGATGGGGGCATCATCGAGGAGGACGCTGCCCGCGACGCGGCAGCCGGGGATGAGCTCGTTCATCCGGTTGAGCGAGCGCAGGAAGGTCGACTTGCCGCAACCCGACGGGCCGATCAGCGCCGTGACGTGTTGCCCGACGATATCGAGGGAGACCGGACCTACCGCCTTCTTGCCGTCGTAAGAGACGGTCAGATCGCGGACGATCAACTTGGGCGCCGGTTCGGCCTTGCCGTTGCTGTTGGCGCTCATGCGCCGGCCCCCGCGTAACGGCGCCGCATCCGCGAGCGCACCACCACCGCCGCCAAGTTGAGCGCGAACGTCAGCAGCAGCAACACGAGGACCGTGGCGTAGAGAATTGGCTGGGTCGCGTCGACGTCGGGCGACTGGGTGGAGAGCACGTAGACATGGTAGCTCGGCGACATGAATTGCGACGAGAGGTGCCTGGGGAGCTGCGGTAGGAAGTAGGCCACGCCGGTAAACAGAATGGGCGCCACCTCGCCGGCCCCGCGGCTGACGGCCAGGATGGTCCCGGTCAAAATGCCGGGGCTGGCCTGCGGCACCGCGACGTGGAGCACCGTCTGGAACTTGGTCGCGCCCAGCGCCAGCGAGGCCTCGCGCAGCTCGCGCGGGACCGCCCGCAGCGCCTCCTCGGTCGCCACGATCACCACCGGCAAGGTCAGGACCGCCATGGTCAGGGCGGCCCAAATGAGCGCCGGCTGCCCGAATACCTTGTCGCCGTGGAAGAACAGCTTGTCGATCCCGGATCCCACGAACTGCACGAAGAATCCCAGGCCGAAGAGGCCGAAGACTATCGAGGGGACGCCGGCCAGGTTGGCGACGGCGATCCGGATGGCGCGCGTGATCGGCGAGACCGGCGAAGCGTACTCGTGCAAATAAATCGCGGTGGCGACGCCGACCGGGACGCCGGCCAGGGTCATCAGAACGACCATCTCGAGCATGCCGATGATGGCGGGGAAGATCCCGCCTTCGGTCATCCCGTTGCGCGGCGCCTCGGTCAGAAAGGCGATCGACAGCCGCGGCAGCCCCTGGCGAACGACGTCGAACAGGATCACGGCCAGGATCGTCAGAATGATCAGCAGCGCCGCGCCCGACACGATCGCCAGCGCGCCGTCGGCCACGAAGTTGCGACGCGTCCGGTGGGCCGTCGCCTTGGCCAGCGCGGCACGATCGACCACCGCGGCGGCGCTCACGCCGTCCCCCCGAGGCGAATCTTCATGCGGCGGATGGCCCAATCGCCGATCGTGTTGATGCAGAAGGTGGTCAGGAACAGCAGGGTCCCCAGGAAGAACAGCACGGTGTAGTGCGCGCCGCCGAAGACGACCTCGGCCAGCTCGGCGGCGATGGTCGCCGAGATGGTGCGGGTCGAATCGGCCAAGCTGGCCGAGATGATGGCGGCGTTGCCGGAAGCCATCAGCACGATCATGGTCTCGCCCACCGCGCGCCCGAGGCCCAGCGCGACGCCGGCCGCGATCCCGGGACTGGCCGCCGGCAGCACCACCCGTGAGATCGTCTGCCAGCGCGCCGCGCCCAGCGCGGTCGAGGCCTCGACGTAGCTGCGCGGGACGGCGCGCAGCGCCTCCTCGGCAAAGGTAAAAATCAGCGGGATGACGGCGAAGGAGAGCGCCACACCCGAGACCAGCGCGTTGAGTCGCGACTCCAGGCCGAAGAGACGCTGGAACCAGGTGGCCATCACCATGAGCGCGAAGAAGCCCAACACCACCGACGGGATCCCGGCCAGCAGCTCGACCACCGGCTTGACGATCTCGCGGGTCCGCGGGCGCGCGTACTGTGACAAATACACCGCGCCGCCGACGCCCAGCGGCACCGAGACCGCCATCGCCACCACCGTCACCTTGACCGTCCCCAGCACCAGCGGCCAGATGCCGAACTTGGGAATCTCGGAGACCGGCTGCCAGATCGAGGCCGACTCGTCGTAACCCGGCCAGAGCCGCGGCACCCACATCTTAGACATCGTCACCTCGGCCCGCACGGCGGCGCTGTAGAAGATCGGCGCGGCCTCTTTGGCGATGAACACCAAGATGAGGACGATCGCGACCACCGCCGAGAAGGCCAGCACGCGGAGGGTCCACTCGGCGGCGCGGTGCCAGAGCGGCGCGGGCGCCAGCGTCAGCTTGGGAGGGCGAGCCGGCGGGACCGCGATCTTGGTGCCGATGGTCTTCTGGCGGGCCATCGCGATGGCTCCCTCGGGCGTGGTCACGGGGGGATATGACCACTCGGACTTGACGAACAGGTGCCGCGTCTGTGACATCGCCGTGACACCGAATGGGACGAACCCGTTGATTTCGCGGATATTGCGCACTTCCCGGAAACGTTTCGGCTTCGTCACGCTCATGTCACCCGGCGCGGGCACGATGCGCGCCAAAGGAGAATCGAGATGCCCCAGTCCTGTCCCCGTCGTCCTCGACGTCTATTCGCCTGGCTTCCCACGCTGCTCACGCTGCCGTTGACGGCCTTGGTCGTCGCTGTTCCGATCGCGGCGCGCGCGCAGAATTCGACGTTGCCCCCGACCGACATCAGCAACCAGCAGCCGCCGACCTCGGCCGCGCCACCGGCCGCCGAGGCGCCGCCCGCCGTCCCTGCGGAGGTGCCGCCTCCCGCGGCGCCGATGGTGATGCCGGCCCCCGCCATGGTCGGACCGACGCCGGTGGTGGCCGCTCCGGCCCCCGCAGCCTCCAACGAGGTGCTGGCGGGCTTCAGCGACGGCGTCCCGTTCCTGCGCTCGCCCGACAATGGCTTCATCCTCTTCCCGAGCGGTCGCCTGCAAACCGATCTCTACATGTTCGACCGCAACGAGGGGTCGAAGTCGCCCAACAACACCTTCCTGCTCCGGCGCGCCCGCCTCGAGCTGACCGGCTGGATCGGCGGTCTGGCCTACTTCTCGATCGCCGGCGACTTCGCGCAAAGCCCGCCGGCCGGCGCCGCGCCCGCCGCGCCGTCCAACATCGCCGCCACCGACGATTATATCGCGGTCGCCCCCTGGAACAACCTGGCCATCCTGCAGGTCGGGCAGTACGACGCCCCGTTCACCTTGGAGAACCGGACCTCGGATAAGTACTTCGACTTCATGGAGCGGTCGAACACGGTTCGCTCGTTCGGCATCCCCGACAACAAAGAGATCGGCGCGATGATTCACGGGTTCAACGACGACCGGAACTACTACTACTCGGCGGGCGTCTTCAACGGCGACGGGCAGAACTTCAAGAACGTCGACGACCACGTCGACTTCATGGGCCGGGCCTGGGTCGCGCCGTTCTCTTTCACCGGCGAGGGGCCGCTGCACGACGTCGAGCTTGGCGGGTCGTTCTGGACCGGCGATCGCTCGAACACGCTCCCGTTCACCTCGCAGACCACCCAGGGCGGGTTCACCTACCTCAGCAACTCGGCGTTCAGCTTCACGCCGATGGGCGCCGCCGCGGAGTCGATCCAGCTCCGTCAGGTCGGCCGCCTCAAGGCCTTCGCCGGTGAGCTCAATGCCCCCATCGATCACAAGTACGGCCTGCGCGGTGAGCTGGTCTGGAAAGATAGCCCACTGTCCGCCGACAACATCGCCTCGACCGGCACCGGGACCATCATCGGCGGCGCCGATCTGAAGGGCTACTCGTTCTACGGCGAGGCCTGGTACTGGCTGCTGGGCGACGATCGCATCATCGGCGATCAGCAGGGCCTCGAGCCGTTCTCGCGCTACCGCAAGTTCGGCGTCAAGCCGGTGCAGGACGGCCTCATGCTGACCGTTCGCTACGAGCACCTGGACGAGGACTTGACCGCGGACGCCGACGTCGCCAATTTGGGGAACGTCCTCGGCATGACCAATGGCACCAAGACCAAGCTCGATTCGTACGAGCTGGGGCTCAACTACTGGCACTCCAAGCGCTTCCGGGTGACCGGCAACTACGTCATCAACCACTTCGGCGGCGACACCGCCTTGGTCCGGGGCCTGGCCAACAAGAACGAGCAGGAGTTTCTGTTCCGCTTCGCCATCGCGCTTTGAAAACGAGAGAAAAGAGGATCCACATGCGAATCAAAAACAGTGTGAAGGTCGCGCTGGCGATGGCGACCCTCGCGGGCGCGCTGCTGGGCGCCAAGCCGGCGCTGGCTGGCACGGTCACGGTCAAGGGCTCGGACACGATGGTCGTGCTCGGGCAGCGGTGGGCCGAGGAGTACATGAAGAAGCACCCCGCCACCACCATCCAGGTGACCGGCGGTGGCTCGGGGACGGGCATCAGCGCGCTCATCAACGGCACGACCGACGTCTGTGAAGCTTCGCGGGCCATGAAGGACTCGGAGAAGAAGCAGCTCGCCGACAAGACCGGCGCGCCACCGGTCGAGATCACCGTCGCCAAGGACGGTCTCTCAGTCTACGTGAACGACTCGAACCCGATCAACGAGCTTACCTTGGGAGAGCTCAAGGCGATCTTCACCGGCAAGGTCACCTCCTGGAAGGAGCTGGGCGGACCGGACGCCAAGATCATTCCGTACTCGCGCGAGAACAGCTCGGGGACCTACGTGTTCTTCAAGGAGCACGTGCTGCAGAACGCCGACTACACCCCGCGCGCCCAAGCCATGCCGGGCACCGCGGCGGTCGTCAACGCCGTCGTGAAAGAGAAGTTCGGCATCGGGTACGGCGGCGCGGCCTACGCCAAGGGGATCAAGGTCCTCAAGATCAAGAAGGACGCCACGTCGGCCGCCATCGCGCCGGCCGACCAGACCATCCAGAACGGGACTTACCCGCTGTCGCGGCCGCTGTTTTTCTACGTGCGCGCCAAGCCGTCGGCGGAGATTTCCGCCTTCACGAACTGGGTGCTCTCGGGGCAAGGGCAGGGAATCGTGACCAAGGTGGGCTATTTCCCGATCAAGTAGCGGCCAGTTCGCACGTAGCATCCGCACATAGCATCTCCGATCGAGAGAACCGCGCCGGTGGCACCGCCCCGGCGCGGTTTTGCTTGTGCGCCAGTTTGTCCGGCGTTGGGTTTTCGTTTGGGCGAATTGTCCGCTATATCCGAGAGCCCCGTGAAGACCGAGGTAACGCGCACGACGCTCTGGATGGCCGGCATGGCCGGTATCGTGGCGGTGGTGGCGGGCCTGGCCGCCTGGGACGCGGAGCGCGAATCCGCCGCCGCGCTCGATCAATTCGCCGAGCGCGGGGTGACGCTGTCGCGCGCGCTGGCCGCCGTGATCGCGCGTCCGGCGCAGGTGGCGACCGGGCCGCTGGCCGAGGCCGATCTGTTGGCACGCCTGCGCACCGTCGAGCGCCCGCGCGCGCTGGTGCTGCTGGTCCACCGCCCGGGCGAGGCCGTCCTTTACGCGACCGACGGGACGCAGGTCCGTTCGAGGCCGGTCCTGGAGGCGCTGGCGCGCGGGGCGTCGTCGGTGCGGATTCCGCGCGACGGGGCGGGCGTCTTCGGACTGCCGGCGCGCACGGCGCTGGCCGGCATCGCGCGCATCGACGGGCCGGCGGGTGGCGGCGTGGACATCGTGGCGGTGGTCAGCGCCGAGCACGAGCGCGACCGCGAGATCTGGGCGCGCCGCCGGTTGGTGCTGAGCGTGCTGCTGGCGGCGGGCCTGGTTTTGGTGTTGGGCGGCCTGGCCATGCGCAACCAGCGCAAGGAGCTGGTGCTCGAGCGCGAGCTGGCGCTGGCCGATTTGGCGCGTGGCCGCGACGAAAAGCTGCAGCGGGCCAGCAAGGCCGCCGTGATGGGGACGCTGGCCATGGGGGTGGCCCACGAGATCTCGACGCCGCTGGGGGTCATCTTCGCCCGGGCCGAGCAGATGGCGCCCAAGGTGTCGGGCGACGAGCGTCTGGCCGCCGGCGTGGCCGCCATCCCGGCGCAGACGGATCGGATCAAGCAAGTGATGCGCGGACTGCTCGGGCTGGCGCGCGGCGACGTTCCCTCGGCCGAGCGGATCGAGCCGCGGGCGGTGGTCGATCAGGCCGTCGCGCTGGTCGAGCACCGCTTCGACCAGGCGGGCGTTCGCTTGCACCGGGCCATCGCGCCGGAGCTGCCTGCCGTGATGGGCGATCCGCGCCTGCTCGAGCACGCGGTCGTGAACCTGCTGCTCAACGCCTGCGATGCCTGCCAGGCGGGCGATGAGGTGATCGTGCGGGCGGACCGGGTGGCCGAGGAGATCCGCCTGGCGGTCGAGGATCCCGGCGCCGGGATCTCGGCGGCCGATCGCGAGCGCGCGCTGGAGCCGTTCTTCACCACCAAGGCGCGCGGCGAGGGGACCGGGCTTGGTCTGGCCATCGCGCGCGAGATTGTGGCCAGCCATCGCGGTAGGCTGGAGTTCGAGCCCCGCCCGCCGAGGGGGACATTGGCCATGATCTTTCTTCCACCAGCTGCACCAGCTGCACCAGCTGCGCCAGCTGCAGCCGCGCCCGCTGCACCCGCCGCGCCAGGCACCCCCGCCGAGCGGAGCGTCGATGCCCTCGCCTGAGCGCCGCCGCCGAATTCTGGTCGTCGACGATAACCTCGAGATGGCGCGCACCATCGCCGACGGCCTGCTCGATCGCGACTACCAGGCGGTGGCGGTCGGCGGCGGGCAGCAGGCCGTCGAGTTGCTGGCCGCCGAGCCCTTCGACGCGGTGGTGACCGATCTGCGGATGCCGGGCGTCGATGGCCTCGAGCTGCTGGCCACGTCGCGCCGGCTCGATCCCGATCGGCCTGTCATCGTCATGACCGCCTATAGTGCGATCGACACCGCGGTCGAGTCGATCCGCCAGGGCGCCTACCACTATCTCACCAAGCCCTTCAAGCAGGAGGAGCTGGCGATCTTCCTCGGTCGCGCGCTGGAGGAGCTGCGGATCCGGCGCGAGGCCACGACCTTGAAAACCGCGCTGCGCAGCCGCTTTTCCAGCAACAACCTGCTGGGACAGAGCGCGGCGATGCGGGCGGTGCGCGAGCGAATCCGTCGGCTGGCCGACGCGCCGGCGCCGGCCCTCGTGCTGGGCGAGACCGGGACCGGCAAAGGCGTGGTGGCCCGCGCGCTGCACGCCGACGGCCGCCGCAGCGATGGGCCCTTCGTCTCGGTGAACTGCGCGGCGCTGCCGGAGGCACTGCTCGAAAGCGAGCTCTACGGCCACCTGCGTGGCGCCTTCACGGGCGCGGTGGCGGATCGCCGTGGCCTGTTCGCCGAGGCGGACGGCGGCTCGTTGTTCCTCGATGAGATCGCCGAGATGACGCCGGCGCTGCAGGCCAAGCTGCTCCACGTCCTCGAGAGCGGCGAGATCCGTCCCCTCGGCGGGAGCAAGGTGCGCCAGGTCGACGTCCGGGTCGTCGCGGCCACCCACCGCGATCTGAGCCAGTCGGTGCGCGAGGGCAAGTTTCGCGAGGACCTGCTCTACCGACTGGACGTGGTGGGCATCCTGATTCCGCCGCTGCGCGAGCGCGCCGAGGACATCCCCGAGCTGGCGGAGCATTTCTTGGCCGTGGTGCGGACGAAATATCCCCAGTCGCCCATCCGGCGATTTTCCGCCGGGGCGCTGGCCGCCCTCCGGCGTTACCGCTGGCCCGGCAACGTGCGCGAGCTGGCGCACGCGGTCGAGAAGATCGCGCTGCTGAGCGCCAACGCCGAGGTGAGCGCGGCCGATCTGCCGGGCGCCATCGCGCTGCCCGCGGCGGCCGAGGCGGTGGCGTTTGCCGGCGAGATCTTGCCCATGCGCGAGCTCGAACGGCGCTACGCGGCGTGGGCGGTGGGGCAGACCGGCGGACACCGCGGCAAGGCGGCCGAGCGCCTGGGCGTCGATCCCAAGACGCTGCGCAAATGGCTGGGCGAGGCCGATTCGACGGGCGACTGAAAAGGACCCTGGGAGGGACTTTGGTAAGATCTCGGTCGTGTCCCGCGACGGCCTGATCTCCCTGAAGTCCCTGCGCGGCAGCGGGCTCGACCATACGACATCAACCGCCTACGGGGGACGAGCGAATGATCGTGGACATGTCCGCCAAGGCGATCACGGAGCGGTTGCGGGTTGGTGTCGCAGCTGACGGTGCTGTGCTTGGCGTTGGGGGAAGGCGCGGCGGGTCAAGGTCGAGTCTGCGGTCCTGCCCTCGTCCACGCGTTGAGCGGCTGCATCCTGTTGCCCGCCCGATGTGCGCCGCTTGACTGGCGTTCTCCCCTTCGTTCAAGTGACGAAACGTGACGGCCGAGCAGCAGCTGGAGGGCTCCATCGCGAAGTTCGCCCCAGCCAACCAGCGGCTCATCCGGGCGCTGCGCAAGACGTTGCGGGCTCGCCTTCCGGCCGCGAACGAACTCGTCTACGACAACTTCCTCGTGATCGCGTATTGTCCGACCGAGAAACCGACGGAGAGCTTCTTCTCGCTCGGCGTAGACAAAAATGGCGCGAACCTGTTTTTTGGTTACACCGGCACGAAGATCGCGGACCCCCAGAAGGTGCTGCAGGGTACGGGCGCCTTGAATCGCTTCCTGCGCCTCGACGCCGCGAAGACGCCCTCAGTCCTTGACGACCACCGGATGATCCGCCGAGAGGCGGTAACCGGTGCCGCGCACGGTCTCGATCAGGGGGCCCGCGTCGCCCAGCTTGTCGCGCAGGCGTTTGACGTGGGTGTCGATGGTGCGGGTCGAGACACCCGGTTTGTAGCCCCAGACGTCTTCCAGAAGATCTTCGCGCGACCGCACGCGTCCACGGTGTTCGACCAGATAGAC
>DASRLC010000380.1:0-4583 GCA_035648655.1 Polyangia bacterium
CTCCTGTCCCTCGGCGTCGAGCTGCATGATCGGATCGGCGAGCAGCTCCCGCTGATGCGGCTTCACCGTCCACTTCGAAACCGCACACCCGCCCCCGCCGGCAACCGCCAAGATCCCCAAAACCACTGCGCCCAAGACGAAGCGATGGAATTTCGGCCCGGCTTTGCCGGGACGAAATTCGGGGGCTAGGGGGGACGGAGAGGCGGCCTGACGCGCTTCTCCAAGCGAGGTCGCCCGGAAGCCGCCGCGCGGTCCCCCCTTCTTAAAAAAATACCGCGAGAGCACCGGAGAACTCCTGGATTTGTTGGGTGTGGTTGGCATCGAAGATGACGTAGTGGCGGACGTCGCCGCGCAGGGTGAGGCGCTTCTTGAGCGCGACGATCAGGCCGCCGCCGACATTGACCATCGAATAGTTCCCAGTCTGGACGTCCGCGAACTGGTCGGCCTTCTTGCGGCCGAAGGCGCCGCCGGCCGCCGCGCCAACGAACGGCGTGACGGGCGAGCTGGCGAAGAGGTAGGCGTTGAAGCCGCCGCCGGCGTAGATGATGTCGACCTGGTTGCCGACCGTCTCGCCCAGCATCCCTTCCAACGAGACGTGCGGGGCCAGCAGCCAGGCCGGCCGAAACATGAACATGCCGTCACCCCCGAGCACGCCGGCCGAAAAGGTGAAGCCGACATTTTCCTCCAGCAGCGGCGGGGGGGAAAAAATCGCGCTCCCCATCCGATGCCAGACCGAGGGGCCTTCGTGCGCGGCCGCCAGGTCGACGTCCAGTGGGAACACCTCGTCGCCCAGGACCCAGCCGTAGGTGCCGTCCGGCAGCTCGACACGAAACCAGTGGTCATAGGTGGCGCGGCCGATCGCGGGGAGCACCTCGCCCGAATGGGCGCGATAGACCACCCGGAAGCCGAAACCGGGTCCGGTGTGGACCTGCGCCTCCTCCGAGACGACGCGCACCAGCGCCGTGTCGTCCGCGCGCGCCGCGATCGGCGCCAGCGCGATCGTCAGCAGGCAGGTCACCGCCAGCGGCAGAAGCCCGGCCGGCCTCATGGCATGTTCACCCACTGCTCGACGATCATCGCCTCCGGGCCGTTCGGCATGATGAGCATGCCGCCGCCGTGAACCTGGGCTCCCTCGGGCAAGAGGAGCAGCCGACTGTCCATGGCGTCCGAGCAGTTCATGAGATTGCTGGCCGAGATGTAGTTGTTGGCCCAATCCGCGGGGAACGGGATCGTCCCCGGTTCGGCCGGGACCACCAAGGCCAGTTGGCCCTTGGGGCTGGGACCGTGGCAGTTGGAGTCGTAGCAGTGCGTCCCGCCATAATCGGCGCCCAGGAAGCTCGGCCACACCTGATCGATGAACCACTGCTGCCCCGGCTGGCAGGCGTTCACGTCGGCCGGCGGGTCGCCCAAATCGACGGTCTGGCAGGCGCCGAGTGACGTCAGCGCGGCGACCGCCAGAGCCAGCCCCAGGCGCGCGCGCGACATCAGAAGGTGTACCTCAGGTAGGTGGTGGCCATCAGATCGCGGCTGTCCGAGATCTCGCGCAGCCAGAAAAAGTCGCCCCGCACGCCCACCGAGAAGTGGCGCGAAAGCGAGTGGTAGTCGAAGCCGCCGCCACCACCGGCGGTCAGGCCGATCCGGTAGCGCTCGATCATCAGCGTGTAGAGCACGTTGGTCGACAGGCGTTCGAGCCCGGCCCCCCCCTCGCCGAAGATCGAGGTCTGCCCGAAGCGCCAGGTCAGCTTGCCCTCGGCGATCGCCTGGTAGGTCTGCAGGAGCTGACCGGCCTGCGGGCTGTCGCCGGTGATCGAGTGGGTCGAGCCGAGGAAGTGCGCCTGCACAGCCAGCCAGCTCCACAGGTCGTAGCCGACGCGTGCGCCGACCGCGAACCCCGGCGCGACGTCGTGGCCGGCCGGCCCGAAGAACGCCACCGCGCCCAGCTCGCCTTCGGTGTAGAGGCCGTGCGCGAACTTGGCCGGATCGGGGAAGACCACGGCGCTCGGCTCCGAGGTCACCTGCGCCTCCACCCGCGCGCCCCAAAGCAGCCAAGACATCGCCAATGCCGCCATCAGCTTGCGAGGTCGTGGTTTCACTGGCCCCTAGTTGGTCGTCGCCGTCATCGCAGGAGGCTGGAATAGGGCGGGCGTCGGCGAGAACAGCGTGTCGCCCGAATCGTGCAGGAGCTGGTCGTTGTCGTCGCGCACCCGAACCTCATAATTGCACGTCATCATCGCGTTCGCGCTGAAGTTGACGTCGATCTCGGTGAGCGCCGGCAGCACGACGTTCTTCGGCACCATGTCGAGCCCGATCGGGTTGACCTGCGAGTTGTTGATGAGAACCGCGTTGAAGGGTGCCATCCAGCGCCCGATGGCGTCCAGATCGAGCTCCCCTTCGTTGAAATCGTCCTCGCGAACCGTGCCCGATACGGTCTTGCCGGCCGGCACGATCTGCGGTGTCACCGGGCAGAGCGGAATGTAGGTGGGGGCGTTGTTGTTGCCGGCCTGCAGCGCCATGGCCACGATGTTCTCGTCGTACTTGGTGTACTCGTTGGCGCCGTCGATGCCGATGAAGAACGTGCCGTCCTTGGTGTCGGTGTTGGTCACGTCGAAGGTCAGCTCGATGTGCACGTTGGCGCGCTGGATCCAGGGAACCATGAACCCCAACGCCGCGGTCTGCGCGTCGAGACCCTGCTGCTCTTGCTTGGTCGGGTTGCGGAACCGGAGGCTCATGCCGTTTTCGACCCGCGGCGGCTGGTTGTTGGCGTCGGGCATGCCGGTGACCGCCAGGATCGGGGTCGGTGAATTGAAGTAGATCGGCGCGTTGACGCAGCCGATCGCGAGCGGCGCCAGCAGCAGGCCCAGTCCGGCTGCCCCCCTCATGTGCCGCCCTTGAAGATGAAGGGGAAGCGGCCGACGATGGTCTGGCCGGGCGCCTTGGGGAACGACCACTGCTTGACCTGCCGCACGATGCAGCCCTCGACGGCCGCGTCGCCCATGGTGCTCTGCTTGACGTTGGCCTTGCTGACCGTGCCGTCGGGTTGAATCACCCAGAAGATGTCGACGCCGCCTGCGAGCGACGTCTTGTGCTGCAGCTCCTTTTCGTAGCAGTACTTCACGCCCGCCATGTGCGCCCGGACCACTTTGGCGATCTGTTCCTTCGACAGCGAGCCGTCGGTGTCGCCGCCGCCTCCGCCCACGCCGACCGAGACCTCGTGCTCGCCGCGCTCGGCCAGCTTGGGACCGCGGCCGTGGCCGTGGTTGCCGCGGCCGCCGGTGTCGAGGTTGCCGGAGCCGTAGATGTGGCCGTAGCCGGTGCCGCCGCCCCCCGGACCCGAGCCGGCGCTGGACAGGCCGCCCGAGCCGCGGCCAGCCACCAGCTTGGCGCCGGCCATTCCGGCCATCGCCTGCTCGACGTCGTTGCTCTGCGCGAATAGCTTGGACAGGCCCGAGCCCGGCGCCCTGTCGTGGCCGAGGACGCTGAGGATGCCGACCTTCTGCACCTTCTCGCGCAGGATGTCTTCCTTGCCCTTGGGGATCACGGTGTCCTTCTGGGTCGCGTCGGCCCGTCCGAGCTTGCCGGCTTTGTCTTTGGCCCGCTTGGTCTGGCCCTGGTTCTCGGAGGACTTTTCTTCGGCCTTCTGGCGCTTGATGGCCTGTTTCTTTTCGAACTCGAGCGCCGCGGGGGCTTCGATCTTGGCGATGCGATCGGGGTTGAGCGCCAGCGGCGGCCGCGGCTCGGACTTCTCCCACATCAAGTTCAAGATCGCCGCCAGCACGCCGAACACGATGCTGGTGCCAACGCTGATCTGGGTCATGTGCGGATCGCGAAAGCGCGGCCGCGGGATGACCTCGGGCGGATCGACCCACCGGATCTCGACGCGCAGATCGCTGCCGTCGGCGAAGATCAGCTTGGCCTTGTCGCCGCGGGCGAAGTCGACGTCGCGCGAGCCGATGTCGGCCACCGCGGTGGCCAGGCCGCCTAGGTGTAGCTCGCCCTTGAACGCCGGAGCCAGGTGCAGGACGTAGCCGTCACGCCGGGGCTGGAGGAGCAGGAACTTGCCGCGCCCCTCGAGCGCCGGCGTCACGAACGTCGCGCGCTTGGACGGACCGACGGTGACCTTGCGTCGCCGCGAGAGCAAACGATAGCCGATGATCGAGCCGCGCCAGATCATCGCCACCTGTAGCCGCGCGTGGCTGGTCACCGGACGTGGTCCGGTGCGGTTCGGCGCCGGCCGTCGCCCCGGTGGAGACGGTGGAATCGCATGAGAAAGTGGGCTGGTTGCCAAGAGTTCACCCTATTTGTCTGCGTCAGAGGCTCTTGTCATCGGCGCTTTGTCCGAGCTCCTTCATGAAAGACCGCTTGTCGGGGGCCGACATGTCGAGCTCGAGCTTGACCCGGTTCAAAAAGTATAAGAGTTGTGGGGTCTTGAGCTTACCCTCCACGTCCATCGCGCCGAAGGTGTAGGTCTTGGTCTTCACCTTCCCAGCTGGAGCCGAGCCCTTCGGCTCGCCACCGGCCGGTCGTCGGCGGGAGGGGCCGAGTCGGAGCTGTCGCTGGAAGCCCAGGTGTCGTTCGTCGAGGAG
>DASRLC010000381.1:0-27744 GCA_035648655.1 Polyangia bacterium
CGCCCAACCCGGATGGTCAACGGCCGGTGACAGGGCAATTCCCCGCGTGAGCGCCGGCCATGCCGCAGCGGCCGCATTTGAAGGGCGAATAGAGATCGGGAAAGGAGGCGAGGAGCAGGTGCCCTTGCTCCGAGCGCTCGAATGCCACTCGGCAGGCGGAGTGAAGCCACGCACCGAATGGCGCGATGTTCAGACAGGAGCCGGTGATCACTCGGCGACATTGGAGGCACCAGATCGGCTCGCTCGGTCGACGGGACAGGCAACCGCGGCAGGTGACGGCGTCCCAAGCGGCGACGAGCTGATCACCGCGGCGAGCCTCGCCGCAGAGGGTGGTACGGACCATGTGCGCGGGCCGATCTCCCACTGGGCTATACTGAACAGAAGTTTAGGCATGGGCAAGCGGGCCATTTTTCAGATCGTGCTCGGGCTTTCGATGGCGGCAGCGGCGAGTGCGCGAGCGCCGGGGATGGCGCGGGCGGAGAGCGAGCGCACGAACGGCGGCGCGCGCCAGCCGACACTGGCGCCAAAGCGGCGAGCTTGCGCACCGCGAGGGGGGCTTCCCGATCCGGCATGCACGCCTGGAGCGGTGATGACGACGGATCTGGAGGTGATCTGCTATCGCCCTACGGGGCCGCGGCGACACGTCGACGCCTCCGAGCGGCGCGCGGTCTATCGAGAATACGGCTACAGCTATCCCCAGAGGCGCGGCGATTTCGAGGCCGACCACCTGATTCCCCTTGAGCTGGGCGGTGCCAACTCGACGGACAATCTGTGGCCGGAGGCGGCCTGGCCGCGCCCCGGCTTTCACGAGAAAGACGAGGTGGAGAATTATCTGCATCGGCAGGTGTGCCGGGGCAGGATGACGATCGCGCGGGCGCAGCGGGCGATCGCGGTTGATTGGATTGATGTGTGGCGGAACATGCCGCGCCGAGCGGCCTCGCCGCCATCGCTCCCATGAACCGTCCACTATGCCGGAAAACCTCCTGTCGATTGTGGGTGGCTGTCGTTGACCCATGTCGCCATCCCGAGGCCGGAGTCGCGGGAGAGGTTCGATCCCGCCACCGGTTCGCGCCGACGGTAGGTAACAAGGGAGTAGCCGGCTTTCGACAGGATCTCGGTCATATTCCGGACCTTCTGATCGGCGTCCCGGAGCTGCCTTTCCAGCTCGGCCGTACCTTCGTCCGCCTTCTCAAGCTCGCAGTACTTTCGCTCGAACGAAGCCGCTGTACTATTACTTCGTCGTGACGAACCCCGTACCGCGCACGACCCATCGATTCTTCGTGGTCGGCTTTCTTTCACTCCTCACGACGTGCATCCTCACCCGTCGGGCAGAAGCGCAGCGCTTCCACGCACCGATCCCTGCCCCACGACTCGTCGGTGAGAAGGTCTCGACGGCTCTGTCGATCTTGGGAACCCCCCGCGACCTCTTGAAGGGAAGGGACGCCACTGCCGTCTGCGCGGGGAAATGCGACGAGGTATGGCTCTACGGAGACGTTGAGGCCGACGAATGCTCGCGAGACGGGGCCGTAATCTTTGTCGAGCAGGGAAAGATCATTCAAGCCCGGCTGATCTATACGGGATGTCCAGGACCGATAACGGAAGATTTCCCGCTCTTGACCTCGTTCCACCCCTCATCCGGGGTCGAAGAGGTTGAGCACCACGGAACGTTTCCGATCAAGGGGACCTCTGGAAGTGATTTCCTCTTCCGAAATCTCCAATGGACGGCAAAGGGCACCCGTTACACCGCGCTCGTGGTCTGTCCCGCGCAACGTTACTACAACAAAGGCGAGCTGCTCTTTCGGGCAGCAACACGGGCGGAATACCGCTTGAGCGTTTTGACTGAGGCGCTTGTCCCAGTGATTCCGACAGACGAGCACGGCTACCTGGAAATGGTAATCGGGCTGCTTTCGCAAAACTACCAGCTACCCATTGGGGTTAGCCAGTTCTCAAATCCACCCGAGATTGTGTTTCACATAGCCCCCGACGGAGCGCTAAGTGGCATCAAGCTGACGAAGTCTTCCGGGAACAGCTTCGCTGACGTCGCCTGTGTCGACGCTGCCAAGCAGACGGGTAAGCTGCCGGCACCGCCGCAAAGTCTTCACGGGATGAGGGTCCAATGCCAAAAGTGAAACGTCCGCGAGGAACGGCCGTGCCGCTTCGTTCGGACGCCCAACACCACATCCGGGCAGTGGAGACTCCTCGCAGTCTCCGCACACGATGGCCATGGCGGTTTCCCCCAGGGGGTGTCATGGGCATCACTCGTCAAGGACACGCTCGATCATCTTCTGCGCCTCGCGCTTCGCACTACGCTTGTGCGTGAAGAGATGTACGCCCGGCCACCCTCGGGCGATGACGGCAATCCTCAACTCGACGCCCTGACCGGAACGGTAGGGCTCGACAAGGAATACCTCGTGACCCTCACTGTCGGTCTTCACGAAATCGCCGACAAACCACCGGCCATCGGGCAGCTTGTGAACGAATTCCTCGGCCGTGCGTTCCATGGGCTAGTCCCCCGCCGGGTAGATGACGAGGACGTACTCGCCGGAGAAGCCCGGGACCTCGACGGTTTGGAATCGGCCAGCGTCGGCATCGAGCTGCTGAAACTCCTCAAGCCGGTTGTAAGGGTCGTTGACGGCGACCTGATCCCCGTGGGCCTCTTCAACCTGGACGAACCACGCGTGATGCATGACACCGTGGACGAAAACGTGGCCAAGCAGAGCGGCCTCACCGTCGACCGGACGGACGTCTTGGATTTTGACCACCGGCCTATTGAAAAAATCGGGGACCTGCGGGGACTCCCTCGGCGGAGGCTCCTGTGGCGCGAGAAAGGCGAGGCACCGCGCTATGGCGTCAAGGGTGTCCGGGGACCAGCTCGTGTCGGAGCGCCCTTCGGGCCACAGGATGTCGCGGACGCTGGCGAGGGCGTGAAGGCACTCATCCGCCCTCATCACGGCGACGTCGTCACTCTCGATTGACTCCTTCGGGTTCGCGGGGAGGGGGTGATCGTCGCAAGTCACCAGCTCGTAGGCCGAGCCGTTCCCGTCGACGTAGACGCCAAGGCCAGCGCAGACGCACGGCATGGCTACTTCACCCCCAAGACGTAGCGAGCGGCGGCCCAGGCTGCATTGTTCCGCTGACGCACCCATGCGCCTCGGGTGGGAGACCAACGGAAACCGTGGCTCTTGAGCCGGTCCCGCTGATCGTGCGACGGAATCGCCGCGAAGGTGATCGCGATCCGGTTGTCGTCGCGGTCCTCGGCGATACGCCAGCCATCCCCCACAATCGGCTCCCGCTCGGGCTCCTGCGCCGAGGCCAGTAGCTCAGCTATGCGCTTCTGAATCCGACGAATCTCTGCGCCGTTGTTCTTGAGCCTGTAATCGGGGAAGCCAACTCGACCGGCGAAGTCAGGCATGACGATTGAGTCCGCCACCAGGGCAGGTAGCCCGAGGCCGATCAGCCGCTCTTGTAGCCCGGCCCCACCCTTCCGAATCTCGCGGTTCACGACGACCATGCGGGCCTGGTCTGCTTCGAGGCCTGCGAGCTTCTCTCGCAGCTTGACCACGGCGTCGGGATCATCGCTCGACACCCCGGCCGTCCCCACGCTGGCGGCGCGCGCCGCTAGTTCCTGCGCCTTCTGGCCCGCCTCATGGGCTCGTTCGAAGGTGCGGGAGATGCGAGAGCGATAGCCGCGATCCCGCTTCTCGGAGTGATGACCTACTAAGATGGGCTGACCGAGAGGGATGACGTCGGCCATGCTCCGCGCCCTGCCATAAAGCGCGTCCGAGTCGCGCCCGGCGCGCTCACTGGCTCCCTGGAGCCGTTCGCGCCTCGCCTGCTGCTTCGCCTCGTAGGAATTCAACGGTCGCGCCGTCACTGCCGGGTCCGCCTGCTCCCCCGCGCTAACTGCGGAGGTTGAGGGGTGGGTCGGTGAACGCCCCCCTTGAGGGGGCGAGAGGGCCGGAACGGGCCCTTGGGGGTCTAGATGTCGGCTCGAAGAGCCGGTCGAGGAGATCTGGTCTGCTGGCGGGATGTCGCGGTCATTGGTCATGGTGTCCTCCTGCGTCTGGCGTCGGGGCACCCAAGGGGTCGAGCCGCCGGCTCCCCGAGGTCGCGGGCTGCGTTTTTGGGGGGTACCCGCCGCAGGTGGGGGGAGCCGAAAAGGCAAAGCCCGCGCCCGCGAAGCGGGTTTGCCTCGGGGCGCCGAGCAGAGCGACCCGTGACCCGACGCCAGACGCAGGAGGACAGCAGTGAACAACTGCGGCAGCAGTCCGCCGGCAGATCACCGTCTCGTCGTGCGAGACGACACCTGACCTCCGGGTCGCAACCCGAGCGCGACGCGAGGGGATTGTCGACGCCTCGTCGCCGGTCGATGAAAGCGCGCGCAGCGCTTCCTTTCTTCTGATCCCGCTCCACCGCGGCCAGCACGGGAGACTTCGCGAGCTACTTCAGGATGTCGACGTACGAGCCCCTGTCAGGAACGTGAACTAAACTTCCGCCATGGGGCCCATCTTGAACATCATGACCGTGCGTTTCACGATTGAGCCCAGCGGGGACGGTGGCTACATCGGGACCTGTTCGGAGTTGGGCGCGCGCCTGGAAGCGACGGACTTGCCGGCGCTGGAACAAAAGATGTCGTCGTTCGCGCGTGCGCTCGTCGAAGAGCCGGGAGCTCGGCCGATGACGGTGCTGGTCCACCGACGATTTCCGGTCGATCGGGCTTTGGCGTAGGTTCCGGCGCTCGGTCCGAGGGGACTGAGAAACTGCGGGCGGCTCGGTGCCGCCCGCTCGAGACTTAGCGCCAGTTGCGCTCGGCGAGGGAGACGTAGCCCTCGGCGCAGACGATCACGTGGTCGAGGAGCGGGATTCCGAGGAGATCTCCGGCCTCTCGGAGACGGTGCGTGAGATCTATATCGGCCCTCGACGGCGAGGCATCATTCGACGGGTGGTTATGGGCCAGCACGATCGCCGCAGCGGAGGCAATGATCGCTGGTTTGAACACCTCTCGCGGGTGGCACTCGAGCCCCGTGAGAGTCCCGATGTGGACGGTTCGCCGCTGGAGGACGCGGTGGCGGACGTTGAGGTCGAAGACCATCAGGTGCTCTCTATCCGTGCCGCGTATGTCTTCGAGGGCCTTGTACACGTCCGAGGCGCCCGCGATGAGCGTTCGGACACTCGGCGGTGGTGGGCAGCTCTCGGGCTGGTAGGCGATTGCGGCTGCGTCGCTTCCGGTGACGGCGGTCTGCGTATCGGTTTCGGTCCTCATGGTGGGTGCCTCGCGGGTGTTGGGTTGGCGGTCACCCGACGGGAGCGAACGACCTAGCTCCCCGACCGAGGGGGGCCCCGCGCACAAGGCTTGGCGCGGAGCGGGGGGTGGACTCAGGAGGGGCGCGTGGGAAGAGAAGCGTTGGCCGCCAACCCAGCGCCTGCGAGGTGGCCAGGCCCTGCGGACGGAACGAGATGCGCCGTGCGACGCCAGGTCTGCGCGCAGGCGTTCAAGTTCACCTTCCCGACGAGCTGATCCGCGTAGTACGTTCAGGGCGCAATGACGGTGTGGGACCTTGAGGCGCTCGGGCTCGGAACGGCGAGCGTGATGGTCGTAGCGCTCGCGGCCTGGGCAATCACCAGCAGCGTGGCGGCGCTTCGGATGCGCCCGCGTCGGTGATCCAGCGGGCAACTGATCAGGCGCCGCGAGGGCGCCAGCGATCCTACTGCCGTCGCGATCGAGCGGTCCGCAGAAAGGCCTATCCGCGAGCTGGAGGGTCGATCACGAGCGCGGCGAGACGCCGAGTGGCCGTAGGCTAATCGCGGCGAAGAGTCCGTGGCTTCGAGGGGCGAGCAGGCTCGCTTAGACGGTCCCGGCCTCCGGGTCGATCTCCAGGAGCTGTTCTGCTTTGTACGCGGCGTAGAGGAGATGGGGGGTGGTGTCTACCTTGCGAAGTCCGCTGAGGATGGTCGTGTGGTCGAGGTGAAAGAACTCGCCGAGCTTCACGAGAGACCAGTGCCGGCGACGGAGGATCCAGGCGGAGACGTAGCGGGCGGAGGTCACGTCGCTGCGGCGATTCCGCTGGCGCAACCGCTCGGCGGGGACATGGAAGAGGGCTGCCGCGATTCGGAGGATCCGGCCTGGCTCGTCGGTGGCGGCCCGGACGCGCCCTCGCTCGCGTTCGCGAAGGGTGTCGAGGACCTCGAGCGCAATGGAGGTCGAGTTCGTGTCATGGTGCGCCCGCTCGAAGATCGCCGCCCATCGCGAGTATGCGGCGTTTGTCTTCTCGGGTGGAACCGTGGACAGTGCGTGCTCGGTGGACCCCATGGGTGGCTCCGCTCTCGCGGGCGTCGGAACGCCCGGTGAGGGGGACGAGCCCGGCTCCCCGGGGTCGTGGGACGCTTTTTGGGGGCGCACCCGCTTGTGGGGAGAGGTGAAAAAGCAGAGGACCACGCCCGCTAGGCTGGTTTGCCGCGGGGCGCCGGTTCCGTTCCGGCCCCCGGTGTCCGACGGCAGCGATAGGAGCCGCAGCAGGGCGACCCCGGGACGCATCGGCGTGCGGTTGCTCGAAACGGCTCCGGAGACGCCTGCGATGGCGCCTGATCTAGTGGCGCGATGGGACATGAAGCGTTCCTTTCGTATACGAGCGACGCGACGGGCGCGGCCAACTGAGCCGAACGGCCGGGCTAGCCCGGCCGTTGGGAGCTGGCCAGCCGAACGACGTTCGGACCGGAGCTCTTAGCGGCGAAGAGGGCGAGATCGGCGGCGGCGAGAAGTTGACCTGGCGTCCCGAGTCCCGGGTCAGGGTAGACCGCCACGCCTACGCTAATCGTGACCGGCACGCTCGGCACCCGTTCCAAGAGCGAGGGAACGAAGAAGGGGTCATCGGCGACCAGGGCCCGTAGCCGCTCGCCGAGCGCCATGGCGTGCGGCCGGTCCGTGGCGCGGCAGACGAGGGCGAACTCCTCGCCACCGTAGCGCGCGAAAATGTCCTCGTTTCGCAGGACTCCTTGAACGCGACGTGACAGAGCCGCAAGGACAGCGTCGCCGGCGGGGTATCCCCACGAATCGTTCAGCGCCTTGAAATGGTCAATGTCGATGAAGAGAAGGGCCAGGGGCTGTTGATGGCGGCGCGAATACGCAAACTCGGTGTGGAGACGCTCGTCAAAGTATTTCCGCTTCAAGGCGCCGGTGAGGTCATCCTTCCTCGCTCGATTGAAGACCCCCTCAGGGAATAGCTTTTCCAATTGCTCGCTGTACGTGAACTTCAAGATGGACGTGAAGCCCACTCCGATCTTATCGCCGTCTGCGAGGAATGTCGGTCCTGTGATGCGCTCGCCATTTACGAAGGTTCCATTCGAGGATTCCAGATCGACGAGGTAGATGACCCCATCGGGTCGGGTCAGAATGCGAGCGTGGGCCCTGGATACCCCCGCATCGGACATCCGGACGTCTGCGCCATCATCGCGTCCGATCGTGATGCGGGTGTTGATCCGAAACATCTCCCCAACCCTGAGCCCCCTGAGAACGATGAGGTACGGTGAGTCGGTTGGCTCCGCTGTTCCATCCGCAGGGGTCGGAAGGGTCTGGGTATCCTTCAGCGGGTCGTCCGCGTCCGTACTCATGGTGTTTCCTCCAACGTGGGTCGGTGCTCCAGCACTCGCGAGAACCCGCCGGGAACCAAAGCCCTCGCGAGCGATGAGTTTCCCGTCGGCCGGCGCACCGTCCCCATGTGGGCATGGCGGCGGCTTTCGAGGTGGTCGGTGTCCTCGACAGGATCGAGGGTCACGACGACAGCCCCTCGGAGGCGAACAGGGGACGGTGCTCGCACTCGTTGATACATCCGCCGGGGGCTGAAGCCCGCGCCAGCAACGAGTCCCCCTGAGCTCGGAGCACCGTCCCCCATCCGTCTTGGATGGTCCGTGAACTTGTCGAATATGACAAGGCAAAACATGATTTTTATACGCCCGCCGTCATGGTGCGCGTGGCCGCTCCATGAGTAGCTCAAGAGATGGCCCGTCCGCTCGCCGAGGTGATCGGAGAAAACCTTCGCTTGGCCCGCAAGCGCGCCCACCTGAGCCAGGAGAGCCTCGGGCAGCTCGTCCACATCGAGGCGGCCACGCTCTCGCGCTACGAGAACGGCCACCTCGCCCCGCGATTCGCCACTTTGGGCCGGCTCGCCGCGACGCTGAAGGTTCGCGTCAAAGACCTGGTGGGCGAGGAAGGTGCGCGCGCGGCCGCCCCCAGGCTGCCGCGGGATCAGAGGGAGCTTCTGAGGGACTACGAGGCCCTGCCGGCCGAGTTTCGCCGAGTCGCTCGACAGCTGCTCCGCGGGCTTCGAAACGCCACCAAGTAAATCGGCGGCCGTGGCCGCGGTCGTGCTCATCGGAAGCCCGCCCGGTTGCTGAGGGCCGAGCGGACCTCGCCGAAGGTTTCGAGCACGACCAGGAGACGTTCGAGGATCTTGCGCGCGATACCTTCCTCGAACGACAGTTGCAGGTACGCCTCTTGATTCTCGATGGTCACCCACAGCCGCGAGGGATCGAGCGGCCCGTGGGTGACTGTGGCGGCGCTGCGTCCGTCCTTGAAATCGAGGACATGAACGTCCCGGCGCCTGGCAATCGGGGACGTGGGTGGGCGATGGAGGTCCGGATCGGTCTGAGTGATCTCCTCGGCGGGAGGCAGGGTATCGTCTTCGTCAGGTAGGCCTTGCTCGCATTTGCGGTCGACGCTCATGGCCACTTGCTCCTTCCATTCGGGACGGCGTGTGCTCGGGTTTCTTGGAACTGACAACCGTGGGAGTAAGTTCAGGGATAGGGCTGGGTTCAGAGGGGGCGCCGCTAGGTGATCGCTCGTATTGGCTTTGGCGTGGTGGCAGGGAGCTGAGGAAGTGGGCTTACCGTCCCCGCTCCCCACCGTTCGGGGTTCGGGGCCCCGGAGGCCCCGGGTGAGGCGGCGCCCTCGACGTCGCCGGCGGAATGGAGAGCGAACGAGCCCGTCGTCGTCGCGACGCTGTTAGTGGCAGGCCTCGGTGAAGAGATTGATGATCCCCCCCCCGAAGATATTGGTGGTGGAGCACTCAGCGCCGCAGGCGAGGGACGAGTTGAAGGTGCACTGCTGCTGCTGCTCGATCTTGCCGTCGCAGTTCCAGTCGTAGCTCCCGCAAGCGTCCGCGAATCCGAAGTAGACGACGGAGGAGACACCGGGGTTGGCCCCGCTGTCGATGTCGCAGCAGTCGCCGGTCAGGACGGCGTACCCGGGCGGGGGCTGCGCACCGAGCTCCGTGCAGATCTGCGCTTCGGTGGGCGTGCCGTAGCCGTCGCCGTCGGAGTCGACAAAGAAGGTGACGCAGTTGTTGCTCGCGCAGTCGGCGTTCGTCTTGCAGCTCTGCAGATCGGCGACCTTACATTCCGGGAGGCTGGAGGCGACGTCGACCTTGCACGTGCTCGAACCGGTGCAGGGGGTGGTGGCTACGAGGTCCTGGCCGGACGTGAGGGGAGCGCAGTTGCCGACCTTCCCCGTCGTCGAGCACGCGAAGCAGGTCTGGGTGCATGCGGAGTCGCAGCACACGCCGTCGGTGCAGAAACCCGACGTGCAGTCGCTGTTCGCCGAGCACGTGGTTCCGATGGGTTGGGGAGGCACCGTGATGGGGATGGTGGGCGCGTCCTTTTTCGGGGGATCGGCGTCGACGCTGGCGTCGGCGCTCTTGTCGGAGCCGTTCGACGGACAACCGGCGACCAGCAGCATCGGGAGGACGGAAATCAGAAGGCGACTCGGATTGAACATGTTGGGTTCCTTTCGAGGAAGGGGATGAGTTGACGAGCCGCCGTGCCGGGCGAAGCGGCCAGGGTTTGGTCAGAGGCAGGCGATGGGGTTCGGGTCGTAGACGTTTTTGAGGGTGCAGGTCTTGCCGCAGGTGCTGGGATCGCTGTCCGTGCCGCAGCCGGCTTGAATCTCGATCGTTCCGTCGCAGTTGATGTCGAAGGAGCCGCAGGCGTCGGGCGTGTGGGAGTAGAAGGTCGAACCGGGATGCGCGGTGGCATCCGTGTCGCAGCAATCGCCCGATCTCGTCGAGAAGCCGGGCGGAGCGGCCGCTCCCGTCTCGTTGCAGATCCTGATGGGAGCGGCGGTGTTGCCCCAGCCGTCGCCGTCCTGGTCGGCGTAATAGAGGACGCAGTTGTTGCTCGCGCACGCGGCGTTGCTGGTGCAGGCCTGCTTGTCCTTCAGACCGCAGATAGAGAAACCGCCATTCGCCGGCGTCGGGTTCAGACCGCAGGTCTTGGCTCCCGTGCAGGCGGGCGTCGCGGTCGAATCGTCTCCGGTGATCTGAGGAAGACAGGTGCCGTACGACCCGGTGGTGTGGCAGGTGTAGCAGGGCTGGTCGCAGGTGGAGTTGCAGCAGACACCGTCGGCGCAAGAGCCAGAGGCGCATTCGGAGTCGGTGGCGCAACCTTCGGCGAGGGGCTTTCCCGGATCCAGAGGCGCGGCGTCCGGGGCTGGGAGCTTCGTCATTTCATCGCCGCCGGCGCCACCTGCGCCGGCGGTTCCTCCGCCGCCGTCCAGATCGGGATCGGAATTCTTCATCGGACAACCGGCGAGACCAATAAGGGTCATCAAGGCGAGGCAGCGAGTGGTGAGCATGGCGAGTCCTTTGTGGGAGGTGTTTGGCGTTTGGAATCGGGAGAAGTGCCTAGCGGTCGAGCCCTCTCGATGGGCGGTGGAGGATCACGGTCTAAAGGCTGGCGTGGTCGATGCGGGCGCCCGACGGGTCGGAAGCGAAACGCGTCCGGCTCTTCGGGCGCTACTGGACCAGCACGGACGAGAGGGCGACGAGGGCGCGCGTGTGCACGCGGCTGCCCCACGATCTTTGGATCCCGAGATCTGCACTAGCGTCCGTGAGGGACTTACCCTCGAAGTACGTCAACTCGAGCAGCCGGCGTTCGAGCCGTGGGAGCCGCTCGACCCCTTTCCGGACGCTGTCGGAAAAATCCGGCTCCATGGTGTCTCGTGTCGGTCCTGCGGCCTGAGCGCGGGTGTAGGCGCTGATCGTCCCCTCGCCATCGGTGGGATCGAAGTAGTTCGTCAAGCCGGCGCCGGCGTCACGCAGGCGCCAGTATTCGCGCTTCGGGAGGCGATGGTGCATCCGGACCCCGTCGATCATCGCGCCGCGGATTCGGCGGCGAGCGTAGTAGAGAAAGTGAACGCCGCGATCGGGTTCGAATTTGTCGACGGCGTCGATGAGACCCTCGCAGCCGTAGCCAACGATGTCTTCGAATGGAACGCCTCTCGTCATAGCGCCGCGCCGCAATTCAGCGGCACAGACTTCAACAACGGCGAGGTGGTCTTTGATGAGCTGCGTCCGTTCCGCGTTTGCGCGGTGAGCGTCGTTGCTCGTGGTGGTAGTCGCGACTTGCCCGTGTGAGTGCATATGCGTGAACCCCTTTCGCGTGTGCGCGTTTCGGCGCTGACAGCGAATAGGGGAATGGCAACAGGCGTGCCACTCCGGAGGTCCCGAGAAACCAAGGTCGCCGTACCGGCGAGCTGTTCAGAGGCGTTCAGAGCTGTTCGTGGGAGGTGAACAGCTCTCGGTTTCAGCGGCGTTTTGGGAGCAGACGGGCTAGGCGGTCTTGCAAGGCTTTTACTGGCACGGCGAGATCGCGCGCCGTTCGGACGATGTCGCCGCCATTTGCAGCGTGCGAGGCCAAGAGATCCTCATCGGAGATGGTAGAGAGCTGGGGAAGGTACCGGTTACGCTTTCGGGCCTCGTAAAAGTGGGTCCGTGAGATACCCAGCTCCGCGGCGGCTAGCCGGAGATTTCCCTGGTGGCGTTTGAATGCTTCGGCAACCTGCTCGTCGGAGGGCGGCCCGGTAGGAGCTTCGAGCTTCACGGGCGACCGATCCTGTAAATCATCTCGAACGCGCTTTGAAAGCTCGGCCTTTTGCTGGCCAAGGTTATCGATCACGATCCGCTCGGCGCTGTTCGAAAGCTGGCGGACGTTGTGAGGCCAATCGTACAAGGCAAGCTTGGCAACCGCGGAGGCTGATAACCACGGGGCCGCCGTCGGTGGTTGCGCGAGGCGGTCGGGCTCGCCGTGCGCGGCGAGGTGGAGACGCAGCAGGTGACGCAAAAGCACGCCGATGTCTTCTCGCCGCTCACGGAGCGGCGGAAGAGTGATCGGATATCGTGCGAGGCGTTCGAACAGCGCTGGTGAGAAGCTGCCATCCGCCATCGCCTTGTTGAGATCAGCGTCGGTGGCGGCGATGAGGCGGACGTCGACCTTGTGCTCTTTTGCGGAGCCGAGCGACTGGACAAGCCCGTCCTCGAGGACACGTAGTAGTACGACCTGGACCTCCATAGGGGTGAGCCCGAGCTCGTCGAGGAACAGCGTGCCACCGTGGGCGGCGCGGAAGGCCCCTGAATAGGCGGCGATCGAGCCTGTGAAAGCGCCCTTCTCGTAGCCGAATATTTCGGCAACCGCGCGGTCGCGCGGGATCTTGGCCATGTTCACGGCGATGAACGGCGCAGGTGCGCGGCCGCCGGCGGCGCGGAAGGCCAAGGCGACGAGCTCCTTGCCGGTGCCGGTTTCACCGCGGATCAGCACGGGGGTCCTGGCTGGCGCCACACGCCGGATGTCAGCGCGAATCTCGGAGATCGCGTCGCTCACACCGACGAGGCCCAAGGTATCCACGGCCGGCGGTCGCGCGGTACGGGCGTAGTGAAGGCAGAGCACCACACGTCGCGCGACGGTCAAAATGACGCCAGTCTCGAGTGCTCCTGGCGATAGGAGGACGCGATCGAGCAATGGAGAGCCGTCGAGCTTGATGGGCGCGTCGCCGTCGCCGGGGGAGAGCTCGACGCCTTCGCCGGCGAGGCCGAGCAATGCGGCGGGCGTGCGATGGCTGATGTACTGATCAGCGAGAGGCGCCCCCTCCGCTACCCCACTCGGTTCGAAGATTGGCTCGATGCGGCTTAGTTCGATGCGCCGGGTGCCGAGCAGCGCCCGTTCACCGATGCGCCGAACGTCCGGGTGCCAAAGGATCGTGAGCGCCGGCCTTCGGTTGGCACGGTCCGATCCGTCAAGAGTTGTATCCGGACCGGCAAGTGTCGGTGCGTGGAGCGTCGAGTGCTGACTGCCCATGCAATCAGTTTGACGGCAGGACGATGGGCGTGCCGTAAGTCGCGACGAACAGCATAACGGGGCTACGTTTTGGCGCGACGCGTCTTTTTTTGCTCGGCCTTCCCGAACTTGTCGGAGTCGAGAAAGACCTTGTCAGCGAAGCAGGCCCAGAAAAACTCTCCCTTAGGATCGGTGCGCTCTCGATGGACCATTGGAGATCGGCAGTTGGGGCAGCTCGGGGGAGACACGAGGCGCCAGCGGCGGTCTGCTAAGAACCAGCCGTCAGTTTCGCAGTGCCAGGAGTGCCCTCCGTCTTTTCGGTTGATTGCGCGGAGGGTGGCGGCGCAGCGCGGGCAAGGAGTGGCAGGCACGAGCTCGCCCTCGTGCACCTGCGCCGTCGTGCCACAAACCTTGACCTCTTTGGTGTCCGCGTCGCACGCGGCGAAGGCGTACGGTTTCTTGGTCTCTTGGTTGATCCCCTCGATCAGGCGGAGGTGCCCCGCTCGGCCCTCGGCCGAGCACTTGGCGCAGGGTCCGAGATCTTTCCTCTCCGGCAGACGCGGCTTGAGGGTTTGCGCCGCACTCAGCTCACGCTCGAAGCGCGTCCACCAGGCGCCGGCGACCTCCACGCGGCCGCGGCCGCCGCTCGCGATCTCGTCGAGCGCGGCTTCCATCGTTGCGGTGAAGGCGTAGTCGACGAGCCCCGGGAAGGCCTCTTGGAGAAAGGCGGAGAGGTCAACGCCGACCTGTGCGGGCACGAGGACGGGAAGCTGCTCCGATTTCGTCTTTCGGCCACTATTCGGGGGAGCTTCCTCAGTTACCCAGCCGCGACCGAGGAGAAGAGGCACGACGCTGTTGTATGTGCTCGGCCGGCCGATACCGAGCCGTTTGAGTTCGGCGACGAGAGATGCCTGCGTGAAGAGGGGCTTTGGCTTGGTGGTGTGGGTGGTGATCTCAGCGGAAGCCACCTCGAGCCGGTCGCCGGCGGCGAGCGGCGGAAGGCTCCCATCGTCGTCGTCTTCGAGCCGCGGCTGGCTGGTCGGCGGCGGCTGCTCCGACTCCTCCTCGGCATCCGTTGTAAGAACCCGCCGCCAGCCGTCGAAGATCTCCACCTGGCCGCGGGCGAAGAACACCAGCTCGCCTTCACTTTTCAGACGCGCCGTAGTCTGCTCCACGATCCGAGCCGCGGCCTGGCTGGCAAGAAATCGGCATTCGATGAGCGAGTACGCCTTTCCCCAAAGCCCCTCGCGGCGCGTCGGGAGCTCCTCAGCCGGATCGTGTGGGAGCGTCGGACGAATCGCTTCGTGCGCGCCTTGCACGGTGTTCGCCCCGCGATCTTTGTGCTCCCACGCGACAGGGGGGACATACGCGGCGCCGAAGCGACGCTCGAGCTCCATGCGCGCCCAGGTGATAGCATCGTCCGCGACGCGAACCGTGTCGGTGCGCGGATAGGTGGTCAGGCCCGCTTCAAAGAGAGCCTGCGTCGCTTGAGTGGCATCGCGGACGGTCACGCGCAGGGCCTTGCACGCCACCTGGAGCCAGCTGCTCGCCTCGAATGGCGGTCGAGGGCGCTGGCTCTTCTTGACGGCCTCGACCTCGGCAACAGCGAGCGTTGTCGGAACAGGTACGGCCTCGGCATCGGCTCGGCTCCGGTACGCGAGCAGCGAGCCATCGGCGCCCGCGAGGCGGGCGGCAAGCTCCGCGCCGCTCGGCGTTCGAAGACGGACGCGGACGCCGAAGCTGGACGCGGGGCGAAAGTCTTGGTGTTCCTCGTGGCGTTCGACCACCAGGCGGAGCGCTGCGCTCTGCAAGCGTCCGGCGGAGATCCCGCGGTGCTGGCGCAACTTCCGGAAGACGAGGTCCGTTCCGTGCCAACCGGCGAGCCGGTCGATCACCCGGCGCGTGTGCGCCGCCTCGACGGCAGCGGTGTTGAGTTCCGGGCGCATCGCGCGCAGCCCGCGCTCGACGCCGGCCGGCGTGATCTCCTCGAACGTCGCCCGCCAAGCCTTCGAAACAGGAATCCAGGGCCAAATCTCGGCGGCTATCGCCTCGCCTTCGCGGTCCGGGTCGGTCGCGACGATCACTCGGTCCGCTTTCGCGATCGCGGCCCGGAGGCGCGAGACGCGCTCGGCGGCGGCTCCATCGCGGGGTTGAAGCTGATCGAGGGCGAAGGTGCGGGTATCGATGCCAGCCCCGGCGGCCATCGGAGGTAGGTCGAGAAGGTGCCCGACGGTAGCCGCGGCCTGACACGGGTAGCCGGCGGCCTTTGCATACTTCTCGACGTCGCGGACCTTGTTGGGCGATTCGAGGACGATCAGATCCATAAGGAACGGTCCTTCCCGTAGGCCCTCTTGAGGGCGGAGTTGCCCGGTACGAGCCTGACGGCCGCCGGTGTTGGTATCTCTATCGGCCGGAGCACCGCCGATGTTTCCGCGCAACGCCCGGTCGGTTCGTCACTGCGCTCAGCCTCCGCGTCCATTGGTCGGTCAATGTTCCGGTAGGCGCGTATTCGCGAAAGGGTGAGTCTGAGTCACTCGCTCGATAGGGATCGCCGAGCACCCGGACCAGAGTTGGCTTGGTGGTGGTGATGAGCCGGCGGTAGAGCCAGCGAGCGATGGAGTACTCGATCGGGCTGGCTCGCAAACGCCATCAACGGTGCACGACGAAGTGGTGACGAGATCGGCCGCGTCGGCGCGAACCAACCGAGGCTGAGAGTCTCGAGCGGTCGTTCTCGTTCGTTACTTGCGGGCGCCCAGTGCGCTGGTCAGACCCGCCCAGGTGAGAGTTCCCGGGACCGGGGCCAGCCTGTCCCCGCGGCCCGCAGCAGTGAAAAATGTCCTCTCGTCTCGCACATAAACCATATCGGCAAGAAACACCCGAGCATTTCCGGCCGATAGAGGAATTAACGGCGTCGGGATGTCCGCCACCAAAAAGAACTGAGAACGGTGGAACACCAACAACAACTCAGGAGGCCGCGCCCCTCGATGGCGGTTCTTCTCGGCGCCGCACCCAGTTGCAAGCAGCTTCAAGTCGTGGCGTCCGGAACGGTTGCGCGGGAGTTCGAGTTTTATATCGACTGGGCGAGCCGCCCCCATGATGCCGGAAGACGAGGTGCTGGTCCGCATGACCGTCCACGCGCTCACCGAATGCTTCCGCTGCGACAAAAAATGATAGCGCTCGCGAGCAGAGCGTGCGCCTCATCCGGGGAAGGTGAACGACCTTGGTCATAGACATCAAAAAGGAAGTCCTCGACGCACTTCGTGACCCCGCCGTCCGCGAGCAGATTAGAGCCCTGGTCATCGAGCTAGCTCCCCCCGTCGCAGAGGAGCTCTTGGACACGGTTGGGGCCGCCAATTTCCTCCATATTTCGCCGCATGCCGTCCGGATGGCCAGTTACCGCGGCACGATCCCCTCCATACGGGTTGGGCGGCGCCTTCGGTTTAGGCGTTCGGAGCTACTGAAGGCGCGTCCCGCGAACGACATCGGTTAGGACGGCACCTTGCGGCAAACGCCCCCGACGCCCGTCCTTTTGAGATCGTACAAACTCGGTGCGGGAGATATTTGCAGACTTGGCGCGCAGCCCGGCTGGATCCGATCGAGGCCCCAGTGCCATCGCTATCACTTGGCCCCGAGCGCCGTTGAGCGAAGGTTCGGCCGACGAATCGGGATCCTGCGGGCCGGCGGGAGAGGGTGCGACGTCGATCGAAAGCGGTCGAACGACGTTATCGTCTAGCAACGTAGCAAATGTAGCAAAAGCGGTCCGAGATGCCCTGGAAGCGCTGGGTGCGGGGCGGGTGGACGTCGCGCGGCAGCTGCTGGTCAGGGTGCTGGAAACCACAGCGGAGTGACCTGAGCGCGCCTATTGGGAAAGCATGCCGAGGTGTGGGTGCCATCTGATATGCATCGACTTTCTCGGGACCGCCATCAAGACCGAGGCTCGGAATCCTATGCGTACCGAGCGCTCAGTCGATCCACCAGCCAGCCGGAGTCCGCATCCGTCCTGTCCGCATCCGTCCTGTCCGCATCCGTCCTTGACGAACCGAACGAGCGCCGACTACGCTTGTCGGCGAACATGGCGAACATGAGCGGTGGCACGCTGGGTGAGGTGCTCCGTCAGGCTCGGGTGAAGCTGGACCTCGGGCTTCGGGAATTCGCGAAGAAGCTGGGCATCACGCCTTCGTACCTGTCGGACATCGAGTACGACCGCCGGGTTCCCTCGGAAGAGGTCCTGTCCAAGCTCGCGGGAGCCCTGCACCTTGAGGTGGACCACCTGATGGCGCTTGCGGGCCGCGTCGGTGACGACGCCGAGCGCTACCTGAAGCACCATCCGGCGGCAGGCGTGCTGTTCAGACGCATCTCCGATCGGAAGCTGCCGGAGGAGGACCTGAAAAAACTCCTTCAGGAGGTGGACAAGATGGGGAGCAAGAAAGGCCGCTCGTGAGACGCTTCCGAGACAAGGACGGCGAGCAAATCTGGTTCGAGAACGGCGAGATCGAAACTGCCATGGAAGCCGAACTTCGCAAGGCATCCATGATGTGCTCGGTCGATGCCCCCGTCGTGGAGCTGGATGGGTTCATCGAAGGGCACCTCGGGGCGAGCCTCGATCCGTATGCGGAGCTAGACGCTCGGGAACTCGGTTACACGGAGTTCTTCGAGAAGCACCCGCCGAAGGTCTCGATCAACCGGACGCTCACCGGTTCGGCCCTCGACGAGGACGAGACGCCTCCCGGAATCCTTGGGCGGTACAGGGCGACGCTCGCCCACGAGGCCGCCCACGTGATCTTGCACCGCCGTCTCTTCGACGCCGTCGCGGGCAACATGAGCCTGTTCGGCGAAGAGGACGCGCGACAGCGCCTCAGCCGCCTTCAGAAATGCTTCAAGCGCAACGTCTCCTTCGGGACCGTGACCGACCGCAGGGAATACCAGGCGAACCAGGGCATGGCGGCCCTGCTCATGCCGAGGCCGGTGTTCCTGGAGGTGGCGCACAGGGAGATCAGGCGCGTCATGCCCGGGCGCGACGACGTTTCGGTCGGCGAAGAAAGGAATGTCATCGAGCCGTTGTCACGTCTGTTCCAGGTGTCTAAGCAGGCGGCGAGGATCCGGTTGGAAACCTTGGGACTGGTGGTCGCGGCGGGCCAGGGTCGCCTAGGCTGAAAAAAAAGTTGTTGATCCCGCAATTGGTCCGTCCTAGAGTGTACGCAGATCGGCGAACACGGCGGACGGAGCGGACGGGAGGGTCGCCGGGAGATAGACGAACCGAGACACTGGAGGGACAACATGGCTGACCGACGAGTTACTCAGACCGGCAAGAACGCCCAGGGCGACATCACCTCGCTCTGCAACCCTGGCCAAGCGTGGTCGCCACGCGCCAAGGCCGACGCCATCCGCGACATCGAGACGGGTGCGAACAGCTACCACGTCATGTGGCCGCCACGGACCGAGGTCCGTGTGGTGAACGGTCCATACGGCAAGTACCTGCGGACCGATCGCGACAACACGACGACGAACAACCTCGACGATCTGCCCAATTGCTACTGAAAGGAGAAGTCACCGCGGCGGAGCGCCGTTCGAAGAAGTAGCTACGAGGGGGGGGACGGTCTCCTCCAACTCGGTGGCCATCCCAATTTCTGGATGACGAGCCGTACCGGTTCAGACGCGGCCAAAAAAAAGCCGATCCAGGTGCCCGGTCTCGCGCCTGGATTTCTCCACCAGTACTCGGCAGCGAGATCGGTCGCCGGCAGGCCGCATTTTCGCCAGTAGACATCCATGACGTCGACCAAGGCAAAAGCTTAGCACCGGCGCTATCGCGGTGCCCGCGCTACTGCGCCGGATCCTCGGGCGGCTTCTTCTCGCCGGGCTCGCCGGTCCTCGCGGACGCGGCCTGGAACATGCTCACGACTCCCTTGATCGCGATCCCGAGCCCGATGACACCAGCGAGCGAGATGTACTGACGCCAGTCGGGCGGCAGCTGGTTCGCCTGGCCTTTGTACCCGGCATAGATGATCGAGAGACAGGGCGGAGTCGCGAAGAGTCCGAGGAAGACGAGCGCGGTGGCGCCCGCGTGGAAGGTTTTGTGGCGAACAATGACCAGAAGGCTGTAGGCACCTGCGCCGACGAGCCCTAGGACAATTCCCGTCCCTGTAGTGTCGTTGAAAATCTAGCCCAGCCCTTTCGCGTTGTGCCCGAGCAACGCGCCCAAGACCGCACCGATGATTGCGCCCGGCGGTCCACCGATCGCAGCTCCCAGCGCTGCGCCACCGATAAAACCGACCGCCGTCGACGGGTCGCCGGAAGGCGCCGGCAGGAACCGGTGGCAGTTCGCGCAGACGTACTGGCCGCCCTTTGCATCCGCGGGGACCTCGTTCTGCCGCCCGCACGATTTACACGTGACTACCGACATTCAAGCTCCAAGCGTAGGTCAGCGGTCCCTTCGGGGACATCCCATCGAGCAGCCACCCGAGAGCTGAACATATTGCCAGTATGGCGCTTGGTCAATGCCCCCGCGCTCGGCGGAACCTGTGAGCAGCGTTCACGCTCGCCGACTCGAACGATGTCCGAATATCTCTGCTCAGTCTATTCTCGCTGGCTTCGATGCCTGGCTCGATTCCAAAGACAGAGGACGTCGTCCACTTCTATCGCGCTGCGGCTCTTGGGCTGGCGGTACTCGAAGCGCGCTCTGGCGGAGCGCGAAGGTTCGGAGCGAACGCCGACGCCCGTTGGAATGCCTTCCGGGGAGGGCTTGGCGACTGGGACAGGCTAGAGCTTCTCGTGCGGGACGCGGCCGTGCGCAGTCCGGCGGGATTTGCGCCGCGAATGGTGTTCGACCTAGCTGCTCTGGCCGACGACGAGCCGTGCGGGCCCGATTGGCCCGGGCCACCGGCGAGTGACGCAGCAGCCCTTCTTCGCGCCGCTGCATCGAATCCCGGGGAGCTGGCACCTGCCCTCGATGCCGTGGCTACAACCTGGGGGCTGTCGCCGCGGCTCTTGCCGGAAAGGGCCAGCGAGGCTATCCAGCCAGCGACACGGCTTCTCCTTACCGGGGCGGGCGCCGTGATCTCGGTAGCCAAAGCGTTTTGGGGGCGCCCGGAGCTCGATCTCTCGGATCAGGCGGTGCTGGTGGCTGACGATCCGGGGACGCGGCAGCTATTCGGGCTGGCGCTCGCCTTTCTCGGCGGCCAGCGACCGCCGCGCGTCGTGTGCAGCGTCGCGACCGTCGATGACGTGCGGGCGTTGGGCCTGTCCGCGCTCAACCTCGCCCTGGTCAGCGATGACGTGAGCTCCGAGGTTCGCGCGCAGGCGGGCGCGCTTGCGAAGGCGCTCGGGGCCAAGGGATAACGATGGCACTGGGGCCCGACCGGATCATTTCGCCGGGGCAGACTCCCCATCAGCACGAGCGGGAGGCGTTCGAGTTCGTAGTCCGCGAGCTGCCGGATACAGAACCGTTCCGGATCTGGGCATTCTCGGACCTCATCGATCCGGCCGGACGCCGCTACGACATCGATCTCCTCGTGCTCGGGTATCACGCTCTCTATCTAATAGAGGTGAAGGGCCACCCCGGCACCCTTACGGGAGACGATGTGGATTGGCAGTTCACGTTCCCCGGAGGCGGACGCAGCCTCATCGAGAACCCGGCTCGAGGTGCCCACCACAAGGCGCGCGTCCTGGGCAGTCTCCTCGACCGCCAGTTCGCGAAGGACAACGCGAGCCGTGCGCTGCGACGTCCGTGGGTCCAACCCCTGGTGTTCCTCAGCCATCCTGACCTCCAAGTGAAGTTGGAGGAACGCGGCCGCATGCACGTGGTGACGCGGACGAATCTCAGTCGGGCCCTGAGGTTCGCAGAGTTCCCTGGCGCCCCGGAGCGACTCCTCGACCATCCGATCAATCGACCCACCGCGCTGGCGACCCACCGCGCGCTACTGGCCCTGGGGCTGCGTCCGAGTGTCAACGCGCTCAAGGTGGAGGGGTTGCTACTCCGCGATCTACTGGAGGATGGCAGCCACTACCAAGATCACCTGGGCGTTCATCAGTCGGTAGAGGGGCTGAAGCGACGCGTCCGCAGCTACATCATTCCGGCGGGCACCACGGCAGAACGACGCGAGCAGCTCCTTCGCGCCGCGCGTCGTGAGGCCCAGCTCCTCACGGTTCTCTCGGACCACAAGAACATTCTCCGGCTGGTGGGCTACACCGCCGAGGGACCTCTGGGCGGGCCGTGCGTAATCCTCGAGCACATCGAAGACGCGCAGCCGCTGGACGCGTTTCTCCGCGCGAACCCGGACCTGCCATTTGAACACCGGATCTCGATCATCCAGCAGGTGGCCGAAGCTCTCGAGTTCTGCCACCGCAAGGAGGTGGTCCACCGGGGCCTCAGCCCGCGAACGATCCTGGTGCGCCGTGTGCCCAACCCGGGTGGACAGGCGCCACCTCCAGAAGTGAAGCTGTACAACTTCCAACTTGCCTCAGCCGGCGACACCTCAGGGACGGTGCATCTGACTTCCCTCTCGTCAGACCAGGCTGCGGTCTACCTCGCACCTGAGGCAATCGAGAGCCCTTCCTCCGCGAATGTCATCTCCGACGTGTTCTCGTTGGGGGCGATCGCCTATCTCGTCCTCACGGGGCGCCCGCCGGGGATGGATCTGGCGGAGAGAGAGAAGTTGATGGTGGGAGGGCGGCTTTCTATCGCGGCGGTGCGCGACGATCTCGCGGGTGGATCGTCCGTTCGCTCGCTCGACGCCGTCGTCGGAATGGCCACGACGAGCAATCCAGTTGAGCGCGCGGACAGTGCCATCGAGTGGCTCAACATCTTTCTGGAGGAGGCGACCGCGCCGAGTGGAGGGTCGGACGAGACGATATTCATCAATCCGCACGAGGCGCGACGCGGTGATCACCTGTCCGAAAAGCTGGAGGTGGTCGACTTTCTCGGAAGCGGTTCCACCGCTCGCGTCCTACGAGTACGCCGCAAGGAGAAAGAGAAGGAGAGCGAGTACGCGTTGAAGATATCGCTCTCGCCGGATCTGGACGACCGGCTGCACAAGGAGGGTCGCGTCCTCGGCGCTCTCAAGAGCGATCGCATCGTCTCGCTGGTCGAGGAGCTGACGCTCGGGGACCGGACGTGCCTGCTGATGACGGACGCGGGCGAGAGCCTGGCCGCGCTGATCGCCCGGGAGGGCCCGCCGAGCCTCGACTTCGCGCGGCGCTGGGGCGAGGACTTGTTGCGGGCGTTGGAGAGCCTGGAGGACAAGGCCGTCCAGCACCGCGACATCAAGCCGGCAAACCTGGGCGTCCTGCCGGGCCAGTCGAAGAAGAAACGGAACCTCCTCCTCTTCGATTTCTCCCTGACCGGCGCGGCGGATACTGCGATCACGGCTGGGACGCCGGCCTACCGGGATCCCTTCCTGCCGTCGCGGGGGCGCTGGGACAGCGCTGCAGATCGCTGGTCCGTCGCCATGACTCTGCACGAGATGCTCACCGGGGCTCGCCCCGCGTGGGGGGACGGCGACCAGCCGGCGGCCGCCACCGGGGCCGAGATCCGGATTTCAGCTGAGCGCTTCGACGCCTCCGTGCGGTCGCGCCTCTCGAGTTTCTTCCGGCGCGCGCTGGCGCGAGACGCCGGCCAGCGGTTCCCGAGTGCCGAAGAGATGCGGGTCGAATGGGTAAGCTGCTTCGCCACAGCGTCGTGGACAGATGTGGCGGAGGAGACGACCCCTTCAGCGCCGCGCGACATCTCGGGCCTGACGGAGTCGACCCCGGTGGGCGGCCTGCCACTCTCGGCGCGAGCCAAAAACGCGATCGACCGTGCCGGGATGACGACGTTGGGCGAGCTGTTGCGGATGCCGCACAATCGCCTATCCACGACGCGAGGTATCGGGCGGACCACACACCAAGAGATCCTGAAGTTTCTCGACGACGCCCGGGCGGTCATCGGGACTCGGCTCAAGCTGTCGGAAGAGGCACCATTCGTTGCCGACTACCGTGGCATCGTCTTCGGCGTGGTCTTCGTGCCGGGGCTCGATCCGGCGGCGGCCAGCGCCCTTGAGGATGCCGGTCTGGGCAATGCGTCTCTGGTGGCGTCCGCACCTAAGGTTCAGGTGGAGCGCATCCTTGCTGACCACGGCGGAGCAGCGAAAATCCTCCTGGATTGGCTGCAAGAGAGCTCCTCGAAGGCAATGGTGTCGGGGACGCCGACCACGATAGAAGACTGGCTCGACCAGCTTTTCGCGGCCCGCGGCAAACGCTCGAAGTATCTCGTCACGGCCGCTCAGCTCCTCGGGCTCGAACCGGTTCCGGGGTCGGGCGAGCACAGCGACGAGATGGTCGGGCTGGCCAAACGACTCGGCGTGACTCGGGCGGCGGTTCATATCGCGCTCGACAAGGCCCGGGACAAGTGGCGCGAGCATCCGGGGTTGGGCGAGCTCCAGGCCAGAGTCGGGCAGGCCCTCGATCGGATCGGGGGCGTCGGACCCGTCGCTCACGTGGCCGAGGCGCTGGCGGCCGAAATCAGCCATCGTTCGGGCGTACCCGCCGGCGGCCCGGATCGCATGGTGGAGGCGCTGGTGCGGGTAGCCGCGGAGACAACGGACGAGTTGGCACTTGGCCGCATCGACCATCGCCTGTGGCTGGCCCGCGAGTCCGAGGCGCTGTCCTTGGCGCGGGCGCTTGGGGCGCGCGCCGACGAGCTGGCCGGCCACGAGCCGCTCCCTGCAACGGAGGAGGTGAAGGAAGCTCTCTTCAAGATCGTCGCCGGGACGTCCCTTGCATCGCTTGCCCACGATCGCCTGGTTGTCCTTGCTGCCGAGGCCAGTCGCGGGGCGGCCCGCAGCGCTCGCCTCGAGCTCTACCCGAGGGGCCTTCCCGCGGCACGGGCGGTGGCGCTCTCCGCGGGGGCACTCGCGCCGCATCAGACGACCCCCGATGCCATTCGTCGTCTGGTGCGCGCACGGTACCCAGAGGCGGAGGAGGTGCCCGACCGCATGGCGCTCGACGCGTTGGTTCGGCCGCTCGGTCTCGTGTGGGACGAGGGGAAGGCCGCGTACGTTCGGCCGGGCGCTGCGGCGCCTATCTCCTTCGAGACGCGGCTCGGGCTACGGGTCGCCACCACCCACACCAGCCACCGGCCCCCCAAACAGAGCAGAGAGAACGAGGAGGCGCTCGATTTCGACGCCAAGATCCGGCTGGCGATCGAAAAGCGTTACTTCCGCGTGTTGGACGTGACGTCCGGGTATGACGGCGCGACTGCGGGCGAACTGGCCAATCGCTTCGGCGCTCGCTCAGTATCGATCGAGACGCAGGTTCTGGCCGAAGCAGAACGCCTGATGGTCGAGTTGGGTGTCGAGCCGGCGGTCGTTTGGCAGGCGGATCGCCAAGGCCCGACCGGAGGCGACGATTGGGAGAACCTGCGGCGCCTGATGAAGAAGGCGGCCGAGCGAGTGCTCGCTCGCGTCGTTGAGAAGGGAAGGCCGGTGGTTCTCACGCAGCCGGGGATCCTGGCGCGGTACGGCTTGGATGACGTCGTCGGAAGTCTGGTTGAACGCAGCCAGCAGGACGATGCTCCCCCGATCCTGCTAGTGAACCCGACTGACGACAGCGCAGCGCCCGCCACGATCGACGCCAGTCCGCGTCCGCTTCCAGTCCCCCTCGCTTCGCAGGCACAACGCCTGCGGGTGCCGGAACCCTGGATCCTGAACCTGCACCGCGGAGGAACCTACTGATGTCGCGTGGAGCACGCGGGAAGGCGAAGACCCTGACGGAAGAGATGGCGACGTTGCTCGCTAAGACCCTGGTTCCTGACCTAACGGAGAGGGCGCGGCAGCCCGCCGTCGAGCGGTCGCTACGGCAGCGGTGGGAAGCGGAGCGTTCGGCGTCGCGCTCGGCGGCGGACTTCGCCGATTGGGTGGAGCACACGGTCGAGCAGGTGGGCGCGGCGTGGATCCTCTCGTGCGTTTTCGTGCGCGTCCTGGAGGATCGAGGCTTCCTTGACCGCAGGCGGATCGCGGGTGAGGGCGCGATGGACTCGCTTCAACAGTTCATCGAGATCGCACCCTCGCTGACCGAACGTGACTACTTGCTGACCGTCTTTCGCGAGTTGGCGACGTATCCCGGCGCAGCGGACGTGCTGGGGCCGGCGCACAACCCGGCGTGGCGGTTGTCTCCCTCCAATGACAGCATCCGAGCTCTCCTCGGGGTTTTGCGGGAAACAGACGGCACACCTCGCCAAAAGTTCGAGGGCAGCGACACCCGATTCCTCGGGGATCTGTATCAGGACCTCTCTGCGGGGGTTCGAAAACGATATGCGCTATTGCAGACGCCGGACTTCGTCGAGCGGTTCATTCTCGACCAGACTCTGGAGCCTGCGATCAAGGAGTTCGGGCTGACGGAGGTGCGGGTTATCGACCCGACGTGCGGGTCGGGGCACTTCCTCCTGGGCGCCTTCCATCGCCTGTTCGAACACCGGATGCGAACAGCGCCGGGGACGGACCGGAGGGAGCACGCCATAGCGGCTTTGGAGCAGGTGTTCGGGGTGGACGTAAACCCTTACGCGGTGGCGATTGCGCGATTCCGACTGACGCTCTCGTACCTGGCGCACGCGGGGATCGAGACGTTGGGCCGGGCCCCGAGAATTGAAACGCACCTACTGGTGGCGGACTCACTGTTACACGGGCACATCGGCGAGCAGGCGCGCCTCTCGTCTAGGGCACCCGATCATTCTTGGGGCGACACGATATTCCATCTCGAGGACCACGACGCAGCCCACGAGGTTCTGTCGTCCGCATATCACGTTGTTGTGGGTAATCCGCCGTACATTGCCGTGGAGGATCGCGCCAAACGCGAACTGTATCGGTCGCGATTTTCGAGCGCTTTCGGCAAGTACACGCTCTCCGTTCCCTTCGTCGAGCGCTTCTTCCAATTGGCCTCACCTGACGGATTCGTCGGAATGATCAACTCGAACAGCTTTGCACGACGCGACTACGGCCACGTCCTAATCGAGACGATCCTGCCTCGACTTGATCTTACGGCGGTAATTGATACCTCGGGCGCTCACATTCCTGGGCACGACACGACTCTGATTCTTTTTGGTCGAAGTCGCGCACCCCGACTTGACGTCGTACGGCTAGTTTCAGGGCTTCGCGGTGAATCGGAGACTCCGATGGACCCCGCGCAGGGCTTGGTGTGGTCGTCCATAGTGCAACATTGGAGCGCTCCAGGCTTCCGCAACGATTACATCGAGGTTGGTGACATTGCGCGCGCCACGCTGACTCAGTGGCCTTGGCCTCTTGGTGCTGAAGAGAGTGCAACGCTCAAGAGTCGACTTGACGGTGCGGCACAAGCGATTCTTGGAAACTGTGTGGAGTCGATCGGTCCCGCATCGTTCTCGGGACAAGATGACGTATTTTGTTTCGAGGAGATTGCCCCCCAAGTCCTAGGCGAGGACGTGATTAAGCCCTTCGTAACTGGGGGGAACGTGCGCGACTGGTCTTTCATGAAGCCAGGACGTGCTTTAGTTCCCTACTCCCATAACGGAGAACTTCTCCAGCTTGACATGTATGCCGGTTGGGCGCGCTTCCTGTGGCCGTTTCGTTCCTGCGTAGAGTCGGTACTGAGCTTCGGCGGCCGCACTCGAGGTCAGAACGCTGAGCCATGGTGGTCATGGTATCGATGGATACCCGAGCGCTACGCGGCTCTTGAGAGACTCGTCTTTGCCACCACTGCAGCCCACAATCATTTTGTCCGAGATCGCGGTGGTCGAGTCTTCAGCGGCAAGGCTCCGGTTTTGATGCTCCGCGATACATCTCCGATTACCGTCGGGGCGATGTTGAGTCTGCTCAACTCATCGACCGCGTGCTTTTGGATGAAGCAGGTCTCTCAACCAAGAGAACGAGCAAGACGCGACGCGAGCAAGATCAAGATGCGTCCGGAGAAAAATCGATACGACTTTGCTTCGAAGCCATTGAAGACATTCCCAGTGCCAGGCGCGCTGTGTTCGCGAGGGGCGGAACACGCAGTCGCGATGGAGGAGTTGTGCGCTCAGATAGAGGGGTGCGCCGACGAGTGGAAGCAGAAATCACCCGAGGCGATTATGGCTACAGAGGATGCTCTTGAAGACGCCACGTTGCGGAATCGTCTCCAAGCCGCAGAGGCGGCAAGGGATCGCGTGCGCAACACGATGGTTCGCTGCCAAGAGGAGATGGACTGGGTTGTGTATCACGCCTTCGGTCTTGTTGAAGGGAAGTTGGCGTGTGCGTTGGAAGGAGGAGCCAGACCTGAGGAGCGGCCGTTCCTGTGGAGCCGCGATGAGAGCCCCGATGAGATAGTGCCGGAACTACGTAATCTCTGGAGCAGTCGACGTGCGATGGCAAAGAGGTCGTCGAGTCTGACGCTCCTGGAGAACGCTACGTTCAAGAGGGCATGGGAGGGGCAGCGAGGCGAATTTGCGCGAAAGGTCCGAACATTCAATGAGGAGGTCAATGATGCTGCGTGGGGGTGTATTAGGAATCAGATGATTCTGATCCTTAGAGGGTGTCCTACAGAAAATCCCGCAAGAAATTTGCCTTGTCCGAGGGACAGCCGCAGATGGGTGAATGCGAACACCGTACCCTACCGATCTGACCGACGCGGAGTGGGACATCGTCCGGGCATTCATTCCGGAGG
>DASRLC010000382.1:0-7265 GCA_035648655.1 Polyangia bacterium
CGCCACCGCCGCTCTGGCCACCGGTACCGCCCGCGCCGCCGGCGCCCGTGCCACCGGCGCCCGTTCCCCCCGAACCGCCCCCGCCGCCGCACGAGATCAGAAACCCACAAGCCACCATTCCCATCAATGTGCGCATGGCGGATCTATATCCCGAAAGCCCCACGATCCGCGGCGGTTTGTCGAAGCCTGCGCCGTTTTCTGCAGCGCGGGTCACTCGAAGGGCGCGACCGCTACGGCGTCACGCAGATGATGCCCAGGGACTGGACGTTGGCGCAGGCTAGATTGGCGTTGCAGGTTCCCGTGGCCACCGTTCCCGAGCCGCAGCAGGGTTGCCCAGAAGCGCCGCAAGCCGAGCACGTCGCGGGCGCGCCGCCCCCCGCCACGCAGGCGAAGCCTGTCGAGCAAGTTCCGCCGAAGCCGCCGCAGCAGCGCTGCCCAGAGCCACCGCAAGCGACGCAAGCGGCGCCGGCGTCGCCCGTACCGTTGGCGCAGGTGCCGCCCGTTTGGCAAAAGTTGGTCCCTTCGCAGCAGGCCGAGCCCAGTGCTCCGCAGCTGGCGCAAAGATTAGGACCGGCGCCAGGAGGATTGGTGCACCCGAGACCGGAGTTGCAGACGTTGCCGCCGCAGCAGGCCTCGCCGTTACCACCGCAAGATGCGCAGCGCAAACCACCGTCGCCGGCCTGGCAAGAGAGACCCGTGCCGCACGCGGCGGCGCCGCCGCCCCCAGCGCAGCACGCTTCGCCCGCGCCCCCACAGGGCTGACATGCCGTGCCGCCATCCCCGCCCGCCTGGCAGGAGAGGCCGGCGCCGCACGCGGCGATACCAATTCCCTGGCAACACGCCTCCCCCGAACCGCCGCAGGTCGTGCAGGTGGCGGGAGCGGCGCCGGGTGGATTGCTGCAGCCGAGTCCGGCGTTGCAGACATTCCCAGGACAACAAGCCTCGTTGCTGCCGCCACAGGCCAGGCACGCCGTGCCGCCGTCGCCGGCCTGACACGAAAGTCCCGTGCCGCAACGGTTAGCACCGGCGCCGCCGCAGCAGGTCTCGCCGGCCGCCCCGCAGGATCCGCACATCCCCATGGAGCAGATCGCGCCGGAACCCGTGCAGGTCCCGCCCAGCCCGGCGTCATTCTCGCCGCAGCAGATTTGGGTCGCCGCGCCACACGGGGTGGTCCCGCTGTGACAGGAGCCGGCAGTGCATGTTCCGCTCGTGCCGTCGCCCGTGCAGGTCATTCCAGCGGACAAACATCGTCCCCCGATGCAGCAGCCGCCGTCGTTACAGGAATTGGTGCCGCAACAGAGTTGGCCACTGCCGCCGCACGTGGTCGTCGCGCCGCCGGCACCGCCCGCGCCAGTGCCGGCGCTGCCGCCGGCGCCCGCGGCCGAGCCGCCAGCATGTCCGCCGGCGCCCGCGACCGAGCCGCCGGCCGCGCCACCTGAGCCCGCAGCCGAGCTGCCCGCATGCCCGCCGGAGCCCGCGACCGAACCGCCGGCCGCGCCGCCAGAGCCCGCAACCGAGCTACCGGCGCCGCCGCCAGCGCCCGAGATCGGAGCTCCAGCACCGCCGCCAGCGCCTGCGCTCGAGCTGCCGGCGCCGCCGCCGGCACCGCCGCCCGAGCCGCCCGAACCACCATGGCTTCCACCCGAGCCGGTTTGTCCCCCGCTTCCGCCGCTACCGCTGCCGCCGCTACCACCGCCACAGGCCGTGAAGGTGACGACTAACGCCGTCGTTGCCAGGCGCCACGCGACCGCTGCTACCCTCTTGCGATTTTCCATGGATGAAGCCTCCGACGACTCATAAATACCAATCCTCCGTTGTCATGTTGAGAAAATTCGGAGCACCATTTCTTTTTGAGCCTTCCAGGACGGCAGGCCGTGAGGACCGTTACCAACCGCGCGGCGATTGATCGTCGGGCCGACGTCACCGACGCAAGACCTGGACAGAACCGAAACATTGTCTTTGCCAATCGCCGCTGTAAAGAGCTGCGACGTTTGGGCACCGCGCCAGTGGATCGACGATTCCTCCGCTAGCGGCATGAGGGAGAAGCGAGGAAGCCGTCAGACGCTCTTTCGCGCCTTTTCGCGCTCGGTGGACGCCCTGCGGTCATTGCCGCCTACCTTCTCGGCGAACCGGCAGCCCTGAGCCGAAAGGGAAGCGTCCCGCTATGGCGATGTCTGAACGATGAACCGGTTGAGCCTGGATACCGAAGACCGCTGCCGCGAAGGCGGCGAGCTTGGATCTCAGTTCGAACTCGCGTCGCGGGGAGGCCCCGTTCGGGGCCTCCCGTGAGCTACCCAGCAGCACCGGCAACCGCCGGCCTGAGCACCTCACTGCACCATGCACGATAGGTGGTCGGTGTGGTCGACTCCGGCGTTCGCGGCTCGGAGCTATCGAGACCGTTGTCCTTTGCCGCGTACATGTCGACGAGGCCTTGCGCGAAGTCTTCGCTCGCGCCGTATTTCAGGAGCTGCGCTTTGTAAGCCTGGGCCGGGACCTGTTGATAGCGGACGGGGCGACCCAGCACCTCGGCGGTGATCGCCGCGATGTCGGCGAGAGTGAGATCCTCAGGGCCTAGGACCGCGACGCCGCCGGCGCCCGTCCACGACCGATCACGGAGCAGTTGCGCGGCGGTCGCGGCGATGTCGCGCGTGGCGACGTAGGGTGCCTTCACGTCGGGACGTTGAGGGGAACCAAAGGAGCCCTGCGTGCGGATCGACTGCACTTCGCGGAGCATGTTCTCCATGAAGCCCGGACACCAGAGGGCGCGCACGTGGAAACCGGCCCGCTCGAACTCGACATCCTTGAGCAAGGACGACGTCACGACGCCGGCCTTGGCATCTACACGTCGGCCGATGCCGGAGACCGTGACGACGCGCGAGACGCCATTGCGCTGCATCGCCGCACAGGCGGCGCGTGTGAACCGTAGATAGTACTCGGTCACGTTCGGCGCCCCGAAAAAGGGCGGAACGACGTGAAAGAGACTCTCGGCGCCGGTCAGCGCGCGGTCGAGCACGCTTTCGTCGTCGCTAGAGCCTTGCACGACGTCGAGGCGTTCGCGAACCGAGGCGCCGAGCTTCTCCGGGTGGCGCGCGATGACGCGCACCTTCTCGTGGGCGGCTAGCAGCTGGTCGACCAGCTGCGATCCGATGGATCCGGCCGGGGTGGTGACGACGATCATGAGGGATCCTCCGTTCGTTGGGACAAAGTAAACTATACCGTACCGTTTACCCATGCAAGCTGAAAACTGGCAAGGACCGCAGGGCCGCGAGAAGATGCCCCATGGCGAAGCGCGGGGGTGAACTGCGAGACCACATTGTTTCGGTCGCCAAGAATGTTTTCCTGGAGCGTGGATTCGAGCGCGCGTCGATGGATGAAGTTGCCGCCCGCGCTCGGACGTCCAAGCGGTCGGTCTACGCGCACTTCGAGAGTAAGGAAAAGCTCTTCCTGGCGGTGATCGTTTACGTCCGGGGCCTCATCCTGGAACGATTGCAGGCCCCCGAGGCCTACTCGTCCAGGCCTGCCGAGGCGCTCGTGCAGTTTTGCGCGCGCTACCTAGAAATGTTCCTCTACGAGCCCTCGATTCAGATGCTCCGCATGACGCTGGCGGAGACGACCCGCTTTCCAGAGGCGGCAGCGCAGCACTACGACGTGATGTTTGCCGCGGTTTCTGCGCGACTCAGTTCCTTCCTCAAGGCCACGTTCGATGTGTCCGCGCGGGTGAGCGCAGAGGGGACGCAGCGTCTACTCGGCCAGATACTCTTCCCCATCGTTCCTCGCGCACTCTTCGGTCTCGAGGATCTGGTCACGGAGTTTGCGCCGCGAGGGGCCTTGGTGAAGGTCGATCTCAAGCCAGTGCGTCGAGCAGTGGCGGAGCTGATCGAGTCGCTTACGCGCGATAGCCGGGGCCGGCCTTGATGGACACGACATGGATGAGGTTCGGCTGACGTTGACAGCCTCCGGTCATCGTCGGCTCGGAGAACCGCCAGCCCTGGTCCGCACCCGACGGTGGTAGCAAGGCGTTTGCTATCGGGTTTGCTACCGCCCACGTAAAAGGGCGGAACCGTTGGTTAAAAATTGTGACCCCATCGGGAATCGGACCCGAGTTTACGCCGTGAGAGGGCGTCGTCCTAACCGCTAGACCATGGGGCCAGAGTGAATTTTGAGCGTGTTTCTATACCGTGGCGGTGGTTCGGGGACAAGGATTCGAACCTTGATAGCCAGATCCAGAGTCTGGCGTCCTACCATTAGACGATCCCCGAGCATGGTCCCCGCTTGCGCGAAGGGGAACATATCTAAAGAGAGGCGCCCGCCGTGTCAAGCCCGCGGAATTCGTTCGCGATTCCCGTATCGGTTCGGATGGGTTTCGTGATAGCGATGATGGCTCGGGAGAGACCCCCATGGAGCTATCCTTCTGGGCTGCCACCGACGTCGGAAAGAAACGGGAGACGAACGAGGACAACTTCCTCGTCGACAAGAAATTGTCGCTCTTCGTGGTCGCCGACGGCATGGGGGGCCACGCATCCGGTGAGGTGGCGTCGCAGCTGGCGGTCCACGAGTTCCGCAACGCCGTCGACGCGGGGCGTGATCCGGTCGAGCGCTTCGCCAAGGCCGAGGCCGGGGTCCGCCCGAACGAGGTCCTGAGCCTGCTGGAGAACGCCATCCAGACCGCCGGCCAGGCCATCTACCACAAGGGACAGGCCGAGCCCGAGAAGCGCGGCATGGGGACCACCTGTTCGGCCCTGCTGATCGCCGGCGACCGCGGCTTCATCGCCCACGTGGGCGACAGCCGCATCTATATGTTGCGCGCCGGCCAGGTGGTGCAGCTCACCGAGGACCACTCGCTGGTCAACGAGCTCATCCGCCGCGGCCGCGTCACCAAGGAGACCTTCGAGACCTCCCAGTATAAGGCCTACAAGAACGCCGTCACCCGGGCGGTCGGCGTCTACGAGACCGTCCAGGGCGACACCATTGACTTCGAGATTCTGCCCGGCGACCAGTTCCTGCTCTGCTCGGACGGCCTGCACGCCTACCTGGACGACGCCCGCATCATCGAGGCGCTCAAGGGCGACGACGTCAAGCTGCTGCCCAAGCGGTTCATCGATCTGGCCAACACCGGCGGCGGGCACGACAACATCACCGCCATCGTCGTGCGGGTCGAGGGACAGCCGGCCGCCGCCGACGATCGGGCCGCTGAGCTCGCGCGCAAGGTCGACGTGCTGCGGAAGATGCCGCTCTTCCGCCACCTGATCTACAAGGAGATCCTGCGCCTGCTCAACGTCACCACCGTGCGTGAATACGCGCCGGGCGAGGAGATCATCAAGGAGGGAACGCCGGGCGACGAGATGTACATCTTGCTGCGCGGCAAGATCCGCCTGCACAAGAACGACGCCTTCATCACCCACCTCGAGCCGGGGTCGCACATCGGGGAGATGGCGCTCATCGACCGGCGGCAGCCCCGGTCGGCCAGCGCCACCGCCGAGGAGCGCTCGCGCGTGTTGCTGCTGTCGCGGCGCGATTTTTACGAGATCATCCGGAAGGAGCCCCAGCTTTCGACCAAGCTGCTGTGGTCCTTCACCCAGGTCCTGGCGGAGCGGCTGCGCAAGACCACCGCCGAGCTGTCCGGCGCCCGCCTGGAAGCGGGCGCCGAAGACCTGACCGCCGACGTCCTGTTCGAGGAGTGACCCCCCAGATGTCCAACGAGAAGGCCCACGATCGCCGCACCGAAACCGACTCGCTCGGTAACGTCGAAGTGCCCGCCGCCGCGCTCTACGGCGCGCAGACCCACCGCGCCTCGGAGAACTTCCCGGTCAGCGGGCTGCGCATCCCGCGCCGCGTGATCCGCGCCCTGGCGCTGGTCAAGAAGGCCGCCGCCGAGGTCAACCGCGACACCGGCAAGCTCCCACCCAAGCTGGCCGACGCCATCATCGCCGCCGCCCACGAGGTGGCCGCCGGCCAGCACGACGGCGAGTTCGTGGTCGACATCTTCCAGACCGGCTCGGGCACCTCCAGCAACATGAACACCAACGAGGTGATCGCCAACCGCGCGATCCAGATCCTGGGCGGCCAGGTGGGCAGCAAGAAGCCGGTCCACCCCAACGACCACGTCAACATGGGGCAGTCGTCGAACGACGTCTTCCCGACCGCCGTCCACATCGCCGCCACCGAGGCGATGGAGCGCGACCTGATTCCGGCGCTGGAGGCGCTGGAAGGCGCGCTGGGGTCGAAGGCGCAGTCGTTCGATCACATCGTCAAGATCGGCCGCACCCACCTGATGGATGCGGTGCCGATCCGCCTGGGGCAGGAGTTCGCCGGCTACACGCAGATGCTGACCAACACCATCCGCCGGGTGCGGACGGCGGCCGATTCGGCCTCCGAGCTGGCGCTGGGTGGGACGGCGGTCGGCACCGGCCTCGGGTCGCAGCCGGACTTTGCGCCCAAGGTCATCGCCATCATCTCGCGCGAGATCGGCATCCGGCTGCGCCAGGCGCCCAACCTGTGCGAGGCGCTGGCGGCGCGCGACGGCCTGGTCGAGGCCTCGGGCGCGCTGCGCTCGGCGGCGGTCAGCCTGACCAAGATCGCCAACGACGTGCGCTGGCTGGGCTCGGGGCCCCGCTGCGGGATCGGCGAGATCCTGCTGCCCGATCTGCAGCCCGGCAGCTCGATCATGCCGGGCAAGGTGAACCCGGTCATGTCGGAGATGCTGCTCATGATCTGCGCGCAGGTCGTCGGCAACGACGCCACCATCGCCTGGGGCGGCGCGGCCGGGAACTTCGAGCTCAACGTCATGATCCCGGTCATGGCCTACAACCTGCTGCACTCGATCGCCATCCTGGGCAACGGCTGCCGGCTGTTCGCCTCCAAGTGCATCGAGGGGCTCGAGCCCAACGAGGAGCGTTGCAAGGCGCTCATCGAGCAGAGCCTGGCCATGGTGACGGCGCTCAACCCGCGCATCGGCTACGATGCGGCGGCCGCCATCGCCAAGGAATCCGTCAAGACCGGGAAGACCGTCCGCGAGCTGTGCCTAGAAAAAAAGGTGCTGCCGCCCGACGAGCTGGCGCGACTTTTAGACGCGCGCAGCATGACTGGGCGCTGATCCTCCCCTTATATATTTAAACGGGACTTTTAGACGCGCGCAGCATGACTGGGCGCCGATCCCCCCATTGTATAGTTTAGAAAGGACGTGCAAAATGCCGCGAATCTATCATCGTCGCGCCTTCAGAACGCTCGGGCTCCTCGGTGTCGTCGCGACGTCGCTGGGCCTGATG
>DASRLC010000383.1:0-3678 GCA_035648655.1 Polyangia bacterium
ACCGATACAGCGTCTGCGCAGAAACCCCGATTCGGCCCGCAAACCCGGCGGCACTCTCGCCACTCTCGTCCCACTCGGCCAGCAGCCTGCGCCACTCCTTGGGGCGCCTACGCCTTTGCTTCATGCCCCCACAACTACGCCACCCCCGGGTCCTCGTCAGCTACGCGAGTCGCCGAACGGATACGAAGGACGCGACGCCCGCTGGGCGGCACTACTTGATCGCGAAGGTCCTCCCTGTGTTACGCCGGGAAGCGTTCGACTCTGGCGATCGCTCCGATCTGACCGATCGCCAGATGATCGTGCAGTCGATGGAACAGTTAGAACGCGAGGCGTCCCGCGTAGCGCCCGATCCGCATATTTTCGACCGCACCGCGTGGATCCTGGTGGAGAAACTCGCGTTCGAGACACCCACCAAGTGAACGCGCCCAACACTTCCCTCAGCTGAGGCGCTTCCCAGCTCATCGCCGCCAACCCTCGGATCGTGGGAGGCCCCTGTCCCTGGCAGGCGACACAGCGTCCTGCCTGGTCCCGAAACCTGGACAGTCGCAGGTTCGAATGGAAGGGGCAGCTCCGGCAGGCGCGCCAGCGATACCGCAGTCGTCACATTTCGGCGGCGAATGGAGCCTGGGAAATGAAGCGAGAAGCTGGCGCCCTGCTCTGAACGTTCGAACGCCAATCAGCTCAGGCGGGAAGAGCCCAGCATCGCAACGGCAATATTTAGACAGGTTCCTCTGATGGCGCGGTGACGGTGAAGGCACCAGATCGACTTCTCGGTACGCGACAAAGGAGAATATTGGTTGCCGACAGCTACTGATCTATCCCGGCATCTGCAGGACAAATATTGCGGTTCGGGCTCGAAGCATCCGAGCACATCGGGTTGGCGATCCAGGTATCTATGACCTTAAGCTCCCAATCGTCCAGCCGGGGTGCCGGCGGCGGCGGCATCGTATCTATCGAGCCGGTCGTATGAATCGCAAATTCAATTCCACCCTCGAGGTTCAGTGCCCAGGTGAGCGCGCCGAAGTGGCAGGGGTTGTTCGGATCGGCCGTGGCGCCGCAAGCTCCCGTGTCGGCGTACTGATCGAGCCAGACATCGGTGACCGGGGGGTTGAGTATTCCCCCATCGGAAATCGGCGCCAGGGCGTTGTTGAGGTTGCCGCCCGCGCCGTGGCAGCGGACGCAGTGGGACATGAAGATCGGGCGTACGTCGGCCTCGTACGAGGGCGAGGCCGGCGTGGCCGGCTGGCAGCCCGCCACCAGCGACCCACCCAAGGCCAACACCGCGCCGAACAGAAACAGCCGCCAGCGCGTCCTCCACGAAGCCTTCGATGACGCCTTCGAAGAACCCGGGTTGGCCATGCGCGTCCTCATAGGTAGTAGTGAAATTGCAGCATGTAGACCGAGGCGGTGGGCCCCTCGCTGGTCGCGCCCGAACCGATGATCTGATACTGCGCGAAGAACACGAACTCGCAGTGCGCCCAGGGGAAGAAGTTCACCTCCGCGTCGAACCCGTTGCGCGCGGTCCGCGACACCGACAGATCCTCCTGGTAGCGCTCGTAGGCCACACCGGCCATGAGGCCGCGGACCGGGAAGAAGGTGGCCCCCAGGTACGAGACGAACTGGTTCTCGCTGAACGAGGAGACTTTCACCTCCTGGTGAATGAGGTCGGCCTCGCCCATGAACAGCACGCGGGCCGGCTCGAGCCAGAGCTTGCCGACCGCGCCGCCCTGGATGCGCGTCGCCTCGCCGCTGGTGCCGATCCGACTTTGCAGCGCCAGCGCCGACATCCCGTTGAAGCGTTTCTCGGCATAGATCGCCCCGCCCGACTCGCGCAGCCCGACCGATTGCAGCGGATCCGGGAAGCTCTCGGGCGGCGGCGCGAACAGCGACGCGTGCAGCTCCCAGTCCTCGCCGACGTAGCCCCCGGAGACCGTGTAGGTCTCGTCGTAGAGGTCGTAGCCGGTGTAGCGCCTCACGTAAAAGGTATGCTCGACGAACCTCAGGCCATAGGGCGCGAAGAAACGCCCTGCGCGCAGGTAGAACCCGGTCGCGCCCTGGCTCCACATCAGATAGTGCTCGCGCGAGATGAACCGGTCGGTCACCGAGGTGATGCGATCGTCGACGGACTCGCCGCGGCCCACGTCGCCGCGAACCCCACCCTCCAGATACAGCGAGACCTGATCGCCGAATTTGAAGCGCGCGTAGACATCGGTCTGCATCGGGAAGGCGGCGTACTCGGGCGACTCCGGGCCGCCCACGTCGTTGCGCAAGGCCGCCAGGCGGACGTCGGCGCCCAGCGCCAGCCAGGAGGGTGGCGCCCACAGCCCGTGCAGGAAGGCGCCGTCTCCCCCGCGGCTGATCGTGTCGCCGGATTCGTCGCGGCCCCAGGCGGTGATGAGCCCGCCGCCCGCTGGCGAGAAGTGGCACTGGCTGCACTTGTTGGTGCCGGAGCTGAACTGGAACTGCGGATAGGCGGAGGCCCGCCCGCCGAGCGCGAGGAGGACGAAGGCCGCCGCCAGCGCACAGAGTGTGAGTCGTCGCATCTGGTTTGGTCCCGTCAATTATTCGGAGCGCCGGAGGTGATCCAGTTCTCGATGAGCTCGATGTCGGCCTCGGGCAGCGGAACGTCCGGCGGCATCCGGGTCGATCCCTGCGCGTTCATGAGCGACACCACCGCCGAATCACCCGGATCTCCCGGGACGACGTAGAACCCGTTGAGCAGCGTGTAGTAGCCGGTCTCCCGATCGTGCAGGTCGACGCCCCCTTGGTGGGTGATCTGGGAGTGGCAATTCACCGTCGCGCAGCTCGGCTCGACGATGGTGGCGGCGATGACCGACCAGTCGGCGGGGCGGTCATCGGTGTAGCTACCACAGCCCATCTCGACGACGCTGAGTAACACCACAGACATGACACAAGCGAAACCACGTGCGTTCATCGGAGACTGTTCCTCAGCTTTTGGGCCGGCCCTCACACGTGGTGCAGTGTCGTTGGACTCTATGCCGATTTATGTAAAGGGCACCGTGTCGCACATTTGGTGCAGATACAACTCAGAATCAAATATCGACGTCGCCGACAGGCTCCCGGCGCGACGTTCGGTAGATCTTTTTTTGGCTCAGGACTTCTCAGGCTCACGATCCGGAGTCACGGGGCGGCAGACGCGCAGATGGGACACGGATTCTGCGAGCTCGCGACTGGCTCTGAGCTTAAGGTGTGGCCATCCGCGTCCGCGCAGATGAGGTCGTCCGCAGAAGTTGCGCCGCTCCATCGCTTTTCCGACGCTTCTTCTGGGTCGTCGTGTCGGTTTTCCATTTGGCATTTACGAGAACGTTATCAACCTCATTCTTCAGAAGGCCCAGTAACTTCGTCCGCGCTCGGAAGATCCGGGCGCGAACGGTGTTGATCGATACCTTATGAAGAGCGGCAATTTCCTCGCTCGTGTAGCCTTCGATTTCGAACAAAACGAACGTAGCTCTCATGGGCTCACTCAACTCAGCTAACAGTCGTTCGAGCAAACGCTGCTTTTCGCGAGTTTCGAATGCCATAGCCGGCGTCGGTGCTGGCGAAACGAGTCGATTCGAGAGTGGAACACTGCGTTTGAAAATGTTCCTGATCCAACGAAGGCGACGAAAATCGCGAACCTGACGCACGGCAATACGATATAACCAGGCGGGCAAATTT
>DASRLC010000384.1:0-15373 GCA_035648655.1 Polyangia bacterium
GTTGCAGCAGATGCCCTGCGCGCAGAAGCCGCTGCTGCACTCGGCCGTGGTGGCGCAGGAGGCGCCGTTGGACTTGAGGCCGCACGAACCAGCGGCGCTGCAGCTGTTGGGCGCCTTGCACTGATCGCTGGTGGCGCAGGCGCCGAAACATGCGGATCCGTTGCACACATAGGGCGCGCAGGCGCGCGCGTCGGGCGCCACGCACTTTCCGTTCATGCTGCAGGTGGAGGCCGGCGTGTAGAGCCCGCTGGCGCAGGTCTCGGCGGCACACACGCTGCCGACGGCATAGCTCTCGCACCCGCCGCTGCCGTCGCACTTTCCGTCGGTGCCGCAAGACGCGACGCCGGTGTCGGCGCAGACCGCGCGCGGATCGGCGTTCCCCGAGGCGATCATGGTGCAGGTGCCCGGCGCGTTCGGCGAGTTGCAGGTGCGGCAGGCGCCCCCACAGGCGCTCTGGCAGCACACCCCGTCGATGCAGAAACCGGAGGCGCACTCACCCGCGGCGCCGCAGGTGTGTCCGATCGGCTTGGGACCGCAGGTCTGGTTCACGCAGGCCGCCCCAGTGTCGCAATCCGCGTCCACCTTGCACGCGTTGGTGCAAGCGCCGGCGGCACAGCGGAAGGGGTGGCAGTCCCGCACGCCCGGGGCGCCGCAGGTGCCGAGCCCGTCGCACGTCCCCGCGGTGTTGAGCCGGTTGCCCGTGCAGGTGGGGGCCAGACATTCGACGTCCTGCACATAGTTCGCGCAGCCGCCCACGCCATCGCAGGTGCCATCGTGTCCGCAGGAGCCCGCTCCGGTGTCTTTGCAGCTCCCCCGTGGATCGGGCACCCCCGCGGCGATCGGCCAGCAGGTCCCCCGGCGGCCGGAAAGGTTGCAGGCGACGCAGGCCCCCTGGCACGCGACGTTGCAACAAACGTCGTCCGAGCAGAACCCCGAGATACAGTCGTCGTTGCCACTGCAGTGTCCGCCGGGGCCGCTCTTGCCGCAGCTTCCAGTGGCGAAATCGCAGACCTGCGCGCTACACTGGTTGTTGGCGGTGCAGCTCATGAAGCAGGCGTTCTTGCTGCTATCGCAGGCGTACGGCTGACAGAGAGTCGTCACCCCCGGCTTGCATTGTCCTGTTCCATCGCAGGCGTAGGCGCCCACCACCGCGCTGCCACTGCAGGTCCCGGCGATGCACACCGAGCCGAAGTATTTGTGGCAAGCGCCGGCGCCGTCGCAGGTGCCGTCGGTGCCGCAGGTCGCGACCGGTTGCACGGGACAGTCCGAGGGGCTGCGGGGCATGGCCCCGGACGTACGTTTGGTGCACGTTCCGAGCGAACCGCTGGCGGCGCAGGTCTGGCAGCCGCCGGTGCAGGCGCTGCTGCAGCAGACGCCGTCGACGCAGAATCCGCTCTGGCACTGTCCGTTGCAGGCGCAGGCCGCGCCGGCCGCTTGTTTGGCGCCGCTCGAGCCGCATGCGTCGTGCGAACCATCGGTGCCACCGTCGACGTGGGTGGCTCCGCCAGCACCGTCGTGCGGCGAGACGTCGTGCGACCCGTCGGTGCCGCCGTCGGGCACGGGCGGCGCGGCGTGGTGGCCGTTGCTGCTGCAACCGGCAAGCCCCGCCAACACCAAAGCCGCAGCCAGCGCACCGCGCCGCATGAGCAAATTAACTGGAAGAAACAACCTTAAGTGATACAAGGACCGCCCCCATCCCACAGAGTACGACATGAGCGTACGCGATTGTCCCGAGCAACGCTCTCAAAAAAAGTGCGTCCCGGTACGTCTTGGCAAATTAGTTATCGATCGGGATACACAACGGGCGGATCGGCGGATCTGCCGGAGTGCGTGACCGATTCATTACGCGCTGCGGTGGAATATCGCACGGGGCGGCGCTTGTGCGCTGGGCGCGGCGCTCTGATCTCGGAGGCGCCTGAGCGGGGACAACACCCTATGCGCCGCGGTCTGAACGCGACACGCGGGTTGACGCCACGCCGCGTCCACCGGTACGCTCGGTCACCCCGATGCTCCGCTCCCCGATCTTGGCAGCGGCTGCGCTATCTCTCGGCGCCGCCATCCTCGGAGTGGTCCCGGGCCCAGGCGCCGCAACGGCCTCGGCCCAGACGGCTTCAGCCCGCCCACGCATTCACGGTCGCGCCTTTCGACTCAAAGTCGACAGCTCGCCTCAGCAGGCCACCGTCTTCTGGGATGCGGGCGACAAACCCGATCCAAAGGCCTTCGGCGTGGCTGGCTACACCCCCGTCACGCTCAAGGTGCCGAAGGGCCCGATCAAGGTGGTCGTCGAATTCGCGGGGTTCAAACCGGAAGAGCGGACCCTGGACGTGCGCAAGAGCCAGAGCCTGGTGGTGACCCTCGATCGCGCGCCCCAGATGGCGCGCCTCGATCTGCAGGCCAGCCCCGACAGCGGCGGCGTCGGCGCCGAGGTCTTCATCGACGGCGCCGATCGCGGCACCGCGCCCAACTCGTTCGAGCTGCCGGCCGGCCGCCATCAGGTCGAAGTCCGGAAGGCGGGGTTCAAATCCTTCTCCGACTGGTTCGATCTGGCCGAAGGGGAACGGCGCACCCGCGACGTGTCGCTGGAGCGGGCCGAGGCCCCGACCGGCACTTTGCTGGTGACCTCCGATCAGGGCGGCGACGTCTATCTTGATGGCGCCCGCAAGGACGTGGCGCCGACCATCATCCCCGGCGTCTCCGCCGGCGATCACGTCGTGGAAGTGCGCAAGGAGGGGCTGCCCCCCTGGCGGCAGACCGTCACCGTCGTGGCCGGGCAGCAGGCCAAGCTGGCGGCCACCTTTGGTCCCGCCGCTGGCGGCTCCAGCCTGCGCATCATCTCCAACGAGCCCGAGGTCGAGGTCTTCATCGATGGCGAAGACAAGGGCAAGGCCCCGGTCAACATCGCCGACATCAAGCCGGGCGAGCACATCGTGGGCGGCCGCAAGATCAAGTTCAAGCCGCAGGAGCAGACGGTGCGCATCGCCCCCGGCGAGAACGCCATCGTCAGCTTTCGGATGGAGGTCGCCCCCGTCGATCGGCCGCACGCGGGGCTCAAGGTGCAGTCCACCGTTCCCAACGCCGAGGTGTTCCTGGATGGTTCGAGCCTGGGCCGGGCGCCGGTTGACCGGCCCGATCTCGACCCCGGCAAGCACTATGTGGTGGTCCACCGGGACGGCTTCACCGACTTCAAACGCGAGGTGATCCTGGTCGAGAACCAGTCGGTGGCCATGGTGGCCGACCTCTCCGCGACCGGGATACTGCGCATCCTGTCGACTCCCGAAGGGGCAGAGGTGCGCATCGACGGCGAGCTGGTCGGACACACGCCGGTGGTGCGCGACAGCATCGGCACCGGCGATCACGTGGTCGAATTCCGCCTCAAGGGCTACTTCGACCACAAAGAGAACATGAAGGTCGAGGGTGGCCGCGAGAAGATCTTCTCGGTCGACCTCAAGCTGATCCCCACCGGGCCGACGCCGGAGCAGGTGACCAAACGCCGAACCCAGATGTCGTCGTTCGGGGCGCGGGTCAACCCGGTCGGCGGTGTCACCGCCGACTTCGGGATCGGCTACCCCTACTACCTGACGGCGCGGATCATGGTGGGCGCCCTGTCTCCCCGCAGCTTGGGAGGTTACGAGATCGGCGGCCTCGACGTCGGTTTTCAGATGCAGACCATGATCGACATCACCGACTTTGCCCTCCGCGGGCGCTATCAGATTGTCGGCACGGGGCCCTTCGCGGCTGCCGCCGAGGCAGACGGAGGTTACGGATTCGGCATCAACGGCCGGAGCTCCCTGTTCTTCGACGCGGACGCCATCGCGTCCTTGGCCTTCGCGGACATCGCCACGGTGTCGGTTTATGGCAAATTGTCGCTCTGGGACGACGCCTTCTGTCCCCCCTCTCAGCAGCTGGCGAATGGCGCCACCGCCGATTCCTATTGCGGCTATCCACCGGCCAACGATGCGGCGACCAAAATGCGGCTGTTCGGGAGCGGCGATCCCGCGCGGGGGTTCACCGGTCACCGATTTTATCTGGGCTTTTCGGCCACGGCGGCGCTCGACCGGCTGACTTCGCTGTTCTTCCAGTTCGAGTTCGTGCCACTGACCCAGAGCTACGGTCTCGACCAGCGGATGGCCTTCGAGGGGACGTTCAACCAGGCCTTGATCGGGACCAGCGACCCCAACTTCTACTTCGTGCTGGGCGTCTCACTGAAGTTCTGACGGTCGGCGGCCGCCGGACGATATTTTCACTGGCGTCCGACCGAAAACTTCTCCAACTTAGACCGCCTCATGAGCAGCGGCGCGGGTATGCCCCGCAAGTGGACGATCGGCGACTCCGGAGAAGTTTACGGGGTCAAATACTGGGGCAATAATTACTTCTCGATCAACGACGCGGGGAATGTGCAGGCCCACCCGGCCGGCGCCGACGCCGCGAAGATCGATCTGAAGGAGCTGGTCGACGAGGTCGCGCGGCGCGGGATCGGGCTGCCGCTTCTGATCCGCTTCTCAGACATCTTGCAGAGCCGCATCGTCGAGCTGAACGAGACCTTCAAGCGGGCGATCGCCGAGTACGGGTACAAGGGCGACTACAAGGGCGTCTACCCAATCAAGGTCAACCAGCACCGCTATGTGGTCGAGGAGATCGTCCAGTTCGGGCGGCCATATCACTACGGGCTGGAAGCCGGGTCCAAGCCGGAGCTGCTGGCCGTGATGGCCATGCTCGACGACGAAGAGGCGCTCATCGTCTGCAACGGCTACAAGGACGAGGAGTACATCGAGACCGCGCTGATGGCCTCCAAGCTGGGGCGCACGGTGCTGATCGTGGTCGAAAAATTCTCCGAGCTGTCGCTCATCGCCGAGACCGCCAAGAAGATGGGCGTCCGGCCGCGCATCGGTATTCGGGTCAAGCTGGCGGCCAAGGGCTCGGGGCGCTGGGAGGCCTCGGGCGGTGACCGGTCCAAGTTCGGCCTGTCGACCCGCGAGGTGGTGGAAGGGATCAACTTCCTGCGCGCCAACGATCTGCTGAGCTGCTTCGAGCTGCTGCATTTCCACCTGGGGAGCCAGATCTCGGCGATCCGGGCGGTCAAGAACGCGCTGCGCGAGGCGGGACGCTTCTACGTCGAGGTCTGCCGGCTGGGCGCGCCGCTCAAGTACTTCGACGCCGGTGGCGGGCTGGGGGTCGACTACGACGGCTCGCAGACCAACTTCGCCTCGTCGATGAACTACTCGACGCAGGAGTACGCCAACGACATCGTCTTCTCGCTGCAGGAGATCTGCGACGCGGGCGGCGTGGCGCACCCGACCATCGTCACCGAGTCGGGCCGGGCGGTGGTGGCGCACCACTCGATGCTGGTGGTGGACATCCTGGGCGTGGGGGAGTTCGACGTCGGCAAGGCGCCCGAGCAGATCGGCACCGACGCCTCGCGGGTCGTGAAGAACCTCTTCGAGGCCTTCCGCGACGTCTCGCGCAAGAACGTGCTCGAGACCTACCACGACGCGCTCGAGTACAAGGAAGAGGCGCTGCAGCTCTTCAACCTGGGGAACCTGTCGCTCCCCGAGCGGGTGGTGGCCGAGGACATCTTCTGGGCGGTCTGCCAGAAGCTGCTCAAGATGGTGCGCGAGATGCGCGAGGTGCCCGAGGAGCTCGAAGGCCTCGAGCGCGCGCTGTCCGACACCTACTTCTGTAATTTTTCGATGTTCCAGTCCCTCCCCGACATCTGGGCCATCGATCAATTGTTCCCCATCATGCCGATCCACCGCCTCAACGAGGAGCCGACCCGTCGCGCGGTCTTGGCCGACATCACCTGCGACTCCGACGGCAAGATCGATCACTTCATCGACCGGCGCGACGTCAAGCCGGTGTTGGAGCTGCACCCGGTCAACGGCCAGGACTACTACCTGGGGATCTTCTTGATCGGCGCCTACCAGGAGATCCTGGGCGATCTGCACAACCTGTTCGGCAACACCAACACCGTGCACGTCTCGCTGGCGGCCGGGGGCGGCTACCAGATCGAGCACGTCGTGACCGGCGACACCGTCACCGACGTCCTCAAATACGTCAGCTACTCCCGCGAGGAGCTGGTGGCCCGCATCCGGCGCTTCGCCGAGCTGGCGGTGCGCGCCAACCGCATGAGCCTCGACGAGACCCGCTCCATGCTGCGCCTCTACGAAGAAGGCCTGGCCGGCTACACCTACCTCGAACGGGCGTAGGCGGCCGATGCGGTGGCTTCGGCAGCTCGCGTGGCGACGGGCCGCTGTCTTTGTCTTGGGCCTGGTCCTGGCCGGCGTTCTGTCCGGCGCGTGCGCCGAGTCGGAGCTTCAGAGGCTCACGCTCGTCTCGCCGGCCCGGCCGCCGCGCATGGGCGGCTACTGTCCGGTCCAGGTCTTTCCGAAGACGCGCCCTTGGTATTCCTATACCGACCTGGCCACGATTCAGGTCTCCTGCGACGCGTCCGAGCTCTGCGTCGACGAGTTGCGCCACCAGGCCTGCCTGGTAGGGGGCGACACCGTCTACGGCTTCATCGACGCGCAGCCGGGCGTGAACATACTGTCGGCCACGCTGGCGGTTCGAACCGAAGCCGTCGCGGGCGTCCCGGCGCCGCCGGCGGCACCAGCGGGCGCGAGCGCCGCCGCGAGCTGCACCCCGATCTGCTCGCCTGGGTTCGCCTGCCAGAACGGCCAGTGTATTCCGCAGTGCAACCCGGCCTGTGGGCCGAAGGAGACCTGCACGCGCGCGCGCATCTGCGCGCCAAATACGCCGGCGCCGACGCCGGGCGCCGCGACCGCAAGACACCTTAGGATCAGGCGCGGGATGGCCTGCGACGAAGGCCTGCGTGCTATCTTGAGGATGTGCTCGACGTCCGTGAGATAGGCCCCGAGCACCCGCGGCCGCTGCGGCGAAACGAATACGATCGTCTGGTCGAAGACGGTCTATTCGGCGATGAGCGCATCGAGCTGCTGGAAGGCGTGTTGGTCGAGATGACCCCGGCGGGGGCCCGGCACGCCGACGTGGTGGGCCGATTGACGATGCTCCTGGTGCCGGCGCTGGTCGGACGCGCGCTGGTCCGCGTGCAGAGCCCGCTGGCGATATCAAACGAATCGGAGCCGGAACCGGATCTGGCCGTGGTGGCGATCGCCGATTACCAGCGGGAGCATCCGCGGCATTCGCTGCTCGTCGTCGAGGTCGCAGAGGCGTCGCTGCGCAAGGACCTGGGTGTCAAGGCGACCCTCTACGCGCGCGCCCAGGTTACGGAATATTGGGTCGTCGATCTTTCGACCCGTACGGTTCGGCGGCACACCGATCCGGCCAATGACGGCTATACGCAGGTAGCGACCTTTGGCCCGGGCGAGATCCTGCACCCGGCAGCCTTCCCCGATCTCGCCGCTCCCGTCGACGACGTGCTGCCCGGATAGCGGCCGGCCGTGGAGGACGGAGCCCTGCGCCGCAGAGTGGTGTCCTCTTGGTGGCGGACCAAGAACGGCAGCGCAAAAGGTTGAATCTTCGAGAGAGGGGCTGGAACGACGATCCGCGCGCTCGGGAAATCCGGGCAGGAATGTCCCGGTCGCGACCCTCGGCGCGGCGGGCTGCCCGTCGCCCGGCATCGTGTAAGATGCGCCGGTCATGCAGACGCCGCTCAGCTTTGGGGAGCACGCCGCCGTCGATGGGTCGCTGTCGGATCTCGCGCGGGGCGTGATTGGGTCCGAGATCCTGCGCATCGCCGCCGAGATCCGGGCGCTCAAGGCCAAAGGCGCGCAGATTTGCAACCTCACCGTCGGCGATTTCGATCCGGCCCAGTTCCCAGCGCCGGCCGCGCTCCTCGACGGGATGCGGGCGGCGCTGGCCGCCGGGCAGACCAACTACCCGCCCTCGGACGGGGTGGTGGCGCTGCGCGAGGCGGTGGCGCGCTACTACGCCAAGCACCTGGGCCTGAATTACCCCGTCGAGTCGGTGCTGATCACCGGCGGCGCGCGGCCGCTGCTCTACGGGTCGTACAAGACCGTGCTCGATCCGGGCGACGCGGCCGTCTACCCGGTTCCGTCCTGGAACAACAACCACTACGCGTATCTGTGCGGCGCGCGCGCCGTCGAGATCCCGGTGGGGGCCGACACCAACTTCTTCCCGACGCCGGATCACCTGCGCCCGCACCTGCCGTACGCGCGCCTCATCCTGATCAACTCGCCGCTCAACCCGACCGGCACCGCCATCGACGCGGACGTGCTGCGCCAGATCTGCGAGATGATCGTCGGGGAGAATCGCCGGCGCGAGCGGGCCGGCGGCAAGGCCATCTGGCTCTGCTACGACCAGGTGTATTGGCAGCTGGTGTTCGGCGGCGCCCAGCACGTCACGCCGCCCGAGGTCTGTCCCGACGTGACGCCCTACACGATCATTCTCGACGCCGCGTCGAAGAGCTTCGCCGCCACCGGCCTGCGCGTCGGTTGGGCGGTCATGCCGCCCGCGGCGCGCCAGCGGATGGCCGACATCCTGGGGCACGTGGGCGCCTGGGCGCCGCGTCCGGAGCAGGTCGCCATGGCGGCGCTGCTCGACGACGACGCGGCCGTCACGACGTATCTCGCCGAGATGCGCCCGCGCGTTCAGCAGCGCCTCGATCGGCTGGCCGCGGGCTTCGCCGAGATGCAGAAGGACGGCTACCCGGTCGAGGTGATCGCGCCGCAGGGGGCGATCTATTTGTCGGTACGGTTCGCGATCCCGGACCAGAGCAACGACGCCACCCGCAAGCTGCTGCTCGATCGGGCGGGGTTCGCGGTGGTGCCGTTTCAGGCCTTCGGTCTGCGCGAGGACAGCGGCTGGTTCCGGATCTCGGTGGGCGCCGTCTCGCTGGCCGAGATCGACGCCGCGTTGCCGCGCGTGCGGGCCGCGCTGCCGCGCCGTTGATGTCGCGCCAGGCGCTGTTCGTCGTCGCGCTGGCGGTGGTGCTTCGGGTCGGGCTGTTCCCGTTCGCCGAGAACAAACACGGCGATGCGCCGATGCGGGCGCTCATCGCCGAGCGGATGGTGCTCGACCCGGCCAGCGCCGCCGTGCCGCGCACCTACTGCCAGTTCGGGCCGCTGCACACCACTCTGATGCGTCCGTTCATCGCGCTCGATCGGGTCGCCGCGCGCTCGTCGCGTTATTTGTCGCTGCTGGTCGGGATCGGGGTCTTCTTCCCGTTTCTGGCTTTCTCGCGGCGTCTCGGGCGTGCGCTCGACCCGGCCGACCCCGCGCGGGCCGATCGCCGGGCCGAGCTGGCCGCGTTCGTGCTGGCGGTCTCGCCGCTCCACATCCAGGCGTCGACCACGGCATCCAGCGAAGCGCTCTACCTGTTGCTCTGGGTGCTGGCGCTCGAACGTCTGCTGGTGGCGCTGGCGACAGGACGCCGTCGCTGGTTCTTGCTGGCCGGCCTCTTCGCATCGCTGGCGGCGATCACGCGCTACGACGCCTGGATCGCGCTGCCGCTGACGGTGGCGGCCGCCGGCTGGCTGGTGTGGCGGCGCGACGACTGGGCGGGACGTCGGGCGATGGCGTTGCGCGGCTTGGCCATCTTCGCCGGCGCGGCGGCCATTTTTCCGGCCGCCTGGCTGGTGTGGGGCCGCCTGGCCGGCGGCGATCCGTTCTTCTTCGCGCGCTACATCTCGAGCGACCACGCCAGCCTGGCGGCCAGCGCGGGCGCGCGTTACGGCGCGCTCCTCGGGCGCGCCCGCCAGATCGGCGTCTGGTCGCTGTCGTTCGTGGCGGCCATGACCCTGCCGGGGGCGATTTACGCGGGCGTCGGGCTGGTCCGCCGATGGCGGGCGCTGCCCGCCGAGGGCTGGATCGTGCTGGTGGCCGCCCTCGGTCCACCGGGGCTGTACCTGGCGCGTGGGCTGGCCTTCCAGAGCTTCGAGCCGCTGGCGCGTTTCGCGCTGGTGCCGGGCGCGCTGTTGTTGCCGTTCGGGGCGGCCATGGTTTCGCACCTACGCCCGCGCGTCGATCGGCTGGTCATCGCCGCGTCCGCGGTCGCCTTCTCCCTGATCGTTTGGGCGGTTGCGACCGTGGGGCGCGAGAGAATCTGGGCCGGCGCCGAGTCGATGGGAGCGCTGACCCGCCTCGACGGGGAGGACCGCGCGCTGGCCGATTATCTGCGCGCGGTCCGGCCGCCCGACGCCCGCGTGATGATCGAGCCGCTTTCGTTCGCGGAGATCGGCATCACCCACGCGGCCGGCATCCCGTGGACCGACGCCGTCACGCTCACCATCACCCGCTCGCCCGCCGCCACGATGCGAGACAGCCTGCTCACGACGGGCGCCGCCTTCATCGTCGGCTACGATCGCCCCGGGGGCTGGCCCGCCCGGTTGCCCGACTGGCCACGGGCTGGAGGCGCCCGCTTCGGCCACTGGATCGTCGTCGACCGCTCGGCGCTCTAGCTGTGACCGCCGCTTTCAAGCGGAATCGAAAGGCGCGCTCCGGATCACCACAGCGGTCCGTACGACGCGCTCGCCGGACGCGCGGATACGGCGGGCCGGCACCGAAGAACAGTGATTGGTGCCTTGAGCAGGGTCGACGTAAAAGCGGTCTAGCGCCGAGACCTGGGCGCACGGCTTGACGGCCGTGAACGCCGCGAACAACATCGAGCGATGCCTTCGACGAGTGGCAAAGGAATCCTGGTGAATACCTCTCTCCGCTCGCGCGAAGTCGGGCGGCCGAACAGGAAGGAGACGATCGTGCAGCGCTCGGCCCGCCGCCGCGCTTACGCGGAGGCTCTGGCGCTGCGCGGAAAGCTCGACCTTCAGATAGATCTGGACGTTTCCCGCGGACGTTCTGGTCGTTGACGCCCGGCTTCGTGCCCCGACCCGGCCCGGCTTATAACCATCCCGTGGGGCTCCTGCTCAGCACTCTGGCGATCGGCGTACGCCTACTCTGGGTGCTGGTCGTGCCGACGCGGCCGGTGGGCGACTTCGCGATGTACCTCGAGTCGGCCCGTTACCTGGTCGAGCACCACCGCTTCGATCCCGAGTTCATCTATATGCCGGGCTACGTCTTCCTGGTGGCGGCGATCGACGCGCTGGGCGGCGGCCTCACGGCGATCAAGCTGATCGGCGTCGCGTCGGGCGGCCTGGCCACCGCGGCGGTCTACGGCACCGCGCGGGCGGTCTTCGGGCGGGCGGCAGCGATCGTTGCGGGGCTGCTGTGCGCCTGCTGGCCGGCCGGGATCGCGGTCGCGAGCGTGACCGGCACGGACATGCCGGCGGCCGCGTTGCTGGCGCTGGCGGTCTGGCTCTTGGCGCGCAACGCCGCCCGCCGTCCGCTGGGCGCGCCGCTGCTGTTCGGGGCGGTGCTGGGTCTGACGGCCTACGTGCGGGCGGTGGCGCTGCCGCTGGCATTCCTGGCGGCGCCGCACTTTCGCGCCCGCGGCGCGCGGTGGATCCACGTCCTGACCCGGGCGCTGGTGGCGGCGCTGACGGCGTTCGTGATCCTGCTGCCCTGGGGCTTCCGCAACCGCCACCGCTACGGCGAATTTTTCCTGACCGACAGCCACGGCGGCCACACCGCGCTGGTGGGTGCCAACCCCGACTCCGACGGCGTGTACAGCCGATCGCTCAACCGCCTCTTCGCCGAGGGGACCGGTTACCGGCTGTTCGCGCCCCCGCATCGCGAATCCGATCGCGCCGCCTATGATCTGGCCAAGCGCTGGACCGCCTTCGAGCCGCGCTACGCGCTCGGCCTGCTGGCCGCCAAGGCCGATCGCCTGCTCACCCACGAGCGCGCGCTGCTCTATTGGCCGCTCTACCGCCAGAGCGTGATCCCGGCCGGGAGCTGGTTCGAGCTCCACCGCGCCCGCATCGAACAGGTGGTGGACGACTTCTGGTACCTGGTGGTCGCCGCCGCTGCGCTGGGCGTCGTCGCCGCCGCCGGCCGCCGAAACTGGCCGGCGCTGACGCTCCTGCCGCTGCCGCTGGCGCTGGCGGCGCTCTACACCCTGTTCTTCGCCGAGGTCCGCTACCAGCTGGCGATCGCGGTGCTGTTGCTGCCGTTCGCGGGCGCCGGTCTGGTCTGGCTCGCCGGTCGCGTGCGCGATCTCTTGCGACGAAGGGCGGACGGCCCGCCCCGGCGCATCGCCGCCGAAGCCGTCACCGCCGTGTTGGCGCTGGCGTTGATCTTCCTGGGCTGGCCCCGGCTGATGGAGGCCGGCGCCGGGCTACGGGATCGCTACCGGTGGGCGGTCTGCGTCTGCCACATCGACGGCGTCGGCCGCCTGTGTGAGGTTCGCGCGACCAGGCCCCCGCCCGGGACGGCCCCGTCGCCCGTGCGGGGCGTCTGGGATGGCTTCGGCCTGCGGCTTTCGGAAGCGCACACCGCGGCGGCCACCGATCTCGATTTGCCGGCGGGGCGGTATCGGATCTCGATGCGGGCCGAGAGCGTGCAGGCCGGGGATGTTCCGGCCAGGCTGGATCTGCTGGCGGATGGGACCAATCTGGCACATGCGTCTTGGCCAAGCCCCGCGATGCCGGTCACTTTGGGGGGCACGGCGGTCCACGGCGGCGGAAATCTGCGCATCGAGTTGCACCTCGACAGCGAAAATCCGTCCGGCACCGACGGAATCGCGACCCTATGGATATCTGCGATCGAAGTTGAGCCCGATCGCCCTTGATGCATAATCCGTCGCATGCGACCGCCTAACCTGGTTTTGGTGGCTGCGCTCGTCGCGCTGGGCATCTCCGTGGGCGCCGGCTGTGGCAGCGCCACGGACGACCGCCCGGCCGACTGGTCGGTCATCTCCGCCACCGTCGTCGAGCCGAGCTGCGCGACGGTGAATTGCCACTCCAAGATCACCAAGCAAGGGGGGGTCGACCTGCACGATCGGGAGACCGGGTACTACACGCTCCTCAACGGGTTTTATGTCATTCCCGGCAATCCGGGCGATTCGGCGGTGGTCTCGCTCATGAACGCGCAGGGATCGCTCCGCATGCCGCCGGACGTTCCGCTGCCCGAGGCCGACATCGAGCTCATCGAAAGCTGGATCACTTCCGGCGCTCCGAACAACTGACGGGACCAACCAGATGCGACGACTCACACTCTGTGCGCTGGCGGCGGCCTTCGTCCTCATCGCGCTTGGCGGGCGGGCCTCCGCCTATCCGCAGTTTCAATTCAGCTCCGGCACCAACAAGTGCAGCCAGTGCCACTTTTCGCCGGCGGGCGGCGGGCTCATCAACAACTGGGGCCGCGACGAATCGGGCGACACGATCAGCCGCGGGGGCGACGGCGCCTTCTTGCACGGTCTGTGGGCGCCGCCGTCCTGGCTGGCACTGGGCGCCGACGTCCGCTTGGCGGCGCTGCGCAACGACGTGGGCGGCCCGGAGTCGCCCGAATACGCCGCTTTCCCGATGCAGACCGACGTCTACGCGCGCTTCAAGCTCGGCGATCAGGTCTCGCTGTATCTGGAGGGTGGGGTGCGCGGTGACGTCGGCCGCGACGAGACGACCGAGGGTCGCCTCGACTCGGTGACCGATCGCTTCATCTCGCGCGAGCACTACCTGATGTGGAGCCAGGGCGCGACCGGGTTCTACCTGCGGGCGGGGCGCTTCTTCGCGCCTTACGGCCTACGGTTCGTCGAACATACTTTCTACGTGAGGCGTTACACCGGCTACGACCTCTACGACGAGACCTACACGGTCTCCGGGGGCTACCTCGGCGAGGACTGGGAGCTTCACGCGTCGCTGTTCGCGCCGCCGCCCGAGAGCTTCCCGAACCCGCTGCAATCGGTGGGGCTGCGCGAGTCGGGCGGGGCGATCTACGCCGAGAAGCGCTTCAACGGGATGTCGGCGCTGGCGCTGCAGAGTCGGGTGGGCACCACCGGCGAGGCGACCCGCATCCAGGGCGGCGCGGTCGGCAAGCTCTGGATCGAGCCGGCGAGCGTCTTGTTCATGGGTGAGGGCGACTTCATCCACCAAGAGGTGGGCGCGGCCTCGTTCAGCGAGAACCAGTTCGTTTCCTACCTGGGGGCCACCTTCTTCCCGGTGCGCGGCCTGATGGCCGGCGTGGCCTATGAGCGTTACCAGGAGGATCTATCGGTGGCGCGCACCGCGCGCAACGGGTTCGACGCCGAGGTGAACTTCTTCCCCTGGGCCCACTGCGAGTTCGTGCTCTTCGCGCAGTATCAGATCATCGGCTCGGGGGCGACCAGCGAGGGGCCCAGCGCCTCGGTCGTCATGCTGCAATTTCACTACTACCTATGAGGACGCGCATGGCCAAACCGGGTTCTTGGAAGGCGCTCGGGCGCCGATTGCTGTTCGGCGCGGCGCTGACCTTCGGCGGGCCGTTGCTGGCGGGCTGCCAGCCGGCGGCGCCGGCCTCGCCCTCCTACGAGGCCGACGTGCGCCCGATCTTCATGTCCCACTGCGTCCGCTGCCACGGCGCGGGTGGCAACCTCAATATGGCGAAGGAACCGGTGGAAGATGGGGGCGTCATCAACATCATACCGGTCTCCAACTGCTGGCTCGATCAGTATGCGAATACGGGGATGTGCACCTCCACCTCCACTGCGAGCTTTCCCTGCCGGTTTGGCGCGCTCACCTGGGCGACCAGCGAGCTCTTGATGTTGATCCATCGGAGCGACAACACGACTATTCCAATGCCGCCGCCCCCCGCCCCGATCCTGGACGACTGGGAGCTCAAGGTGGTGGACGCCTGGGTGGCCGAGAAGCCGATGCCCATCTGCTCGAATTCGGCCAACCCCGACCCGACGATCTGCCCGCCCGACGCCGGTCAGTAACCGGCTCAGGTCGGCGGGGGCCTCGAGGCGGGCCGCGCCGGACCGCTACAGCTCGCCGTGGTTCTCTTGGGTGTGCTCTTCGTGTTTGCGCTCGCGCGGCCGCTCCCGGTGGTGCGCCTTGCGGCGCGGATGGTGGCGCCGGCCCTGGACCGACGGCACGGTCGAGGCCAGCGCCACCGACGGGAGGGTTTGCGCACCGGCGGCAAGGGACAGGATCAGGAGCAGCTTCGACAAGGATGATCGCATGGGATTCACCCATCACTTTTTCACGGCCGCACCGAGGCCGCAATGGGCTCGGTGGCGCGATCGGGCCGGCGTGCGGCTTTCGCGCCGGTACGACACGCAGGTTCGGCGTCAGACGCCGACATGTCGGCGGCTGACGGCCGATGGTACCTCGCGTCCGCCGGCCGTCGGCCGCGGCGTCAGCGGCCGGTGGCGTGGGTCAGCGCCACGTCGGACAGCACCAGCTCGTACTGGGCGCGCGTCAAGTTGAGGCGCGCCTGGGTCAAAGCCGCTTGCGACTCCAGCAGGTCGGTGGTGGTCGCGGCGCCGGCCTTGAGGGCGGCGTCGGTGACCCGATAGGCCTCCTCGGCGCTGGCGACCGCCTTTTCGGCGCTGTCGACGGCGCCGAAA
>DASRLC010000385.1:0-7402 GCA_035648655.1 Polyangia bacterium
GCTCTACGGCGATGGTGTCATCACGCCGGCCATCTCGGTGCTCTCGGCGGTCGAGGGGCTGGAGGTCGCGACCACCGCGCTCTCACCCTTCGTCATCCCCATCACCTGCATCATCCTGGTGATGCTGTTCGCGATGCAGAAGCGCGGCACCGGCGGCATCGGCGCGGTCTTCGGTCCGGTGACGGTGGTCTGGTTCGTCACCATCGCCGCGGCCGGGCTGCCCTGGATCTTCCGTCACCCGCAGATCTTGGGCGCCATCAACCCATTCTACGCCGCGCGCTTCTTTTTCCATCACGGCCTTCACGGGTTCCTGGTGCTGGGCTCGGTGGTGTTGTGCGTGACGGGCGGCGAGGCGCTCTACGCCGACATGGGGCATTTCGGGACCAAGGCCATCCGCATCGCCTGGTACGCCTGCGTCTTTCCGGCGCTGCTGATCAACTACTTCGGCCAGGGCGCGCTCTTGCTCGAGCACCCGGAGGCGGCCGCCAACCCGTTCTACGGCCTGGTGTCGGGTGCCTGGCTCTACCCGATGGTGATCATCGCGACCGTGGCGACCGTGGTCGCCTCGCAGGCGCTCATCTCGGGCGCCTACTCCCTCACCCGCCAGGCCGTGCAGCTCGGATACCTGCCGCGGGTCACGATCGTACACACCTCCGGCAAGACCGAGGGGCAGATCTACGTGCCCGAAGTGAACTGGATGCTGATGGTGGCCTGCGTGGCGCTGGTGCTCGGCTTCCGCGCCTCCAGCGGCCTGGCCGACGCCTACGGCATCGCGGTGACCGGCACCATGGCCATCACGTCGATCCTGTTTTATTACGTAGCCCGCGATCTGTGGCACTGGAGCCGTCTGCGCGCGGGCAGCCTGCTGACCCTGTTTCTCTGCTTCGACCTGTCGTTCTTCATCTCCTGCTCGGCGAAGATCGCCCACGGGGGGTGGTTCCCGCTCATGGTGGCGGGCGCCATCTTCACCGTGATGCTGACCTGGAAGCGCGGGCGGACGCTGCTGGCCGAGCGGATCGCGGCCGACTCGCTGCCGCTGGGCGTCTTCCTGGCCGACATCGAGACCAGTCGGCCCTATCGCGTCCCCGGCGTGGCGGTTTTCCTGTCGTCGACCCGGCGCGGGACGCCCAACGTGCTGCTGCACCACTTCAAGCACAACAAGGTCCTGCACCAGCAGGTGGTGATCCTGTCGATCACCACCGACGCCATCCCCGAGGTCCCGGAATCGGACAAGGTGCGCGTCAAGAGCTTCGGCCAGGGGTTCTGGGGCGTGACCGCCCACTGCGGGTTCAAAGAGAGCCCCGACGTGATGGCCATCCTCCGGAGCTGCAAAGCCCAGGGCGTGCCGATCAACGAGGCCGACACCAGCTTCTACCTGGGCCGCGAGACCCTGCGCTCGGTCAAAGGGGCCGGGATGGCCGAGTGGCGCAAGCTGCTGTTTCGTTTCCTGTCGCGCAACGCGCGCTCGGCGACCGACTTCTTCTCGCTCCCGCCCAACCGGGTGGTCGAGATCGGCGCCCAGATCGAGCTCTAGCGGAACTTGATGCCGCAGCCGATCCCCTTGGTCTCGGCGACCGCGGGCGGCTTACCGGCCACCACCGCCTCGAGCGCGTCGGCCAGATAGCGCTTGGTCACCTTCGCCGGGTCCGTGTGGTTATCGTCGACCGTGCCGTGGTAGGCGAGCTTGCCGTTCTTGTCGAACAGGAAGGCCTCTGGCGTGACGCTGGCCCCGAAGGCGCGCGCGACGTTCGAGGTATCGTCGATCACGTAGGGGACCTGCAGCCCGAGCGTCTTGGCCCGCGCCTGCATCTCTGCATAGCCGTCCTCGGGATATTTGGCCGGATCGTTGGCATTGATCAGGATGACGCCGATGCCTTTCTTGGCGTAGGCGTTGCCGAGATCGGCGATGCGGCGCTCCCAGCCGCGCGCGAACGGGCAGTGGTTGCAGGTGAAGACCACCAGCGTTCCAGCCTTGCCGGCGACTTCGGCGATCGAAACCGATTTGCCGTCCAGCGCGCTCTTCATCTTGGTCGCGCCGGAGGGGGCCGGCGCGCCGATCGACAGCGGTCCGGCAGAGGCCAGGGTGGTGGCCAGGATCAGGGCTGCAAAGCTCATGGATGACCTTTCGTCTCGTGGTGGGGGCCGCCCTTGGGCGGCGCGGCGATCTGCGCCAGGGCCGCTTCGAGGTCCGGCAAGGTTACCCGACCGGGCCAAAACTGCCGCTGCTCGCCACGGCGATCATAGAGAAAGGAAGCCGGCAGCGCGCCGCTCCAGCGGGCGTCGAGCCCATTGATGAAGGCCATGTCGTCGCCGGTCTTGATGAAGGCCTGCGCGCCGTCGGCGCCCGCCTCGGCCAAGAAGCGCGCGACGTCCTTCTGGCTCTCGGGATCGTCGGCCGACACCAGCACCAGGCGCAAGCCCTCGGCGCGGTGGGCGCGGTAGAAGCGGATCAGATCGGGCATCTCCTCGCGACACGGATCGCACCAGGTGGCCCATAGGTTGACCAGCACGGCGCGGGCGCCCGGCGCGCGAACGGCGGCCAGGATGGTCGCGAGATCGGCGGGCGTCGGCAGCGGCGCGCCGGTCGACTTGGGAGAAGCCGCGGGTCTCGGCGGCGCCGGTGCATCGACGGCGGAATCGGCGGCACCCGCTCGGCCGCCGAGCAACGCGGCCAGCGCGAGGATCCCCGCGAACATCTGGGCGCGCACACGCACGCGCGCCTTCGATCGATCGGCCGAGGGGGAGCAAACCACCGCGCAAGTCTAGCTGCTAACCTGGGCGCCCGATGGACAGCGCGGGTCGTGCCGATTCGATGGCCGAGCGGCAGGGGGCCACGCCCCCGCCCTGGCTCGGGCGATCGCGCTGGCGGCTCTGGTGGGACGTGGTGGGCGGCCTCCGCCAAAACTGGAACAAGCTGACGCAGACGTTCGCGCTTGGCGCCGCCTACTTCCGGCCGGCGCTGGTCCACCGGCGGCTCATCCGGCTGCGCGCGCTCGGACACATCGAAGCCATCCCGACCATCGCCCAGATGCTGGTCGCGGGCCGCGACCAGATGATCGTGGGCGCGACCGAGGAGACCAAGATCTTCTACCGCCACCAGCGCATCCCCTGGGTGTTCCACAACCTGCGGCGGTTCATTTCCGCTCCGGCGACCATGCTCGATCCGATCGGCCTCTTCGCGCCGCGCGACGCCATCGTCGAGCACGTGCTACAGACCTTCCACCGCCACCCGGTCTATGACCTGGTGCTCCTGCGGGCGCACGACTCCGGCGTCGAGGAGATGGATCGGCAAGCGAGACAGCTGGTGGCCGGAACCCACCCGCACCAGCGCGCGCTCACGTCGCTCATCGAAGACGGCTCGTACCACACCAGGCTCCCGGCCGAGATCGCTGCCTTCGTGGCCGATCCGCGTCTCCCGGCCCGTCCGATCTCGGCGGCGCTGGTCGACGATCCCGAGCTCATGTTGGCGATGGACCAGTTCAAGGACCTGGGGGGATTCGCCCGCTACGCTTCACGCCTGCCGGTCGGGATAATCCGCGCCATCTTCGGGTGGCTGCTGGTCGGGTTCGACCAGACGGTGGGCGCGCTTTTCGGGATCAAGCTGGGACCGCGCCGCATCGACCGGCGGGCCTGCGATCCCGAGGTGCTCGAACGCCGTCCGGCGCCCGGGGCCTGACCGGCGCCGCCTCTCGACGACCGTCGGCGCCGGGGGGTTAGACGGTCGCGCTTCTAGGGCGTGGCCTTCTCCGCCGCGGCCACCAGCTCGAGCGCGCGGCCGCAGCTCACGGTGCGGGAACCCCGCGGGTGGGTACAGTCGGCACAGGCGTCCAGTGCCACCGCCGCCGATTGCACCAGGTTCCACTGGCTGTCGAGGGTCGCGTCGCGGGCCACGCAGCCGCTGGTCACGCGCGCCAGCCCGTCGACCTCCCCGATGAGCGCGCGATCGTCGGACGCCAGGCGGCAGGCCGCCGGCGCGCCCTGCGGCTCGCCGTGCGCGGCGCGCTCCGCCACCTTCTTCGCCGTCTGCCGCGTCGCGCGCGCGACGTCGTGCAGATCGCGCGCCCGGCAAGTCGGCGGCGGCGGATTAACCACCGGCGCCGACGGCATGATCGGATGAACGTAGCCGACCTCCGTCGTGGGGCGCGGCGCGTGGGGCGGGACGAAGGTTTTGCGCGGATGGGTCAACCGGATCGCCAGCGCCAGGGCGCCGAAACCGAGCACCACCACGCCGACCGCCCGACGTTTGTTGAGGTTCATCGTCCCCATATTGCCTCATACTTCCGCGGCATGGTCGCCGCGCAACTTTTCCTCTCGATCTTCGCGGTGATCTTCGTGGCCGAGCTGCCCGACAAGACCGCGCTGTCGGCGCTGGTGCTGGCCACCCGCCACCGCGCGCTGCCGGTGTTGTTGGGTGCCGCCGCGGCGCTCACGATCCAGAGCGCGGTGGCGGTCGTCGCGGGGAGCCTGCTGTCGTTGCTGCCGCCGCGCGCGGTCCACATCGGCTCGGGCGTGCTGTTCCTGGTCTCGGCCATCGTGATGTGGTTCCGCCACGGGGACGAGGCGGAGGTCGGCAAAGAGGGAGCCGCGACGGGCTTCGGCAAGTCGCTGTGGATGTCGTTCAGCATGGTCTTCCTGGCCGAGTGGGGTGACCTCACCCAGATCGCGACGGCGGGCTTCGCGGCGCGGACCGAAAAGCCGCTGATCGTCTTCAGCGCCGCGACCGCAGCCCTCTGGTCGGTGTCGGCGATCGCCGTGCTGATCGGAAACCGCGCCGGCCGCCTGCTCAACCCGAAGCTCACCAAGCGGGTGGCGGCGATCCTATTTGCCCTGATCGGCGTCGCCTTGGTGACCGGGCTGGTCTGAGCCGCTGCCTGGCGCCTCCCGTCCGCGGCGCTCGGACGTATCCGAACCGCCCCGATATCGTATAACTCGGGCTCTACTGGGTAGCCGGAGGGGGTTGACGAGCCGCGCACGCGAGGAGCGAAGCAGAATGTCCGTCCCGCCAGAACGTTTTCCACGCATCGAGACCGCGGTCTTCGCGCTGGCGATCGCCCTCGGTGGCGCCTGCGGGGCGCCGTCCAGAGTTTCGGGAGACACCGGCGGCGGCGGGACCACCGGTAGCGGCGGGAGCACCGGCACAGCCGCCGCGGGTACGGCGGGACTGGGCGCAGGCGGCGCGGCCGGCGGCGGCGGATCGGGTGGCGGGCGCGGCGGGTTCGGCGGCGCCATTGGCGCGGCTGGTCAGGCGGGAACATCCGGCACGGGCGGCTCGGCCGCCGGTGGCACCGGCGCGCCGAGCGGCGGCGCAAGCGGCTCGGGCGGTCGCGGCGGCAGCGGCAGCGGTGGCAGCACGGGCGCGGGCGGCGCCAACCCACCGCTGATCCCCGGTTCCGGCCATTGCGCGGCGCCGAGCGGCGCCAATCTGGCCGACGCGCAGGCCGCTTACGCGAAGTGGAAGTCCGACCTGGTGGTGGGCGACGGCGCCCGCGGGTTCCTGCGCGTGCAGCGCCCCAACTCGTCGGGCGCCCAGGTCGACTCCACCGTCTCGGAGGGGATCGGCTACGGGATGCTGCTGGCGGTCTACGCCAACGACCAAAACACCTTCGACCAGCTCTGGCAGTACGAGCAGCAGTTCCCGGACAACCACGGCCTGATGAACTGGTACATCAGCGCCGACGGGACCATGGCGCTCGGCACCGGCGCCGCCACCGACGGCGACGAGGACATGGCCTTCGCTCTCGTGATGGCGGACCAGCGCTGGGGCGGTCAAGGCAGCCTCTCGCAGAGCTACCTCGCCAGCGCCAAGACGCTGATCGGCCTCATCTGGCAATACGAGGTCGATCCCAACCACGGTTACGTGCTGACCTCGGGCGATCAGTCCGACGGATCGGTGATCAACATTTCGTATTTCGCGCCGGCCTACTATCGCGCGTTCGGTCGGGTGACCGGCCAGACCTCCAACTGGAACAAGGTGATCGACGAGAGCTACACGGTCATCTCGAACACGCTGAACGCACAGAACGGCAACACGCAGAACGGCCTGGTGCCGGCCTGGTCGACGCCGGCCGGCGTGCCCATGACGCCGCCGGGGACCAGCATGCCGCTCTACCACCAGCTCGATTCCTGCCGGACGCCGTTCCGTCTCGGCGAGGACTACTGCTGGAACGCCGAGCCGCGCGCCCTCGCCTACCTGCAAAAAATCACCGGTTTTTATTCGGGCGTGGGGGCTGCCAACCTGGTCGACGGCTATGACCTCAACGGCACCCCGCACCCACAGTTCGTGACCGCGGGCGGTCCGCGCGCCGCCTCTTTCGTGGGACCGGCCGGCGTGGGCGCCATGGCGACCGGGACCACAAACACCCAGCTCCGCGACGACGCCTACGCTGGCGTCGCGACCCTCACCGAGCTGGCCGGCAGCACGTACTACCAGGAGTCCTGGACCGCGCTGTCGCTGCAGATGATGACCGGAATCCTGCACGACCTCGGTCAGCCGTAGGCGCGGAACGGCGAGACGCCGCTGGCCCGATTCGGTGGGCTTCTAACGTGATGCTGGTGAGCTTTCAACGCGATCGCCCGCGGCGCCGCGCCGAACACGGTGGCGCCGGCTTTGCAAAAGGCACGACTGCGATCCGATTTCCACCGGAGGCTCACATGGCGATTCACTATCGATCTCAGACCGTCAGAAAAGAAACCCTGCACACCGTCTCGCTGGTTGCGTCGTACCTCCAGCCGGGCGCGTCGGTGCTGGATGTGGGATGCGGCGAAGGGCACGTGCTGGAGGAGCTTGGTGCGCGCGGGGCCGGCGAAGTCTTCGGCGTCGACATCGTCGATCTCCGCCGCGACCCCGAGCTCCCCTTCGGCCTCTACGACGGCACGACGCTTCCGTTCGCCGATGGGCGCTTCGATCTGGTGATGCTGAACTTCGTGCTCCACCACGTGCCGGACGGGCGCAAACGCGCGCTCTTGCGGGAAGCCCTGCGCGTCAGCCGCGGGACGGTCTTCGTGGTCGAAGATACGCCGGCCACGCCGCTCGATCGCCTATTCAGCCACCGGCACGGCGAAGCCTATCGCAAGCGGATCAAGAGCCACGCGCCCTTCGGGTTCCTGACCACCGGCGAGTGGCGTTGGCTGTTTCGGGGCATGGGTCTCGAGCCGGAGATCCGGCGCCTGTCGCGCTTCTGTCGATCGATCCTGCAGCCCTTCGCGCGCACCGTCTTTCTGCTGCGGGCGTCGGCGCTCGGCCGCGCCACCTAGGCGCTATTTCGAGAGCGGTGCCGAGGGGTAGATCCCCGGGCTCGATCCTTCGATCGGCACCGCGCCCACCGCCCGGCGATAGAAGTCGATCGGGGCGGCCCACCCGATGATCGCGTAGGCGTAGCCTTCGGCCCGCATCGCCTCCAGG
>DASRLC010000386.1:0-6380 GCA_035648655.1 Polyangia bacterium
ACCCACGGTAGCCAGCGGGGCCGTGATGGCCGGCATACTCGGCATCGTGGGCCGATCGGTGACCGGCGGTTGCTCCCCGCGCAGGACGATACGGTAGTCGCCGATCTGGACCTCGTCTCCTTCGCGCAGCGGCGTGGGCGAAGCGATTCGCGTCCCGTTGACGCGCACGCCGGTGAAGCTGGTGAGGTCCTCGATGAAGAGCGCGCCGTTCTGCTGCGACAGGCGCGCGTGGCGGCGCGAGATATTGCGTTCGGTCAGCCGGATGGTGTTCCCCTCCAGACGGCCGATCGTCATCTCGTCCCGCGCGAGCGGAACGACCGTGGTCTTACCCTCATCGTCTTCGATGGTCAGCTTGAACACGGTAAGGCCTTCGAATCCCGAGCATTTTCACTGTATCCGCCGGGCTCGGCCGGGTCAATCCCGGGAATCTAGCGGGCGATCGTGAGGGCGGAGGCGATGACGATTGCCATCCCGATGACGAAGGCCCCGGCCACGATCGCGACGGCGATGTTCTTGTTCTCGTGGATCTCGCGCCGCAGGTTGTACGGCGTGATCATCTCCCACAGGTAGTAGCCCACGATCAGGAGCACGATCCCCGAGAGGCCGAACAGCGTAGCGTCCAGGAGCAGGCGGCCAAGGGGGGCCGAAGGCGACAGCGGCATGTGGCTAGAAGCTCCGCAGGTCCGGGTAGGTGGTCATGACGTCGGTCTCGGTCATCGAGTCGTCGGGATCGGCGGGCGTCCAGATCACCTCCAGACCGAGTATACCGTCGGGCGACAGGCCGCCGAGCCCACTGAGGGCGGCCGAGAGATCCTCGCCCGAGCCGATCGCGCCCACCTTGTCGAGCGGCACCCGGGTCGCGACCACCAGGGTCACCACCACCAGCTCGAGAACCTCCTTGCCCTCTTCGGTCACCGCGGTCGACCGCACGACGTGGCCGTCCGCGGCGCGCAGCCGCTCGACCTGAAACCGGCTCCGCTCGGAAAGCGCGACGGCGTTCATCGCGGTCTCGGCATTGGTCAGGCTCATCGGCCCGCGCGCCTCGCCCGACGCGTAGCGGATCGAATCTTTTTCGCGCAGGAGCTCGAGCGCGGTCTGCTGCAGCAACGCCGCCAGCCCCGCTTCGGAGCCGGTGTCTCCTTGCGCGGCGAAGTCGGCCAGCCGGTCCTGGATGCCGCGCGCCGAGCGACCGAGCGCGAGCTGCACCTTGTACAGGTAGGCGCGCCCCGACATGGCCACCACCTGATCGTCGTCGTCGTTCCAGGTGCCGGCGCGGCCGACACCCACGCCACGGCTGGCTCGAACGGCCCGCGCGATCGACGCTATCACCAGGCCAGCCACCATCAGGCCGAGCAGCGGTCCAAACAGGCCGAAGCCTCCGCCGAAACCGTACCCGCCGAAGCTGGGGAAGAACAGGAAGTGCGATCCGCCGCCAAAATAGCTGCGCCCGTAACCATTGCCCGAGTAGCCCGGTGACGATGGCATCGACAGGCCGCCACCGGATCGGAATCCCCGCCGGCCGCCGAAGCTCGAGCCCGAGCGGGCCAGTGCCAACCCCGGCGCCAGCGCGAACAGGGCCAGAGCGATCCAGGTCAGCCTGCGGGGGACGCGGCGTGCGATCTTCATGGCGATGGGAGTTTATGCCGCCGATCCCGCCACCGCAACGCGCGGGACGGCCGCTAACTGCGGCTGCGCGACAGCTCTTCGAAGTACTGGCGCAGCGCCGGCAGCGCGTCGACCAGCCGTCGAAAATAGTCGCGTCCGAGGAACAGAATCGTGGTCGGCGTGATGGCCCGGACGGTGGCGGTGGTCGGGCCTTCCGCGAGGAGCGCCATCTCGCCGAACACGTCCCCCGCTTGTAGGCAGGCCACCCGTCCCTGCCGGCCTTCGATGTCGTCCGTGCGTAGCACCTCGACCTCGCCGAGCAGGATCAGGAACAGCCCCTGACCGACCTCGTTCTCGCGAATGATCACGGTGCCGGCGGCCACGTCGATCCCCTCGAACCGGCGGATCAGGTCCATCTGCTGCTGGTGATCGAAGGGCTTGAAGAGCGGCGAGGTGGCCAGCAGGTTCTTCAGCAGGCGCTCGTGCGCGAAGTGGTCGAGCCGCTCGGCCAACACCGGAACCGTGGCGACCAGCGCGGCGACCGCCGCCCGGCTGACCTCCAGGAGATCGGCCTCGCCGACCACCTGCACCGACGCGGTTCGCGGCTGCTCGGTCAGCAGCGCCATCTCGCCGAACAGCGCCCCCTCGAGGAGACGCGTGCGCTCGATGGGCGCCGACCCCGGCGCGCCCGCCACCACCCGCACCTGGCCGCTGGCCACGAAATAGAACGCGGATCCGGGGTCTCCTTGCCGGACGACCAGATCGCCATCGTTGCCGCGCAGAAGCCGGAGCATCCGGACCGCCTCCGGGAACAGCTCGGGGGGCAGCTCGGAAAAGAAGGGTGCGGCCAGGAACTGCTCGGGGTATTGCACGAAGACCGAGAGATCGAGCGCTCGGGCCCGCGCACGGCGCGCGACCTTGGCCGGATCGGCCGCCGCGGACGGAGCCAGCGCCTCGATCGGCGCGTCCAGATCGACCGGCGCTTGCCGGGCGGCGAACTTGACCATCGCCGGCGCGCCGTGGCCGAAGTTGCGCGCCATGGCCGCCACGATCTCGCCGCTCGGCTGCCCCAACGACTCGAGCAGCTTGCAGCCCACCAGGCCGGGCAGCAGGTGCCCCGACCGCACGTCGTGCAAGGCGACGGTCCGCAGCACCTCGACGGCCCCCTCCGCGTCGCCCAACCGCAGCAGGAGATCGCCGATCCGGCGCCGCGCGCCCGCGTCCAGCGGATTGGCCGCCAGCATGTGATCCTGCAGAGCCAGCGCGGGCGTGAGCTGACCCGCGCGGGCCAGGTTCCGTGCTTCGGTCTGGAGGTCGCGAAGCTGGAGTGGCATTGCGCGAACGTTATCTGGAGCGTGAAATGCGATCCAGTGGGCGATCGAACCGGTCAATCCTTGCTGAGCGCCGTCGAAGCGCTCGGCTATCGCGAGCTCGGTCGCTCGGTCGAAGGGCGGCCCATATTCGGTCGCGCCTTCGGGGTTCACACCTTCGGGGGCTCGTCGGGCGGTTCGTCGGAAGCAACCGCGCGGCCCCTGCTGATCTTCGGTGGCATCCACGGCGACGAGCCGGCCAGTGTCGAGGCGATGCTGGATCTGGCGGAGCGGCTGGCCCTCGAAAAGACGCCCCCACCCCTGGTCGTGCTCCCACTCGTCAACCCCGACGGAATCGTCCGGGGCTGCAAGAACTCGGCGCGCGACGTCGACCTCAATCGAAACTTTCCCGCCCGCTCGTTCGTCACCGCCCATGCGCCGGGCTATTTTCCGGGTCCCACCCCGCTTTCGGAACCGGAGAGTCGGGTGGTGGCGGACGTCGTCGAAGGGGGGATCCGAGGCGCGATAGCGGTCCACGCCCCGCTGGCCTGCGTCAATTACGACGGCCCGGCCGCGCGCTGGGCGGAGGCCGTCGCAGCGGCGTGCGGCTGGCCGGCCCGGGGGGACATCGGCTACCCAACCCCCGGCTCTTTCGGATCCTGGCTGGGGATCGATCGCGGCTTGCCGGTGCTGACTTTGGAGCTGCCGCCGGGCCCGCTGGCGCCTTTTCGACAGGCCGCCCGTGACGCCTTGGAGGCGTCGATTTCTCAGGCCCCGGAGGCACCATCCGCCGTCGAACCTCACGACAGATGAGGTAGTATTGCTTGACAGGTGGGTGGGGGTCGTACTTCTCTGACCCCTCGTTCAATGGACAACTCAGAGCGCACGTTCCTGGAAGCAATGTCGAGAGCGCTCGTCTCTCTCCCTTTTGATCTCAAGGTGCTTCTGGAGGCGGTGGCCGATCCAGATCTAGAGCGCGCCGCCCGCGAGTTGGCGGCCGCCACGGTTGTGCACGTGATCACGCCCAAGGACGGGAACATGGACGCTCCGCTGCGCTTCGCCGAGGACGTGGTGCAGCTGCGCCTGGCGGCGGTGAAGCTCCTGGCCGAAGGGGGCGAAGGGGCGCCGGCCTTTCGCCAGCGCTTCGCCGAGGACTTCACCCGCTTCGAGGAGGATCTACAGCTTTTCCGCCAGACCCTGGGCGCGGAGACGCTCGATTGGCTGGACGGCCGCTGGGCGACGCTGCTCAAGGGCGTCTACGCCAAGAAGAAGATCCCGATGTTCGTCGACGACGAGGCGGGGACCTTCCTCTACGATGAGGGTTCGCGGTTCAGCACGCTCTACCCGATCACGGAGAAGACGGTGGCGGGCCGGCTCAAACAGGCCCAGCCGTTCCTCGATCATCTGGCCCGCAAGCGCGATCAGGACAAGAAGAGGATCACGTCGTAAGGACGTAGCGGTTCGCGGGCGTAGCGGCTACGCAGGAACCGTCCCCCGTCCGAGCGCCTGCCACCATGGCATCGCATTGGTCGTTCGGTGACTCGCCGGTTGGTCTGCTGGACCTGGCGGTCGCGGTGGCCCAAGGGGCCGAGCCGCCGCCGCCCGAGATCAACGCCGCCGCGCGCGCGGTCGCGCCGTCGCTGGTCGAGCTGCCGGCCCCCCGGATCCGGGCCGCCGTCGAAGGCGTCATCATGGCGCGCTCGCTGGAGGTCGGCCTTCAGTGGATGCACGACTCCGGCATCCTGGGCGCGGTGTTGCCCGAGCTGGAGGCGACGGTCGACTTCTCGCAGGAAGCGGGGCGCCGCCACAAGGACGTCTGGGAGCACACCAAGCAGGTGGTGATGCAGTCGGTCCCGAGTCCGCTGGTTCGCTGGGCGGCGCTGCTGCACGACATCGGCAAGGTGCCGACCCGCGTGATGCTCCCCGACGGCAAGGTGACCTTTCACCGGCATGCCGAGATCGGCGCGCGCATGTGGGAACCGATCGCGCGGCGGCTCGGCTTCGACAAGGCCATGCGCCAGCAGATCCGGTTCCTGGTGCTCCACCACCTGCGCGCCAACGCCTACGCGCCGAGCTGGACCGACGCGGCCGTGCGGCGCTTCGACCACGAGATGGGCGAGCACCTCGACGATCTGCTCGACCTGTCGCGCGCCGACGTCACCTCGCGCCGGCCGGGCCGGCGGCAGGAGGCGGTGCGCAACATCCACGCCCTCAAAGAGCGAATCCTGGCGATAAGGGAGCTCGACGCGCGCGTCCCGCCGCTGCCGCCCGGCCTCGGCAACGCCATCATGGAGTCATTCGGCCTGCCGCCGTCGAAGCGCATCGGCGATCTGCGGAAGCTCTGCGAAGAGGCAGTCGAGCGCGGCGAGCTAGAAGAGCGCCGCGACGCCGCCTACTACGTCGACTACCTGCGCACGCACCACCTGCCGAACGGCCGATTGTAGCCAACTCATACTTCGAGCGAGGCGCCGGAGCTCGACGCGACGCCCGACACTTTACCCCGACATTTCACGAGGCGAGCTGGGAGGCTTGGCTAGTTCGTCACCAGGCCGGCGTACCTGAGGCAGGCATGAAATAGCTGAGTGCTGGTGTTGGTGGGTGCGCCGTGGACCGCTTCAATCGGGATGCCGACGTAGATGATCTTCGAGGTCCCCTTGGTATGACCGCTCGCGACCCCGGTGGTCGTGTTGGCTCCCGTGGCCAGCGGATCGGCTTGCACGGTCAAGAGCGTATCGGTTCCCGTGGCTGGATTGACAGCGTCGGCGGTGGTGGTGATGTTCAGGTTCGCATCGATCGCGAAGCTGAGCCCGCTGAACGCCGGCACGGTCGAGACGCCGGTCGCGATGAAGCTTATGTCCTGGTCGAGGCTGTCGCCGCTGGCGAGCTCGACGTCTGCCTCGCCACCGGTGAGACCCAAATAGGTCGCCACAAACGTGTCGCCATTGGTATCCGTCCAATCGGGGGCGAGATCGAAGAGTAGATTTTCGGAGAAGATGATCAGCGTCTTGTTCCCGAGATCGAGCCAGTTTCCCAGCGTCGTCTCTTGCGACGACGAAAGCGTTGGCGGCTCGCCGCTGTCGTTGTCCGCGGTGTACCAGACGATCGTCGAGACGCCACTCAGCTGAGAAAAAGTGGGAACCGTCGGATTCGTGTCGTTGCCGGCCGGCACGGCGAAGGTGGTGTACGTGAGGTGCTCGCCGGTGAGCAGTCCCGCGAAGAGCGTGTCGGAATAAGAAGGTGTCTGCACCGGGGAATTCGGATCGTTGTTGTCGCTGTCGTCGTCATCCACGAGCAGCGTCGCATTTGCGAACGCCCCACCCGCGCCGCCGGTCGCCGAGCCGCCCACACCGCCGCTGCCGGTCGAGCCACCACCCACGCCGCCGGTCGCCGAACCGCCCGCGCCACCGCTGCCAATCGAGCCACCGGCCGCGCCCAAGGCGCCGCCCGAGCCGGTCGTGCCCGCCG
>DASRLC010000387.1:0-4738 GCA_035648655.1 Polyangia bacterium
TGGCGGGCACCGGTGGGGGAGGCCTGACCGGCGCTGGCGGCCGCGGAGGGATGGGCGGTGGCGCCGGGACTGCGGGAACCTCCGGCACCGGCGGCGTGATGGGCACCGCCGGGGTGACGGGGACGGGCACCGGCGGTTCTCAGGGAGCTGGCGGCAGCAGCGGGAGCGGCGGAGCCACCGCATCCGGCGGTGAGCCCGGTAGCGGAGGCAGCTCTGGTAGCGGCACCGGCGGAACCTCACCAGCCGGAGCGGCGGGCGCACCTGGAACGGGTGGAACGGCAGTCTCCGTGGGATCCGGATCGAGCGGATGCAGCTGCACCTTTGGGCCCACCGGGCCGAATTCCGACGTCGAGCTGGACACGGGGCTGCTGTCGGGTCTCGTGCTCGCGGTGTTCGTGCTGCGTCGAAGGCGCCGCGCCCCTCGGGGGCTGCCAGTCGGAGTGGAATGACGGGGCGCCGCGTTTACGGCGCGCTTTCTTGTCTTTTCTAGAGACCGCCGTGGACCACGCTTCGCTCGCCGCATTTTTTCATCGCATCATCCTTGCCGGACCGCCGCTCCTCCGGACACGATCCAGGAGGTCGGCTTAATCTAGACTGGTGCTGGTTTCCTGTGTGACGCTGGCCTCGACGATCTGATCGCGCACTGCCAGGCGTCGTCATCGGACTGCATGCCGCTGTGCGAGCATTTTGCGTCTGACCCAACGGAGATCAAATCGTGCGAGCTCGTCAAGGTCGACGGCGGCGGCCTCTGGGTCAGCTGCAACTGCGGAAGCTCGACGTCGACCGTCGTCAGGTCCTGCCCCGTCATCGGAATGTAGTAAAGCACTCCCGCCGTCGCGTCCTGATACCACTCGCCAGGTTGATCCAGCAGCGTGTAATCGTTCTCTGCGTAAATGGGCCCTTGCCGGTATGGGCTCTGCACGGTGTCGTAGCCCCAGGTGTTCTCATCCCATGCCGGCTGCATCATCGTCACCGAGTTGTTCTTGACGCTCTGAATCGGCGAGTACCGGTTCGTCCACGACCCGATGACGTTGAGCCTCGGCGAGCGCGTGACCAGCTATCCACTCGAGCTCGAGCAGGACGGAACCTGGAACAAGAGCCCGACGGACATCACTGGAGCGATCGTCGCGGGTACCGTGATCGGGCAGCGCCAGTTCTGGCAACTACCGCCGACCACGGCCAACGCCGTCGCCCTGGTCATCGACTCCGCCACGGGCGTCCCCGCGATCGCCGAGCTCGGTTTGTATTGAGCGAATATTTGCAATACGAATATTTCGGCGGCGTCGCGAAGCGAAAGCAGGAGGCCCGCCTCCTCGACGGTGGAGCGCCGCCTTGGCAGGGTGGCTCGAGCGCATGACCGGCTCACGCGCGGTGACGAACGCTCCCTCGACGACGGAGCACCATTGCGATCAGCGCAACGATCCAGATCGCCGCACCATTCGATGCCGCGCCGCCGAGCTCGCAAGAACAGCCGCCCCCGCTCCCCCCGGTCTCTCTTCCGGCGTCGCCGCCCGTTCCCGTTCCGTTGCCGCCCGCGCCACCCATCTCCGCGCCGGTCGCACCACCGCTCGCGCTTCCCGCACGACCAGTTTCGGCTCCGGCGTCCGCCAGCGCGCCGCCCGATCCTGTGACCCCGCCGGTACCCGACACGCCGCCAGAGCCCGTCGCGCCGCCGGTGGCGGACGCTCCAGCCGCGCCACCGCTGGCGTTGCCGCCCGTTCCGGTTCGACCGGCCGCGCCTGCCGTGCCGCCAGCGCCCGCTCGGCCACCCGCACCGCCGGTGCTCGTCGTGCCGCCCGATCCCGTGGAGCCGCCCGACCCGGCTCTTCCGCCGGCACCGGCCACGCCACCAGAGCCGCCGCTGCCGTTCGAGCCATCTGTGCCGCCTCCCACCGGCGTCAAGGTGACGCGGTATCCGTCGGTGTTGTTGGTGCCGGAGACCGAGATGGTGACTTGATCGTTCGCGACGGTAACGTCGTTGGTCGAAAGCGTCGTCGTAGCGGTGACGACCGTCGTCCGGTCGACGAAAGGCGTGTGCTCGACGACCGCGTGGACGCCGGTGCCGAAGATGCCGGCGGCCTGGAAACCTTTCACCACCACCGCAACCGTTCCGTCGTTCGTCCCTCCGAACAGAACACTGGCGCTGCGACCGCTGGCGTCGAGGTTGGCGAAGCCGTCCAGCGCCGAAGGGCTCGACGGCGTGGGCGGAGTCGTCGAGACCATGTCGCCGGCCATGTCGCCGTACCACTTGTAGAACCACCAGCCGCCGTTCGTCTGCGTATTGCTGGCCAGCAGGCTTCCGAGGCGGCCCGGGTGTCCGACGTCCCAGAACGAGATGCAGGCGCTGTCGACCCGGAAGCGCTCGAACTTGGCGATGAGCGGCGCGGAGGCGCCGGGCTGTCCCTCAACGCTCAGGTCGGCCGCGCCGCTGTATTCGTTGATGCTGATCGGAAGCGGGCCGATGCCAAGCGTCTTCTCGAGCGATCGGTAGGTCTGCACGTCGCTGGTGAAGTTCTCGCCCCCCAACTGGTGCCAGCTGATGATGTCCGGCACCACGTTGTTCGTCTTGCAGTAGGAGAGGAAGGAGCTCATGTACGCGTTGTTGTAGTAGGAGACCGACGGACCGATGATCTTGATGGTCGGATCGACTTTGCGAAGCTCGGCGTACGTCTGCGCCCAAAAGTCATTGAACGAAAGCGGGTTACTGCTGGAGTACGTCCCTTGCGGCTCGTTCCAGATCTCGTAGCCATAGATGTTGGTCAGGCCGGCGGTCTTTCGGCGGGACGCGGTCATGTCGACCTTGCTGAGCCAGTCGGTCATGCTGGTGAACGTGTAGAAGCCCTTGAGCCAGTCGGCCAACCGGATCGAGACCTTGCCGCCGACCGGGGCAAGGCGGCCGGCAACCACGATCGCGTCGCCGACCGGCTGCTGTTGATCCGCCGCGGGGTTGTTGAACACGTACGGGTGCAGCGGACCGATCAGGTTGGTGACATCGGCCGGCAGCGTCTCGGTCACCCCATAGAGGGAGCCACTTGCCGCGTGGGTAACCGGCCCGAGCGAAGCCGAGAGGTCGACGGTCAGCGACGTCGTGGCAGCCGCATGCCTCTCCAGCGGCCCCATCGCACCGGCGATCCCCAAAACGATGAAAACGGCGACGCGGATCGGGTTCTTAAGCGCGACGGGCCGCCATTTTTTGGCACGATCGGTCATTTTGAGCCTTCCCTCGATACGCTTGTCGCGAACGGCCCGATCTTGTCGCGGAATTCCGGTCGACGCGCCAGGAAGGCGAGGATCTTGTGTCCGGCCAGCCGTCCCAACCCGGCGGCAATCTTCGCCGGAAACAGCAGCTCAGTGGCTATCTCCGGCGAATCCCCCCTCGACGAGGTCGACCGGAATCTCGCGATACATCCGCTACGGGATCCGCACGGCGTTGTAGGCCGGCAGGACCAGGATGATCTCGTTACCGAGCAACATCGTTCTCTTGGAGGCGTTTATGAGATGCGTTCTGGCTCATTTCCCGTATCCCACCGCGGCTATGTTGGCATGGATGGCATCGTCGGTCGCGTCGGATGGCTGGCCGGCGGTAATGGCGCCTTCGTAGAACGTCCCCCACGACGAGTTGCTGTTGTCACCGCCCGTTCCGAGAAGGACCGCGCCCTGCAGCTGCCAATTGGCGGGAGCCGTTCCATTGTAGGCGGTCGTGAGGGTGCCGGTCGTGGCATCCCCAACCTTGAGCACCCAAGTCGGCATGCCGTTCGTCGTGCCGGTTTTGAGAATGCCGAACGCGTACGGGATCGCCTTCATCGAAGGGTTTTGAGGATTGGGCTGTCGACCACTGCAGGTGAGCTGACCCGACCCCGGTGTGCCACACGACGAACCTCCAGCCCAGACTCCCGCCTCGAAGTCACCCTCGAACCAGGGCGAGCTACCCGCGCCTGTTCCCCAGTAGGAAGTTCCGAGGTTCAGCGCAGCCATGGCTCCCGTGGGTCCACTCCCATTGTTGGTTTCGGCGTTTCCAAAGTCGAAGCAGCACCCGTTTCCCGAGTGGGTGCCATCGGCGACCATGTAAACGCCCTGCGCGTGGCTGCTGCCCGTGGCCATGCCGGAGGTTTTGTTGTTCCGGTACCCGTACCCCGAGGGCGCCGAACCGGACGGTAAGGACGGTGGGTTTGGGAAATAGGCCGAGTACACTTTGTGGACGCCGACCATCACCGAGTGGGTCGCGGGCACCTCGTAGTCTGGTCCAGGCTCGTACTCCCCTGCCGGTGACTGCTTGAGATCGTTGCCCTTGCCCGACTGGTCGTAAAGGACGGAGAAGGTGCACGTCGCCGTTCCGCAAAACGCGTCTTGGGACGCGGAATCGGCGAAGCCGTCGGCCGTGGCCCCGATATCCTGGGTCGTTCCACCTGTCGTACCACCCCCGGTACCGATCGGTTGGTTGCCCTTGAAGACGTTGTTCGTCCCCCCTTTACGAACCTGGTACAGCGGTCCCTTGTAGGTACTGAGAAGAACCCTGACCGTGCTGAAAGCGGCGACGCACGGGATATTCGCGGTGGCGTACAGGTCACAAGGTCCAATTGCGTTCGAACTGGACCCGCCGGAACCCGAGCTTCCGCCTGAACCTGTCGTGCCGCCCTTGGCGCCGCCGGTGCTCGTGGCGGCGCCGGCGTCAGTCGTTCCGCCCGAACCGGTCACGCCGCCCGTGGAGACGCTGCCGCCCAAACCGGTCACGCCGCCC
>DASRLC010000388.1:0-23912 GCA_035648655.1 Polyangia bacterium
GGGATGGGTCTGCCGACAATCGGGAAGGTGCCGATTTATTTCGGAGCCTCCGAACGGCCGCTTTTCGGGTTCTACCATCCGCCCTCCGGGTCAGGCGTCCGCACCACAGGGGTTGTTCTTTGCAGCCCCATTGGCGACGACCTGATCCGGGCGCATCGCGCGCTTCGTCATTTGGCGGAGAGCCTGGCCGAGGCTGGGTTCGCGGTGCTCAGGTTCGATTTCGACGGCACGGGTGATTCGGCCGGCGACGAGCGCGATCCGGATCGGGTCGCCACCTGGCGCGCCGACATCGCGCGCGCGGCCACCGAGCTTCGTAGCCGCAGCGGCGTGCAGGCCCTGGCGTTGGTCGGGCTTAAGCTGGGCGCCACGCTGGCGGCGTTGGCGGCCGAAGATCTCGGCGGCGTAGATGCGCTGGTGCTCTGGGGAGCGCACGAATCTGGCAAGGCCTACGTCTCCGAAGCGACCAAGGCGCACAGGATGCACACGATGCTCGAGCCGGACAGCTTCTCCGGTGGGTCGGCTTCGACCGAAGGGCAAGAGGCGCTGGGATTTCTGCTCACGCAGCCGACCATCGATGCGCTGACGGGCGTGGATCTTTTTACAACCCAGCGCTCGCCCGCGCGACGGACCCTGGTGGTCGACACCGCCAACCTTTCTTCGGCCAGCGCGCTGGCCGTTCATCTGACGGCGCTCGGCGGGCAGGTTACGACCGTGCACATGCCAGGACAGAAGTTCCTCATCACGCGGCCGCAAGATTCCGAAGTGCCGCAGACCATCATCGATGCGGTCGTCGGATGGCTCGGCGAGGAGTCTCCGTCGCTCGATCGCGCCGCCTCGGGTAGTCCGTCGGCGGCTCCCGGACCGACGTCGGCCGAGGCGCCCGGCTTGAGGGAGCGGGCCGTGACCTTCGGCGGCGAGCGCCGACTGTTCGGAATTCTCACCAGCCCGCCAGCCGCGGCGCAGCGGGCCGACCTTCCGGCCATCATCATGCTGAACGCTGGGTCGATCCATCGCATCGGGGCGCACCGGCTCTACGTGCCGATGGCGCGGCGTTGGGCCGCGCTTGGCTTCCACGTGTTGCGGATCGATCTCTCGGGTATCGGCGATAGCCCGGTGGGCGCCGGCCAACCGGAGAACTTGACCTATCCGCGCGATCGCGGGCAGGACGTCCAGGCCGCGATGGATTTTCTGTCGGAGAGCCTGAAGATTGACAAGTTCGTGCTGACCGGGCTCTGCTCGGGCGGCGACATCACCTTCGAGATCGGCTTCCGCAGCCCGAAGGTGGCGGGGGCGATCATGATCAACCCCCGGACCTTCTGCGTGAATGATCTCAGCATGGTCGATTCGTATCAGCAGGCGCGCTGGTACCAGGGATCGCTGCTGCAGCCCGACTCGCTGAAGAAGCTCCTGCGGGGCGACGTCGACATCGCGCGCGCGGCGCGCATCGTCGCCCCCAAGGTGGCCGATCAGGTGGTGAGCCGGGCCAAGCGCGCGGTGAGCAATCTCCTCGGGGGTGGCCGGAACGACGGCGCCGCCGCGTCGTCGGACAAGCCCCGCGAGAACGACGTTCCCAAATGTCTCCGGCTCATGGCCGAGCGCGGTGTCGACACCTACCTGGTCGTCACCGAGCACGATCCGGGCGTCGACTACGTGGACGCCAACTACGGCCGCGAGATGCGCGCGCTGGCTTCATTGGCCGGCTATCTGCGAACCGAGATCAAGGGGACCGACCACACCTTCACGGCGCGCTGGGCGCAGGACTTCGTGTCGGCGGCCATTACCGATCACCTAAAACAGCGCTATCTGACCTCGCGGGCCGCCTAGATGTCGACGATCCAGGCGCAGGCCGCGCTCACCAAGGGCGCCGCCCTCCAAGACTTTTCGTATGAGCCTCAGGAGCTCGGGCCGAACGACATCGAGATCGAGATCTCGCACTGCGGCCTGTGCCATAGCGACATCCATCTGATCGACGACAGCTGGTCGCGCAGTAAATATCCCCAGGTTCCCGGTCACGAGATCGTCGGCACCGTCGGCGCCCTGGGCAGCGCCGTCAAACACCTGGAGTTCGGCCAGCGGGTGGGCGTCGGCTGGCAACGCAGCGCCTGTCTGGAGTGCGATCTCTGTCTCGGCGGTGAAGAGAACCTGTGCGCGCGCCAGCAAGCGACCTGCATGGGCCACCACGGTGGGCTGGCCAACCGGATCCGGATCGACGGTCGCTTCGCGTTTGCGCTGCCGGCCGAGCTCGACAGCGCCGCGGCGGCTCCGCTGCTGTGTGGGGGGGTCACCGTCTACTCTCCGATGCGCCGATACAGAATCGGCGCCACCAGCAGCGTGGCGGTCATCGGGATCGGCGGTCTCGGACACATGGCGATCCGGATGCTGCGCGCGCTCGGCGCCGAGGTCACCGCCTTCTCGACTTCGCCCGACAAGAAGCCCGAGGCCCTGGCCATGGGCGCGCACGACTTTGCCTCTTCCACCGACGCGCGGGAGATCCGCAAGCACTTCGGCCGATTTGATCTGATCCTGTCGACCGTCGCCGCCCGCTTGGATTGGACGACGTATCTTCAGACGCTGCGGGCCAACGGGACCCTGTGTCTGCTGGGTATCCCGCCCGGGATGATCATGCAATTCCCGCCGTCGCTCTTGATCACCGGGCAGCGGTCGATCACCGGCAGCGACATCGGCGGACGGGCGGTCATTCGCGAGATGCTGCGCTTCGTGACCCGCCACAAGATCGCGCCGCAGATTCAGCGGATGCCGATGTCCGAGGCCAACGCCGGCCTCACGCGCCTCCGCCAGAACCAGGTCCGCTACCGCCTGGTTCTGGAACGCTGAAAACGACGTCGAGAGACGCCGCCCGCCGGCCGTCGAAGACCGACCGGGCTAGACGCGCGCGATCTTGAGTGCGCCCCGGCAATTGCTGAACGGGGCGAAGGTCGCGTGCAGCTTTCGGCGCTGGATCTTGCCGGTGTGCGTGCGCGGAATCGGGGCGGCGCCGTGCAGGATCACCTTCGGGCGCGCGTCGGCCGGCATGTCGCCGGTCACCTTGGTCAGGCGGGCGGCTAGGTCGTCGGGCAGGTCTTCGCCCTCCAGGTAAACGCCGATCTCCTCGCCGTGGACCTGGTGGGGGAATCCCAGGACGACCATGCGCCCTTCGATCTCGGGGATGTCGGTCAGGATCCGCCGCTCGATAGCCAGAGGGCTCAGCTTGTCGCCGTCGCGGATGATGGTTTCTTTGAGCCTGCCGGTGATGAAGAAGATCGGCCGGCCGCCCGCCAGACGGAAGAAGCCTTCGTCCCCCGTGCGCAACCAGCCGTCGGCGGAGAGCGCCGCCGCGGTGGCGCCCTCGTCCTTGAAGTACGACAGCATCGAGCTGTGGCCGCGGATCTGGAGCTCGCCGCGCTCCTCCGGCCCGGCGATCTCGCCGTTCGGGCCGACCACGCGCACCTCGGTGCCCGGCAGCGGACCGCCGATCGAGGTCAGCTCGTCGCCGTAGAGCAACCGCTTCCGCTCGTCGTCCGGCAGGTCGGCCCGCAGGCAACAGGCGAAGTTGGTGTACTCGGACAGGCCCCAGCCCTGCAGCAGTGGGATGGCGGTCTTGGTCTCGAAGGCGCGCGCCAGCGCGGACGACAGCGGGGCCGACGACACCAGCATCGCGCGCAAGCTGGGGACGCGCTCGCGGCGCACGCCGACCTGCAGTAGCGGCCCGAGCAGCGTCGGCACGACGCTGGTCAAGGTCACCGACTCCGCCCGCAGCACTTCCGCCCAAGCGAACGGATCGAAGCGGTCGGTGAAGACCAGGTGGCCGCCCGTCGAGAGCGTGGTCATGAGGCCGAAGCCCAGCGCGTGCGCATGATAGAGCGGCAGCACCGCGAACTGCGTCTCGTCGTGAAAGCCAAAGTTCATCGCCATGCTCCAAGCGTTGGCGAGCAGGCTGCTCTGCGGGAGCGCGACCCCCTTGGGGTTGCCGGTGGTCCCCGAGGTGTAGAGCACGATCGCCATGGTGCGGGCCAGCGAGCCGGAGGCCGCCTCGGTCGCGGTGGCGGGCTCGGGAGCGGCCTTCGAAGCCGGCGCCGGCTCGGGCGACGCCGGGGGCTCGTCTTCGAAGCGGCAGACCGCCGCCGGTGGGCGAATCAGCCGGGCCAGCAGATCGCGGGTACCGAAGATCAGACGGGCCGCCGAGTGCTCGAGGATGTAGTCCCAATCCGTCGGCTGGGTGGTCGGGTTGAGGGGGACCACGGCCGCCCCCAGCCGCATCGCCGCCAGCAGCAAGGCCGGAACCTCGAGCCGGTTGGGCGACAGCACGGCGACGCAGTCACCCAGCTTGACGCCGAGATCGTCCCTCAGGCGCCGCGTGAACCGCTCGACGGCAGCCAAGAGCTGCCCGTAGTCGAGGCGGCCCGCCAGCGTCCGGGCTCTGTAAAAGGTGAGTGCCGGTCGATCGGGTGGCAGCCGCCGCAGCGCCGCCAGCAGCTCGGACACCTCCGAGAAGCGCGGGATCTCGTCGCGGAAAGCCTCGGGCGGGCTCATGTCGCCAGCATGAAGGAGTACTCGTAGTGCTCTTGGATACGGGCCGAGATGACGTTGAGCTCGTCGGGCGAGTACCGCCAGTCGATGTCGGGTGCGCACTCTTCGAGCGTCGTCACGCCGAAGTAGAGCGGTTGATACCCCATCTTGAGGTAGACCTGCGCGTAGCTGGCCGCGATGGCGGTCTCATCTTCGAATATCGCGTCCCGGTGGCCGAGCCCCGGATAGTTCGACTTGGCGAACGACCCCACCTTCCCGGCGTCGTTCCAATGCAGCGCCACGCAGTGGCCGACCTCCTCCCCGGAAACGGGATCGCGGCGGTGAATGGCCAGCAAGCGGCGCTTCACGTCGCCGAACAGAAGCTCGAGCAGGCCATAGGCCAGGATCGCCGAGTCGATGCAGGTGATCTTCTCGCTGTGCAGCGAGGCCTTCACCGACTGAACGCGATACGCTTTGCGCCAATCCTCCAGGTACCCGATGCCGTCGAGAACCCGACGAAGATCTTCGGGGACCTCGAACGGACCTCCGCCGAGCTCTCGAATACGTCGGAACTCGGCCTCACCGTAGTTGAGCGAACCGGGAGGCAAGCCCGAGGCCTACTCGGAAAGCAGGTCGCAGGGAGCGCGCGGGATCGTGGGGAACCGAGCGTAGAACGTGTCGATGCCGTCCATGAACAGGTAGAGGTGCTCGGCCATCGAACGCACGATGTTGAGGGCGTCGTCCACCTCGGTCCGGGTGAGCGGCGGGATGCTCTGGCACATCTCGAGGAAAACGTTCTCGTGCCCCAGCTTCTGGTCGGCGTTGGTGTGCGCGATGAAGGCGTCGATCACCTTGTCGGTGTACGGGTAGTGCTTCCGCATCGCATCGTAGAAGTCGTTGACCGAGTTGCTGTCCTTCTCTTCCCCGGTGTTCTCGGTCATCTGCAGGAGCTCGTTCCCGGCGTAGTAGCCGAACGAATTGCGGGCGGCCGACTCACTGAGAAAGTTGACCAGTGCCCGCGTGCTGGGCAGCGGCTGGGCGCGCAGGATGAGGTCGTTCGGAAACAGGCTCTGCAGCCCCTTCCGGTAGATGTCACCGTGGTTGTACTCCTCGATGAAGTGCCGCGCGAGGTGCGGCATCATCTCGGGCGTCGCGTTTGCGGCGGCAATCGCCATGTGCTCGAAGGCCCCCTCGATGTAGTGATACTTCTCGAAGGCGAACCCCAGCACTTGCGCGCGGCTGGCCTGGCCGGTGACGACCCTCTGCCAAAAAGGGTGGTCGTAGATCGGCTGCAACCAATCGGTCACGTAGGCCCGGTGGATCTCGTAGAACTGCTCACCCGTGATGCGCTCGCCGTTGTCGGCATCCTTGAACGCGATCACGCCGGTCTGGCCGAGCTGCTGCGTCAGCGATTGCAGCCGCTTGGGCGACTCGGAGATCCGCTCCGCGATGCCACCGATGCCGGTGTTGCCGTCGAGAAACGGCAGCATCTTGTCGAAGAGCTTGGCCGCCGCGCCTTCCAAGGTCACTTCTTGACCCATGTACTGGATGGCGAGCTTATCGTTTTTCCCGCGCACGACCTTGGCGGTGCGCTTCAGCACAGGCAGCTGTATTTCCATCGGATCTCCCCTTCCTTCTTCCCGCTTCCGGCCCCAGCGACTAGTCCAGCAACTTACTGAACGCCGGCCGGGGCATCGGATTCGATTCCACGCCGTAATATTTCTCGATGGTGTCGGTCCAGAGCCAGATGTGCTCGATCAGCTGGTGGCCGTACTCGAGGATTCTGCCCGCCCGGGCCGCCGGGATCGACTCGACCTTCCCGAGAATGTCCAGGAACAGGTCCGAGTGCTGGTACTGCACGTCGAGATCGAGGTGCGCGTAGATCGGCGCGATGGATTCCTGCGGCAGGTCGTAGAGCTTGGCGCAGGTCTCGTAGTAAGGGTTGTAGGCGCCGCGATCCACGGTCGTGCCTTCGAGCACCGCCGAGCAGATCGAGTAGGCCAAGATGTCCTCACGCGCCGCCTGGCGCATGAAGTTCGACAGCGCGAGGGACATCGGCAGCGGCACCGACTTGATGACGCTGTCCTCGGAGAACCCCAGCGCCTTGAGCGCCTTGAGGAAGTAGTGGTAGTGGTTCCACTCCTCCGCGTAGTGCTTGGCGCGCATGTTCTTGATCGACTTGTCCCGCGCATGGGCGCAGGAGAGCGGCATGTGCCGGTTGGCATTGCGCGTGTAATGGTAGAGCTCGATGAGCCAACCGGAGTACATCCGGCGCGAGCCCTTGCCGCTGGTCATCCGCTCCCAGAAGGGGTGTGAGAAGGCCTCGTCGAGCCAGCTCGGCAGAACCTTGTTGAACAGCGTGTGCAGCTCGATCCCACTCAGCGTCGCCGGGACGGCGTCCGCGCGGTAAACCAAGCCGGCGCCCTGAAGCGCGGACAGCAAACGGCTGAGCTGTCCTTCGTTCATTCCGAGGTCGGCCGCGACCTCTTTTGGCGACCGGATGCCCGGAACCTGCTCGGCGATTTTTTCGTAAAGATCGAACTCGCGGGTACCGAGATGTACCTCTCGATCGCTCAATCGCAAGGAGACCCCCGCCCCCGTTTTCGGCGTTGTATCGTACACTCGCCGAATCCCGAATTCCTGCCCCATTGATGTTGCCATGTGGCGGAGAGTATCGCAGAGCGGATTTTACCGTCAATAGCCGCAAGGGCAAAATCGAACTGTTATTAGTGGTTATTTTCATGGCCGTACATCGAAAAAGTACCTGGAATAATTCCCCGTTTCGACGTAGATGACACGGACACCACGTTTCGGATCAAAGCCCATCTCGAGGTGATCTCTTGGCTCGGGACGACAGCTGACCATATGAAGGGAAAGGTAGGTCGATGTGGGCGAATTGAGCACGGCGGTGGCAACGGAGTCGGTCGAGGGCAAGATCACCGATCTGGTGCTGGAGTATGCGCTGCATGCGCCCGCCGATCGCCCCCTGCGGCCGGAGCTCTCGCTGCGCGACGAGATTGGGCTCGACTCCTTCTCGCTGGTTTCGCTCATGCTGCGCCTGGGGGAAGAATTCAACGTCGATCTGGCCGATGAGTCGGCGCGGTTGGGGATCGACCTGGGCACGGTCTCGACCTTCGGCGATCTGGTGAAGCTGGGTCGGGCGTTCTCCGAACTTTCGCGGTGAGGGTGCGTCTCAACGATGTTGCCGGCCCAACCCTTCTACTTCGGCTCTGAGGTTGAACCAATCTTCGGTTGGTACCACACGCCGGAGATTCCGAATGGAGGGGGGGTCGTCCTTTGCAGCCCGCTGGGGCTCGATGCCACCCGCTCGCATTGGAGTTATCGTCACCTCGCGGAGCGACTCGCTCGGGCTGGATTCGGTGTTCTCCGCTTCGATTGGCCTGGGACCGGCGACTCGGCTGGCGACGACGCTCAACCCGATCGCGTGGCTGTCTGGATTGCAGGTCTGAACCTAGCCATCGACGAGCTCAAGCGTCGCAGCGGCGCCCCCCGGCCTGCCCTGGTGGGGCTGCGGGTCGGCGCCACGCTGGCGGCCCAGGTTGCGGCGGAGCGCGAAGACATTGGTGCGCTGGTGCTCTGGATGCCGGCGCTGACCGGGGGGGCGTGGGTCAGTGAGATGGCGAAGCTGCACAAGCTCTATCTGCGGATCGTGCCGCAGGCGGATGTACCGGAGCCCGACGGAGAGGAGTTGCTCGGATCGTTCGCGTCGAAGGCCACCATTGCCGATCTGGCCCGGGTGGATCTCCTCGCACTGCCGCGCAGGCCGGCGCCGCGGATACTCGTCGTCGAGGACGGTGTCCTTCGTGGGGCCGAGCAGCTGCGCGAGCGGCTGGCCATACTGGGCGCGGAGGTCGAATGGCGGCGCGGCTCCGGACAGAAATTTCTTTTCACGGTGCCGCACCGGGCGACCCTCCCCGACGAGTCATTGAACACCATCCTCCACTGGCTGGAGACGCTCCCGGTCGACGGCGCAAAGGTCGCCCCGTCGTCGCCCCCTGCCACGACTCCCTTTCGCGAGCGCCCGGTTCACTGCCGGGTCGACGGTCGGCTCTTCGGCATCGTTGCACCGCCGGTCGAGCCGCCGCCCCCAGAACGCCCCGCGATCCTCCTCCTCAACGCCGGCGCCGTGAACCGCACCGGGCCGCACCGGCTCTACGTGACCATGGCGCGTCGTTGGGCGGCACTGGGGTTTGCCGTCCTTCGGATCGATCTCTCCGGGATCGGCGATACCCCAGCGGCCGACGGTGCCGCAGAGAGTCTGGTCTATCCCCGGGACGGCCTGACGGACATCGACGCGGCACGGGAGGTACTCGCTCGCGAGACTGGCGCTTCGCGCTTCATCATCGCCGGCCTCTGCTCGGGGGCCGACTTCGCCTACCAGATCGCGCGCCGCGGAGGTCCTCTCGCCGGCGTCATCATGATGAACCCACGCACCTTCCTAGAGCTCGATCTCGCCCGGGTCGAAGGCCCGCCGGTGAAAAGCCAAGAGTCCGATCTGGCATCGAAGGCCGAAGCATTGCGGGTGGCGGCGGGCCTCCGGCAGATCTCCCTAAACGGGATCGACGCCCTTCTCGTCGTGAGCCGGCCCGATCCCGGCATCGATTTCGTCGATCGCCATGCCCCGGGGCCGATTCGAGAATCTGAGGGGCTGCCGCGCTTTGTGCGGGTCAACATCTCCGGCACCGATCACACGTTCACGACCCTCTCGTCTCAGCGACGGGTCCTCGAGATAACGACCCAGTATCTGGTCCGCCACAGATGATCGCCACAGCTACCCGCGCTCGGATTCGAGGCGGCGCCTCAGTCGTTCGACCGAGGGAGAAGGCTTCTTCGGATCCAGTCGGCGATTCGCCGAAGCGAGCCAAAGTCGTCGGGCGTGATCTGGTCGATCTCGACGGTGAATCCAAAGGTGTCCTCAATCCAAGTCACCAGCTCGAGCACGCCCGAGGAGTCGACGATCCCCGCCAGGCTAGTATCGAGCTGTATGTCGAGGTTCCGGTTGGGACCGGTCTCGGTCTCTATGTGGGCTTTGATCAGATCCTCGATTTCCATCGCGACCATCCGTACGGCGAGTGAATCAGATTCTTCCTCGAAACGACATCACAAACGGACTGCAACATAAGGATATCAATATACTGCCGCGCCACTCTCCTCCTTCTTCCCCCGATTCGTCCCCCGAGAAAAAAGTGAAAAGCGACCCCTCGGCCAACCAAAATCATTTTCCGCTCACCCGGCGTCAAACGCTGATGTGGATGGACCAGCGGCTTTTTCCGAACCTGCCGTATCACAACGTGGCCCACACCATCTTTCTAAGCGGTGCGCTCGACGTGGAGCGTTTGGTTGCGGCCTATCGGCGCACCGTCGGTGACATCGACCAACTGCGCCTGCAGATCGATCCCGCGACGCCCCGTCAGTGTGTTCTGTCAGATATCGAGTTCGCCGCCAGACTCGATCGCGTTTCCCTTGTTTCGCGTCCCGAAACCATCTCCGACTGGATAGGCGCGCGCATTGCCAAGCCGTTCGATTTTTCGCGACCACCGGTCGATGCCGCGTTGGTTCACCTCGCGCCGGACCGATATCTGTTTTACTTGGGTCAACACCACATCGTAACCGACGGAATCTCTTTTCTGCACATAGCCGATCAATTGGCGGATCACTATTCGGGACGAGCGGCTCCAGCTCGTCCCTCCTTTCGAGATTACGTTGCGCTCGAAGCAGCTTACCAGGGATCGCCCCGCGCAGCGCGGGCGGCTGCCTTCTGGGAGCGCAAGCTAGCTGGTGGCGTTCCCCCGCTTCATTATTACGGACGCAGTCGCCGCGGGCGTACGCTAGCGGTCGAACGTACGTTTCTCGAGTGCGGGGTCGACCGCACCCGCCGATTGGCGGAAGTGGCGGATTCCGAAGCCGTTCGGCTGCTGGGTCCCGAGTTTTCACGCTTGGTTGCGCTCAGCACGGTCATCTTTGCGTTCCTCCATCGAACGACCGGTAACCGGGAGCTGGTGATTGGCACACCGATCGCCAATCGATCGCACGCTCTGGCATCGACCTGCGGGCTCGTCATGGAGCAACTCTTTCTGAGGGTCGAGATCGAGGACAAGGAGACGTTTGCCTCCCTCGCGCGCAAGGTGCGGGCCGACCTCGGTGCGTCGTTACGCCACGGCCAGTATTGCGTGAGCGATCGGGGACTCGAGTTCGCTTTTCTAAACCTAATCAAGCACACACCGAAGGATTTTACGGGTCTTCGAACGCAGGTCGATTTTCAGGAGTCCTGGACGTTCGAATCCGCATCGCGGGGCCTTCCGGCGGCCGACGCTCGGGACATCTTCGGTGTACAGATTCACGAGTTTCCACCCGGCGAAGCTCTGCGGATCGGACTCGACTTCCACAAAGGGACCTTCGATCCGCCGCTCCGGGCGGCAGCGCGATCGCATTTCCTTCGCCTATTCGACGCCTTTCTCGCCGATCTGAACACCCCGATCGGGGGGGTCGACCTGCTCGACTCCGAGTCCCGCGCCCATTTGCTGCTCGAGGGGCGCGGCCCCCACCCGCAGGAGGCGGCGCCCGATCTGGTGGCGGCGATCGCGGGTCAGGCGGCCCGCCGGGGCGGACAGGTGGCGGTGATTGCTGGCGACACACGCCTCAGCTATCGCGAGGTGGAGGAGCGTTCGAACCGACTGGCCGGCAAGCTTCGAACAATTGGCGCCGAACGAGGCTCGCGCGTCGCCCTCTGTCTGCCGAGAGGCGCGGACGAGCTTCTGACCATGCTCGCGACCCTCAAGGCAGGCGCCACCTACGTTCCGATTGATGCCGGACATCCCCAAGAGCGGATACTCATGATCCTGAAAGACGCGGCGCCCGCGGTCGTCGTCACCCATCGAGCGCTTCTGCCGATAGTCAGCGGATCGCTGGACACCGCGCCAGCCCTGCTTCTGCTCGACGAAGCCTGGCCGGCCATCGAAGCCTCGGCGCCTCTGACGCCCCTACCCGACGATTCTGAGGGCCTAGCTTACATTCTGTTCACCTCGGGATCGACCGGGCAGCCCAAAGGCGTCGAGATCGGCCGGCGGGCGTTTTCCAACTTCTTGCGATCGATGGCCCGAACGCCCGGCCTCGCAGAGACCGATCGTCTGCTCGCCATCACGACGACCACGTTCGACATCTCCGGACTGGAGCTGTTTCTTCCCCTTTATGTCGGCGCGACCGTGGACATCTCCGATCGGGAGACGGCGCAAGATCCCCGACTCTTGCGCGCGCGCCTCGAGCAGGAGCCTGTAACCCTTCTGCAAGCCACCCCCGCCACCTGGCGACTGCTCATCGAAGCGGGCTGGCAAGGCGGTCGTCCGCTGAAGATGTTGTGTGGTGGTGAAGCCCTGAGCGCCGCCCTGGCCACCCAACTGTTGGCACGCGGAACCGAGCTGTGGAACATGTATGGACCGACCGAGACCACGGTTTGGTCGACCGTCAAACGGATCGAGCCCGGCTTCGAGGTCATCACGATCGGCCGCCCCATCGACAACACCGAGGTCTATGTCGTGGACGGGGCTTTGGCCTTGGTTCCAACCGGCATCGTGGGCGAGATCGTGATCGGCGGGGAAGGCCTCGCGCGTGGCTACCACGGGCGGGCCGATCTAAGCGCGGAACGCTTCGTCACGGGTCCGGCTGTTGGACCGAGCGAACGGTTGTATCGCACCGGCGATCTCGGCCGCCGGCTCCCGGACGGGGATCTTGAGTGTCTGGGTCGGGTGGACCATCAGGTCAAGATCAGGGGCTTTCGAATCGAGTTGGGCGAGATCGAGTCGGCTCTCCGCGTGGTGCCCGGCGTGCGCGAGGTGCTGGTGTTGGCGCGTTCGGATGGATCCGGCGATCCCCGGTTGATCGCGTATTGGGTCGGTTCGGCCGAGCATGCGGAGCTGGCGGACCGCGCGCACGCCGGGTTGCCGCGCTACATGCGACCGAGCGGCTATGTGAAGGTCGACGCGTTTCCCCTCAATACCAACGGTAAGATCGATCGCAAGGCGCTGCCCCCGCCGACGGACGAAACCCTCGCGCCCAGATCGATCGTTCCGCCGCGAAGCGATCGCGAGCGCAAGCTGGTCGAGATCTGGAAGTCGTTGCTCGACACCGACGTCATCGGTATCAGCGACAACTTCTTCGACATCGGTGGGACTTCCCTGAAAGCCGTCTCCCTCATGATCGAGATCGAAAAATCCTTCGGCAAAACGCTCCCGCTCAGTGTCCTGCTGACCGAACCGACCATTGAACAGCTTGGATCGTTGCTGGGTCCGGAGATCGAAGCACGCTCGAGCGTCGTCCTGCTGAGGGGAGGCGCCGCCGGACCGCCGATTTTCTTCGTTCACGACGGGGTGGGGGAGATCCTCCTCTACCGAAATCTCGCGGTTCGGTTGCAGGGGGATCGTCCGGTCTACGGCATCCAGCCGCTCAGCCGGAGCGACTGCCCCATTCTGCACACGCGCCTCACGGAAATGGTCGACTACTACGCGGCCGAGATTCGTAAGGTTCAACCGGAAGGCCCCTATTTCGTCGGCGGTCTCTGCACGGGTGGATTGATCGCGCTCGAGATCGCTCGAAAACTAGACGCCATGGGACACAAGGTGGAGCGGGTGGTGCTGTTCGACACCCCACACAACAAGGCGCGCAAGAAGAGCCTGGCCCGAAAACGACTGCGGGCCTTCTCGGCGTTCGTAACGCCGGGGGATCTCGGGATGAGTCGGTCCGCTCGCGCCCGCCAGATTCTCGGCGCCGCGACCCAGAAGATCTCGAGCGTGCTCACCTACGAAGCATGGCGGCTGGCCGGGGAAACCCGGAAGACGATCCGCGTGAAGCTGCTCAGGTACCTCCTGGACCGGAATCGACCGTTGCCGCAGGCGCTCCAAAACATCCCCGTGCGCGAGGTCTTGTGGATCGCGGAGAGGGAGCACGTCGTACCCGGGTCGTATGGGGGCGATGTCGTGCTCTTTCGGGCAACCCACAAGAGCGGGATGCTCGAAGGGACGCTGCTCGATGGGGTGATGGTCGACGATACGCCTTATATCGAGCGCTTCGTGGAGGACAAGTTCGGATGGGAAGACAAGTTAACCTCCCTAACGGTCCACGACGTCCCTGGTGGCCACTCCAGCATGCTCATGGATCCCAGCGTTCAGACGCTGGCGGACAAACTCCAGGCCTGTATCGCCGTCACGGTCGAGCGTAAAGTCACCTAGTGGGTATGCTAAGCCGATGTTCCAGGCCCGTCTTCACCTCCGGCCATTCCGCATCGTTGATGGCGTAGTAAACGGTATCTCGGATCCGGCCGCTGGCGGTGATCATGTGGCTGCGCAGGATGCCTTCTTCGCGCGCGCCGATGCGCCGGATGGCGGCGCGCGAGCGTTCGTTGAGCGCGTCGGTCTTGAGCTCGACGCGGATGCAGCCCAGCGTCTCGAAGGCGTGCCGCAACAGCAGGTACTTGGCCTCGGTGTTGGTCGCGGTGCGGTGCCAGGGGCGCGCCAGCCAGGTCCAGCCGATCTCGACCCGGTGGTGCCCGGGCTCGATGGCGCCATAGCGGGTGCTGCCGACGACCCGGCCGCTGGATTTTTCGACCACCGCGAAGGGCAACGCCGCACCCCGGGCCTGCTCGCCGAGCGCGAAGGCGATGTAGGCCGCCATCTCGTCCGGCGTGCGCAGCGGCGTCGGGCTCCAGCGCCACAGCTCCTCGTCGAGCCCGATCGCGCAGAACGGTCCGTGGTGCGCTTCGGTGAGCGGCTCGAGTCGGAGGCTCGGTCCTTCCAGGGTCACCGGCGACACGATCATCTTGGCCATGCGGTCGCTATTTCTAGCAGGTCGCCCGGCGCGGATCGGGAGCGATTTTGCCCATGAGATCCACGGTCACCTTCCTCGGTCACTCGGGCCTCGACGTTCGGTTGGGATCGTCGCGGGTGGTGTGCGATCCCTGGCTCTCGACCCGCGGCGCGTACCTCGGGGCGTGGCAGCAGTTCCCGGACAACAGCCGTCTGGAGGCCTCCGATCTGCACGACACGCCGGTGCTGTTCATCGGCAGCCCGCGTCCCGACCACCTCGACGTCGAGACCTTGCGGGCGTTCCCCAGGACCGTGCAGGTGATCGTCCCGGCGTTCCGTACCCGGCGGCTCGTCGACCAGCTCCAGCAGCTGGGCTTCGGCACCGTCGTCGAGCTCGCCGACTGGCAGCCGTTCGATCTGGGGGCCGGCGCGCAACTGACGGTGGTGGCCTCCTCGACCAAGCATGTCCTGGCCGCGACGGCGATCGTCGAGCTGGACGGGCAGGTGGTGGTCAACCAGAACGACTGCCCGCTGGACGCCGAGGCGCTGGCGCAGCTGGCGGCCAAGAAGCCGGCGCTGCACGTCGTTCAGCTCTCGGGCCCCTCTTATTTCCCGGCCGCCTACGACTTCCCGCCCGATCAGATGGGCGTGGAGATCGAACAGGCGCTGGCGCGGCGTTCGGCCAACTTCTACGAAGCGGTGGCGGGCGTGACGGCCCGTCGGGTCGTGCCGGTGGGCGGTCCCTGCTTTCTCGAAGGGCGGACCTTTCAGTCCGGGGCCGGCGAGGGCCTGCTGCCCGACGCCGACGAGCTGCTCGCGAAGACGGCGCGCGAGCGGCCGGAGCTGGCCGAGCGGATGCGCCTGCTCTATCCGGGCGACGCGGCGACGCTGGACGGCGACGGCGGGGAGTGGCAGCTCGCCGGTCACAAGCCTTACGACGACAAGGCACGCCACCTCGAGCAGCAGCGCCGGGCCCGGCAGCCGCTGGCCGACGGGCTCTTGGCCGAGCTGCGCGCCTCGGCCGAGCCGGTGGAGATCAAGGATCTCCGCTCGCACCTGCGCGATCTCTTTCAGTTCGAGGACATGACCTGGGACCTGGGACTCTTGATCCAGGTTCGCCTCGCCGACGGGCCGTCGATGTGGATCGACTTTCGCAAGAAGCCCTATCGTTTCCTCACGGAGTCCGAGGAGGCGGCCAGCCATGTCCTGACGGTCGACAGCGCCTGGATCAGCCTGGTGCTGCAGGAGAAGCTGAGCTGGCACGATCTGCTGATGGCCGGCCTGGTGTCGCTGCACGCGGAGCGGGGGTCGGAGAAGCTGATGGCGCACTTCGATTTCCGCCACGACGCCGCGCTGTTCGATCTGGTGCGCTGGCTGAACCCCGCGCTCATCACGCTGCAAGACGAGAAGATGGAATACGTCTGTCAGCGCTTCTGTCCGCACCGCGGACGCGATCTGGAGTACGCGGTGATCGAGCGGGGCGTGCTGACCTGCACCGCCCACGGCTGGCGGTTCGATCTGCGCAAGGGGGGCAAGTGTCTGTGGGGTGGCGACGCGCCGCTCATCGTGAAGGAGATCCGCCCGCTGAAGGCGTAGCCCCGCGCGGCCGCGACCACAAGACGAAGAGCCCCGTCGCGAGGAGTTGCGCGACCAGTCGAATCAGCGCGCGCGCCCCGCTCTGGGCGGTGAAGAGCTGCACGAGCAGCAGGGCCAGCACGGCCAGCAGCAGCCAGCGCGCGACGCCCGGTCGGGGCGATCCGCCCAAAAGCCGGCGCATCCGCCCCTCGATCGCCTTGGCGGTCAGGAACACCAATGCCACCAACATCACCAGTAGGAGCGGGAACAGCAGCGCCTGCCGGGCCAGGGGCTCCCGCAGGGCCGGTTTCAGGGCGCCGACCAACGCGTAGTGAATCGGTACTAGGACGAAGCTGGCGATCCCGGGCAACGACAGCGCCGCCACCAAACGCGCGCCGAGCCCCGCAACCGCCGCCAGAACCAGGGACATCCCCGCGACCACCGCCGTGAAGCCCAGCAGGCAGAAGGCGAACGACAGCGTACCCCAGCGGAAGAAGACCATGTGCCGGCGGAGCAGCACCAGGCACAGGCCGATCCCGCACAAGGCCAGCGCCGCCAGGAGTCCGGCCGAGCGGATCCGTTCGGCGCGGATCCGTTCGGCGCGCGCCACCGCGTACCGGCCCACCAGCCACCCGAAGAGCGGATAGGCCAGCCACGGGCAGAGCGGATAGGAGACGCCCGGCACGCCGGCGTCGCCCAGCAAGACGTGCAGCGCACGCAACCCGAGCCCGCCCTCGGTGGGCAGCCGGAGCCGCGGCGCCACGCCGAACCGGAGCGCCAGGCAGGCCCCGAATGCCAGCCCGATGGCGAGGACCGGCCGGCGGCTCCGATCGAGCAGCTCCAGCACCAGCGCCGAGAGCCCGATGAAGCCCAGGAAGTCGAGCCCGAAGTGCTGGCTGGGCGAGAGCCAGAACGCCGCGTCCGCCAAGACGAGGACCAGGGTCTTGCGCAGGGTATCGGCGATCGGTTTTGGGGCCCGTCCGACGGCTTGGATCCCGCGGCCCAGGCCGGTCACGGTGAAGAACAACACCGGCGCCAGGCTTCCGACGAAGGTGATTGCGCCATTGAGGCCCTGCCGCCAGGCGCTCTCGGAGAGCCAGCTGACGCCCGCGTGGTTGGAGACCATGCAGACGCCGGCCAGCGCCCGCAGCAGGTCGAGCTCGGGCCAGTAGCGTGGGCCCGGCGCGCGGGCCGGGCTGGGGACAGACGAATCGGAGACGGCCATCGGGCGCACGATACGCCAGTTGCGGAAGCGCCCCTAACCGGGTGAATCTGAGGTCGGAAAAATCCCATGCGGCTGCTGTTCGAGATCATTTTGCTGTCGGGCGGCGCGTTGCTGCTGCTCCCGGCTGCCGTCCTGCTGATAGAGGTGCTGGCGGCGCTGTGGCCGGACGCGCGGTCGGACGGCGCCAATCCCGAGCCGTTTCCGCGCACGGTGATCCTGGTGCCCGCCCACGACGAGGAAGGGCAGATCGAAGAGACCGTGCGCGGCCTCCTGGCCGATCGACCGGCGGGGGCGCGCGTCCTGGTCATCGCCGACAACTGCAGCGACCAGACGGCCGCGCGCGCGGTGGCGGCCGGCGCCGAGGCCATCGAGCGGCACAACACTTCGCAGATCGGAAAGGGTCACGCCATCTCGTTCGGCTTGCGTCACCTGGACGCCGCTCCGCCCGAGATCGTCATCCTGGTCGACGCCGACTGCCGGGTCTCGTCGGGGGGGCTCTCGACCCTGGTGCGCGCCGCGGCCCGCAGCGGGCGGCCGATCCAGGCCGAGTACCTCATCGGCGCGCCGCGGGACTCGAGCCCGCTGGTGGTGATTGGCGCGCTCGCGATCCTGCTGCGCAATCGGGTGCGTCCCCGCGGAATGCGCCGCCTCGGCCTTCCCTGTCACCTCACCGGAAGCGGCATGGCCTTCCCCTGGTCGGTGCTGCGCGACGCGCCGGACACCGGCTCGATTCTGGTCGAAGATCTGGTCATGGGGATCGAGCTGGCGCTGGCGGGGTACCCGGCCGAGTCGTGTCCGGCGGTGCAGATCAGCAGCGAGCTGCCCGAAGGACGGGCGGCCGGTTTGCGCCAGCGGCGCCGCTGGGAGCATGGCCAGCTGCACACGCTGGCGACCTACGGGCCGCGGCTGGTGGCGACCGGCCTGCGCAAGGGGCGACCGGCGCTGCTGGGTCTGGGGCTCGATCTGCTGGTGCCACCGCTGGCACTCCTGGTGATGCTTCAGGGCGGGCTGCTGGCCGCGACGGTCCTGGCCGCGCTGGTCGGCCTCACCTCGTCGGCGCCGGCGATTCTGGCGGGCGTGGGGTTGGCGATGGTCGGCGTGGCCGTCGTCGCGGCCTGGGCGGCCTTCGGACGGCGCACGCTGCCGTTCCGCCATCTGCTGTTCGCGCCGGTCTACCTAGCCTGGAAAATTCCACTCTACGTGGCGCTGCTCATCAAGGGCCGCCAGAAGAGCTGGGAGCGCACGGCCCGTGGCGCCGCCGCGCGCGACGGGGCCGCCCCCGCCGACGTCGCGAAGCCCGCCGCGGCGCCGCCGGACGCCGCCAAGTCCGACCCCGGCGGCGCGTAACCCTCCGACTATGCGGCCGTTCAGCGCGACCTCCACGATCGAGGATCGCGGGACTCTGTCGCGGCCGGTCGGCGTCCGAGCGCTCGCTTGAGAAGCGCGGATTTCTGTCGCACAGCGAGGCAAATGGCGACGGCGGGGGATGCGTCCGGGCACAACGTGTGTTAATTTTTTCCGCATGATCAACAAGCTGGATCGCGACGTCCTCCGCGAACAGTTTCGGACCGCGCAGCCGTTTCCCTTCATTTCGATCGACGGGTTTCTGGACGCCGGGTTCGCCAAGGAGCTGGCGGGTGCCTACCCGAGCTTGGAGAAGGCGCGCGCGCAGGGCTTCGAGTTCAAGGCCGTCAACGAGCAGAAGAAGATCCAGATCACCGACTCGGCCAAGTTTCCGGATCCCGTGCGGCGGCTCAACCAAGAGATCTCCTCGCCGCAGTTCCTCGCCGATCTCGAGTACATCACCGGGATCCCGCGCCTGCTCGCGGACGAGAAGCTCGAGGGGGGCGGCATGCACCTGACCGGCCCGGGCGGCCGGCTCGACGTCCACGTCGACTTCAATCGGCTCGAGGACCGAAAGCTCTATCGCCGACTGAACATCCTGCTCTATCTGAACCCCGTTTGGCGCGAGGAGTGGGGCGGCCACATCGAGCTGTGGGACAAGACGGTCAAGACCTGCCACTACCGCTCGGTGCCGCTGCTGAACCGCTGTGTGATTTTCGAGACCAGCGACGTCAGCTACCACGGCGTCGCGCCGATCGTGCCCTCGGCAGAATTCGTCCGGCAGTCGTTCGCGGCCTACTACTACACGGTCGAGCCCCCGGCGGGCTACACCGCGCCGCACTCGACGGTGTTCCGCGCGCGACCCGATGAGAAGCTGCGCGGTCTCCTGCACATGCCGATCGAAAAGACCTGGCGGCAATTGTCCCAAAAGGTCGACCGGGTGAAGTCCTGGGCCAAGACCTGGATCCGCCCCGGTTGAGCTCGGTTCGGCCCGCGCGGGTTGCCCGGCCCTTGGCTTCGACGTGACGACGGACGCGTGGCTTCGATGAGCGCCTCGACGTCCCCGCCCGACGTGGTGGAAGAGGCGCCCGTTCCTTCGGCGGAGGAGCTGCAAGCCGCCCAAGAGGAGAGCGCCTTCAAGAAGCTCTTCGCGCGTGGGTCGGCCTGGGCGCTCATCAACTACGCGGTGGGGTACACGCTCCGGCTGGGCAGCAACTTCGTCCTGTGGCGCCTGCTCTACCCCGACGCGTTCGGTCTGATGGCGATCGTGAACGTCTTCATCCAGGGCCTCAGCATGTTCTCCGACATCGGGATCGGGCAGAGCGTGGTGCAGAACGAGCGCGGCGAGGATCGGCGCTTCCTGGACACGATCTGGACGCTGCAGGTCTCGCGCGGGCTCATCATCTGCCTGCTGGCCTGCATCGCCGCCATCCCGGTGGCGCGCTTTTATCACCAGACCTCGCTGGCCTACCTGATCCCGGTGGTGGCTTCCGGCGTGGGCATCAGCGCCTTCAACTCGACCAACCTCTTCACGGCCAGCCGGCGGCTCGCGATCGGCCGGTTGACGCTGGTCGACATCCTCAGCCAGTGCGGCAGCCTGGTCGTGATGGTGGTGTGGAGCTACCTGACCCACTCGGTGTGGGGCCTGGCGGTCGGCTCCGTCGTGTCGGCCTTCATCCGGCTGTTCCTCAGCTTCAAGATCCTGCCGGGCGAGCGGAACCGGTTCTGCTGGGACCGCGACACCGTGCAGGCGGTCGCCCATTTCGGCCGTTGGATCTTCCTCAGCACGATGCTGACCTTCCTGGCGTCGTACTCGGACCGCCTGATCTTCGGCAAGCTGGTCTCGATCGATCGCCTGGGCGTCTACAGCATCGCGCTGGTCTGGGCCACCTTTCCCGCCTACGTCATCAGTCACCTGGCCAACACGGTGCTGTTTCCGCTCTACAGTCGGGTGAACAAGCAGGGCGGCTCGGTCCCCGATTCGTTCGGTAAGGTCCGCAGCCCGCTGCTCTTCGCGGCGGCCTGGCTGTTCTCCTGCCTGGTGGCCGGCGGCCCGATCTTGATCCGCTTTCTCTATGACCAACGCGCGGTCGAGGCCGGGCTCATCGTGCAGCTGCTCGCGATCGGCTCCTGGATCTCGTCGATCGAGAGCACCAACAGCTATGCGTTGCTGGCGCTCGGCAAGCCCAAGTGGCTGGCCTTCGGCAACGCCTCCAAGCTGATCGGCATGGTGATCTTGCTGCCCATCGGTTCCCACTTCTTCGGATTTTCGGCCACCGTCCTGGCGCTGTCGGTGTCCGAGCTCTGTCGCTACGCGGTCTCGGCTTCGGCCTGCATGCGCTCGGGGCTGCGACCGGTGCGCCAGGATCTGATCTTTTCGGTGGGCATCGCCTTCACCGCGGCGGTCGGTCTGCTCGTGCGCGCCGGCTACGGCCACCTGCATATTCAGATCGCCAACCGCCACCTCGACGCGTTCGTGGAAGGGGCGGTGGTGTTCCTGGTGCTGACGGCGCTGTGGGGGGGCTCGTTCGCCCTGGCCCGCCGGCGCCATCCGGATCTGATCGGGATCCGATCGGCGGTTTGATCGGCGGTTTGATCGGCGGTTTGATCGGTTAGACGGCCGAGCCGGACGCATCGGAGCGACCCCAGCCCGTTTCGGTGGAACCCCGCGCGGGGTCCGGCTGGGAAAAATCCAGCTCGGCTTCGAAGGTGGCCTCTTGCGGTGGCCGGATCCGCGACAGCGCGGCCGACGCCGAGAGCAGCGCCCCCGAGATGAAGTAGGGGTAGTTGGAGGCCAAGCTGTTGGGGAGCAGATCGACAGCCGTGACCGCCAGGATGAGCGAGGTCGCGGCGATCAGCGTGCGCTCACCGCGATCGGTCGTCTTGCGCAGGCGCCGTCCGGCCAGGAACAGCGGGATCAGCAGCAGGCCGAACGTCGCGATGAAGCCGACGAAGCCGGAGATTCCGAGCGCGATGATCCACTCACCGTCGGTGACGGAGATCACCGTGGCGTTCTCGTCGTAGACCTCGTTGCGGCCGTACTCGCCCCACCCGAACCAGGGGCGCTGGCGCGCCTTCTTGAGCAGCATGTCCTCGTTGGTGAAGCGGTAGGCCATCGAATCGGCCCGATCTTGCCCCGCCAGCTGAGCCGCCGAGAGCACGGCCGCCGTCGGGAAGACGTCCGAGTGCCGCATCGACGGGTAGAGCAACACGACCATCGCCAGCAGCACCGCCACCCGGCGCTGCATCTTGTACGACGCGAAGTAGAGGATCGGGCCGATGGTGAAGACGTAGACGATGGCGCCGGTGCTCTTGCAGAGGATCAGCGCCGCCGCGAGGACGAGCGTGGTGGTGCGGGTCGACATTCCCCAGATCCGCCGCGGCGGCAGGCGGGTCAGCGTGGCCGAGGCGAGCACGCAGACCGCGAAGAACAGCGCCACGGTCAGGCCGTGCGCCATGAAGATCGTGGGCCGATAGCCGCCGAAGCGGATCGACTGGATGAAGTCGTGCTGGTAGTAGCCGTAGATCCAGTAGTGGAGCTGCGGGCTCATCCGGATCTCGAACAGCGCGAAGGGGGTGTAGACCAGCCCCGCCTTCACCAGGAACCGGAGCAGCTCCTCGAGGTCCTTCACCTCGCGAACCACGGCGGCCCCCACGAAGAACGGCACCGCCATGCGAAAGATCCCGCTGAGCGCCACGAACATCCCGTCCTTGATCCCGAGGCCGGGTAGCTCGATCTTGCGCCAGAGGCCGTACGTGACCGAGTCCCCGTTGGTCATCGCCAGGCCGAGGCCGTCGACGACCATGACCAGCACGACGACCAGCACCCAGCGCTCGCGTGGCAGCCGCCAGACGCGTCCCGGAGAGCGGAAGGTGTACCCGAGCAGCGCGGCGAAGTAGGGGATGGTCTGCTTACTGAGCGGCGGTACGAATGGGATCCGGAACGAGATCACCTCGGGCAGGAACATCAGGCCGCCGAAGATCGTGATGAGCGCCGCCTTCTCCGGCCGCATGGCGAAGAAGAGACCGATCGCCAGCGGGATCCAGAGCAGCAGCGCCGCGTTCGCGAACAGGCCGGCGTCGTTCATGGAACCTGATTCGGCAAGCCGGCGGCACGCATCTCGCGGCCGCATGGTAGCTCAGTTGGCGGGCGCCCGCCGCGCCGTGGCGGGCGCAAGGAGCCACCAGTGGGTGACCAGCTTTCGCGGGAGCGCGAACAGCTGGCCGGCCTGGTCGGGGCGGCCGGCCACCGGTTCGAAGCCGGGCCCCGGAACGGCGGCCGGCGGACCCGGGTGGGCCGTTGGCGACAGCGGCGTCATCGAATAGGGGACGGCGGAAGACCGCAGGACGATGGCGCCGCGCACGGGGCGCGCCAGGAACGGCAGCTGCTTGCCGGGACCGACTGCGACCTCGCCCACCACCGTGACCAGCACCTTCTTCGACGATGCGATCGGCTGGCCGTCCAGGCTGGTCAACGCCACCGTGGCCTTGGGCGTCTCGATCCGGATCTCGACGTCGTGGAGCTTGATGGTGCGGCCGCCGATCCACCCGAAGGCCGCCTGGCTGCGCGGGGTGTCGATGGTCTCCACGCCAGCGCCCCAATCGCGCTGTAGCTCGCCGGTGTCGGAGCGGATGGTGGTGGCCTCGGGCGGCAGGAAGCTCTGGTCGGGATCGGTGACCGCCACCGCGCCGGGGCCGGCGGCGGCGGGCCCCACCGGGTCGTCCCAGGCCAGCTGCGCCACGTTCGGCAAAGCCACCACCAGGTGGCTCTGCTCGACCAGCGTGCGCAGCGCCGCGCTGCTGGCGGGCGTCAGCTCGGACCCGTATAGCGCCTCGCGGCTGGGCTGAAAACAGAACGTCTTTTCCGCCGGCCTGACGTGCTGCTGCCGAAACATCACCGCCGCCGCCGGCATGAGCGCGGTCATCGCGGGGTCATAGCTGGTCGTCCAGACGTCGACGTCGGTTGGCGGGCGGATCTCGTCCTGCGAGTAGTTGAACACCATGGGTGCGTCCCACCCCTGCAGATCGCCGATGGCCGCCACGTAGAGCGGCGCCGTGAACCGATCGCGCTTGGGGTACTCGACATTCCACTCGCTCACCGACAGCGGTTTGCCGGCCAGCTGCGCGGCGCCGATCCAGCTGATGAAGTTCGCCTCGTAGTGCGGGTCGGTGCTCAGGCTCTCGGGATCGCCGTAGGCGTGCACGTCGACCAGATCGCCGGTGGCCAGCGCCGCCAGGCTGTAGAGCGATTCGTTCCCCCAGTAGCTGGTCCCCACCACCATTCCCCCGAACCCCAGATCGTGCAGGAAGGCGCGCTCGCGCTGGAAGAACCGCGCCTCGATGTCGGCCAGCACCAGCTTGGACGGACCGGGCTCCCAGATGCGCAGCGCCTGCCGCAATGGGATCCCAAGCGCCGCCGCCGACGTCTCGATCGCCGAGTGCAGCAG
>DASRLC010000389.1:0-11621 GCA_035648655.1 Polyangia bacterium
ATCGTCGAGCGTCCCAAAGAGGAAGCGCCACCGCCGGGGGCCGGCGCGGGCGCTTCCTCTTTGGGACGCTCGACGATGAGCGCCTCGGTGGTCACCAGCAGCGAGGCGACCGAAGCCGCGTTCTGCAGGGCCGACCGCACCACCTTGGTCGGATCGATCACGCCCGCCTCGACCAGGTCCTCGAACTCGTCGGTGGCCGCGTTGTAGCCGAAGGCGCCTTTGCCCTCGCGGACGCGGTTGACGATGATCGAGGCTTCCTTGCCGGCGTTGGTGGCGATCTGGCGGCAGGGCTCTTCACAAGCGCGGCGCACGATGGTGACGCCGACCTGCTGCTCCTCCGACAGCCCTTCCAGCTTGTCGGTGGCGGCCAGCGCGCGAATCAGCGCGACGCCGCCGCCCGGAACGATCCCCTCTTCGACGGCCGCGCGGGTGGCGTTGAGCGCATCTTCGACGCGGGCCTTCTTCTCCTTCATCTCGGTCTCGGTCGCCGCGCCCACCTTGATGACCGCCACGCCGCCGACCAGCTTGGCCAGACGCTCTTGCAGCTTCTCACGATCGTAGTCGGAGGTGGTGTCCTCGACCTGGGCGCGGATCTGCTTGACCCGCGCTTCGATCTCCGGCTTCTTGCCGGCGCCGTCGACGATGGTGGTGTTGTCCTTGTCGATCGAGACCCGCTTGGCCCGGCCGAGATCCTTGAGGGTCACGCTCTCGAGCTTGATCCCGAGGTCCTCGGTGACGGCCTGACCGCCGGTGAGCACCGCGATGTCCTTGAGCATGTCCTTGCGGCGATCGCCGAAGCCCGGCGGCTTGACCGCCGCCACGTGTAGCGTGCCGCGCAGCTTGTTGACCACCAGCGTCGCCAGGGCCTCGCCCTCGACGTCGGCGATGATGAGCAGCGGCTTACCCGCGCGCGCCACCTGCTCGAGGATCGGGAGCAGATCCTTCATGCTGCTGATGTTCTTCTCGTGGATGAGGATGTACGGATCGTCGAGCTTGGTCTCCATCCGCTCCGCGTCGGTCACGAAGTACGGCGAGATGTAGCCACGATCGAACTGCATGCCCTCGACCACGTCGAGCGTGGTCTCCATCGACTTGGCCTCTTCGATGGTGACGACGCCTTCCTTGCCGACCTTCTCCATCGCCTCGGCGATGAGCTTGCCGATGGTCTCGTCGCCATTGGCGCTGACCGTCCCGACCTGGGCGACATCCTTCTGGCCCTTGGTCGGCTTGGAGATCTTCTTGAGCGCTTCAACGATGGACGCGACCGCCTTCTCGATCCCCCGCTTGATCTCCATCGGGTTGTGGCCGGCGGCCACCATCTTCGAACCCTCCCGGAAGATCGCCTGCGCCAGCACCGTCGCGGTGGTGGTCCCGTCACCGGCGGTGTCCGAGGTCTTGGAGGCGACCTCCTTGACCATCTGCGCGCCCAGGTTGGCGAATTTATCTTCGAGCTCGATCTCCTTGGCGACCGTCACGCCGTCCTTGGTGACGGTCGGAGCGCCCCAGGACTTCTCGATGACCACGTTGCGGCCGCGTGGGCCGAGCGTCGCCTTCACGGTGTCCGCCAGCGCGTTGACGCCGGCCAGAATGCGGGATCGCCCCGCCTCGTCGAACAGAATCTCTTTGGCTGCCATGGTGGTCGCTCCTTACTTTTCCAGAATGCCGAGGATGTCGTCTTCGCGAAGAATCAGGTGATCGACGCCGTCGATCTTGATCTCGTTGCCGGTGTACTTGCCGAAGAGGACGCGGTCGCCCTTCTTGACGGTCAGCGGGCGCAGCTTGCCGGTGTCGTCCACCTTGCCGTTGCCGATGGCGATGACCTCGGCCTCGGCCGGTTTCTCCTTGGCCGAGTCGGGGATGATGATCCCGCCCTTGGTCTTCTCTTCTTCAGCCACACGACGGACGATCACGCGATCTTGCAACGGACGGACTTTCATCGGTTCCTCCAACGGAAAAAGGTCTGGCAGTCAGATTCTTCGAGTGCCAACCGGGAAATCTACCCACAAAGCCTTCCGAGTCAATGGGTTGGCGAGAGAAGCTGGCATCTAGGATCGTCGACTGCCAACGAAACACTCCCTAGATAATTGAAATCATTAAGGAATTTTTGACATCCCGACGATGGATTGTCATAGGTGAAGGATGGACCTCGCACAAAACGTCGACGCGTTTTTTCACGACGAAGTGGGCCGGGCTTTCCGTGAGGAAGGGCTGACCCCCGGCACCTTGGTCGAGCACTACATCGTCCAGCTCCTGGCCAGCTACGCGGCCAACCGGATCGAGGACACGCCCATCGCGCTGCGTATGCTGGCGGCGGCCGAGGCCCCGCTGCGGGAGCGTCGCCGCCACCTGCGCGACATCGGCGATACGGCGCTCTATCTGTCCGGCTTTTGGGCGGAGAGCCTGGCCGACGGCCCCGTCGACGTCGATTACTACATCGACATGGGCGGCACGGCGTACGGCGAGCTGGCGCGGGGCGGGCCGGGCTGGACCGGCGACCCGCTGGGCGACGTCTACGGCGAGCTGGCCTTGAACTTCGTGCGCCTGGTCGGCGCGCTGGCCCTGGTCAGCCGGAGGATGGTGCTGCCTGCCAGCAACCAGGACATCTTGAAGCTGTACCGGCACTGGCAGCTGACCAAGAGCACGGCCGCCGCCGGTCGACTGGCCGCGATGGGGGTACTGGCCGGCCGAGGCGGCGGAAGACCGCAGTGAGGCGCGCCCCGGAGCGCTCGGCCCGTCTGTCGATCCTGACCCGATTGCAATTCGGGCTCGAAGCCCTCTATCGCGTGCAGACGCACCTGGCAATCCAGGCGTTCGTCATCGACGCCGCCCAGCGGGAGCGGGTCGATCCGCGCCGAACGCCGCGGGAGCAGCTCCTGGTCCGAGAAACCGAGGGCGAGCTGGCCATGGCGCTGTTCGTCGACTCGGGCGCGCTCGCCAATCTGGAACGGCACGATCCGGCGGCGGGTCTCGACGGGCGGAACTTCACCGACTTCTGCCTGGCCGTCGAAGGGGTGAGCCACTTCATCTACGTCGCCCTGTGTGCCGCCGGACAGCGCTCCGTCTCGCCGCTCGAGCTAGAGTTGCAGGCGGAGGTCGACAAGTTCGCCTGCTGCGTCCTGCTGGCCACTCCGACCGGCGATCTGCGGCAGCGTCTCTACGGCGACGTGGGGTATGCCGATGATCTCGACAGCGACGAGCGCGCGCGCTATCGCGCCGCGAACGCCGGCGCCAATCGATACGCGGCCGTGCTCGAGCGCCGCTTCGTGCGAACCGATCGCACCAACACGCTGCCCATGCTCGCCGAGCTGCGTCGTTTCTACCGGATGGATCTCCCCGACAAGCTCGGTCACATCGCTCGCCTCGGCTGAGATCGCCCGCAAATCGTAGTCGGGGGATCGAGACCACGGCTGGATCCTCGCCAGCTCATCCTGGTTTCGGCTACAATGCGGCCAGGAGAGGTGCGCATGCGCGGATCGGCCTGTCTGGTTGTGGTCTCCGGATTTATGGCGCTCGTCGAAATGGGCTGCGGCAGCAGCGGTAAGCTGACCGGCGCGGGCGGTGCCGGGGCCAGCTCTCAAACGGGCGCTGGCGGCAGTTCCCAAACGGGCGCCGGCGGCAGGGACAACTCGACCGGCTCGGGCGGAGCCGCGACGATCGGCACCGATGGCGGCACCTGCGTGGTGCCGGCGTCGGCCGCGACGGCCGACGTCTCGAGCCCGACCACGGTGGTGGGCGACGGCACGGCGGCCAGCTGCACGGCGGCCAAGGTGGCGAGCGCGGTGGCGGGCGGCGGTGTCGTCACCTTCAACTGCGGATCGGCCCCGCTCACCATCGTGGTGCCGGAGATCGAGATCATCAACGACGGCGGCGTCACCAAGGACGGCAGCGTCACCATCGACGGCGGCGGCAAGATCACGCTGAGCGGCGGCGGCAAGAACCGCATCCTGCGCCAGAACACCTGCGACGAGTCGCTGCACTACATCAGCACGCGCTGCGACCTGCAGACCACCCCGCACATGGTGGTTCAGAACATCGGCTTCACCGACGGCGTGGGCCTGGCCGACGAGCTGAGCACCAGCGATATCTACGGCGGCGGGGCGATCTACGTCCGGGGCGGGACCTTCAAGGCGGTCAACGTCACCTTCACCAACAACACCCAGACCAACGCCGCCAATCAGAACGTGCAGGATCTGGCGGGCGGCGCCATCTACATCGACGAGGTCACCAGCCCGATCTACATCGTCAACAGCACCTTCTCGGGCAACTCCGGCGTCAACGGCGGTGCGCTGGGGAGCATCAGCGAGTCGTGGACCATCCTCAACAGCGTGTTCCAGAACAACGCCGCCACCGGCCACGGCGAGAACCCCGCCCGCGCAGGAACCGAGGGGGGCGGCATGGGCGGCGCCATCTACAACGACGGCGACGACTTCACGCTCACCATCTGCGGCAGCCAATTCCTCGACAACCAGGCCAACGAGCTCGGGACCGGCTCGATCGTCGAGGTGGTGGACGACCTGAACGGCGGCCTGGTGATCAACGACTCGACCTTCACCGGCAACAGCGACACCGGCGACGTCCAGCAGTCGGCCCACCACCCCAGCATCTACGTCGAGGCCAAGGACAAGACCGACGGCACCAGCGGCGTCACGATCACCAACACGACGTTCAACTGAAGGGTGCCGAGGACGCCTAAGCTGGCCGGCCTAGCAGGCCGGCACGCCGTGAATGGCTAGCGCCTCTCCAGGAACCCTCTGCCTTCGAATATCGCCGGCATCGCCTTTTCGATCCGCGCCACCCGCGTCGCCGGCTTCTTGGCCGCGCCAAAGTGGTAGAGGTAACTCCTCTGCCGCCCCGGCGTCAGCGCCTCGAAGGCGCGCTTGAAACGCGCGTCCCTTCGGAACCGCTCCGTCAGCTCCTCGGGAACTGCAAAATCTGAGGTCTTCTTCGGCTCCATCCGCCGCCCAGCCTTTTCGACTGCGATGGCCTCGCGCACGTAGGCCTTGATCGTCGCCGCCTTCGCCCTGATCTCCTTCACGCTGGTGAGCTTCATCACCCGCCCGGCGTGCACCTGACCGAGCTGCACCAGCACCTTCTTGGGGTCCTTCAGCAGGGCGCCCTGAAAGAAGCCCAGCCCAAAGTACTCTTTGAAGCCCTGCATGATGACGATGTTCTTGCCGTCCACCGTATAAGTGGGCTTACCCCACTTACGCTCCTCCTTCATCGTAAAGCCGGAGAGCACCCGTCGGGTCTCCGCGATCTCCGCCTCCCACCGTTCTCGATACGCCATCTCCATGCCCGCACCTCTTCCAATAGGCTGCTAGACGATCTCGACCAGCTTCGATCGCCGGATGGCGCGATCGTCCGTCATCGGCACCGCCTTTCGCTCGAGGGCGGTCGCGACGATGATCTGATCCGCCGGGTCACGGTGCATCTTCTCGGATACCCGCAGGACCTCGATCATCAGATCGGCATCATACTGCGCGATGGTGTAACGGGGGTGGTGGCACAGGTCGCGCATGAACCGCTCGAAGCCGTCCGGCATCTCCAGATGGCCCAACTCGACCAACTTGGTCGGCTCCCAGAGCGTCACCGCCGAGATCAACAGCTCGCTGGCCAGGTCCCCGGGCCTGAAGAACAAGCGATCGGTGCCTCGATCAGGCCGACGTGAAAGCCGGTTACGATCCGAGCTGCACGTTGTCGATGAGGCGGGTGCGGCCGATGAAGCCGGCCACCGCCAGGACGCAAGGGCGATCGAGCCGCGCCACCGGCGTCAGCGTGGCGGCGTCGCACAGCTCCAAGTAGTCGAGGCGGTCGACGTCCAGGGCGGTACGCGCGGCCTGCACCAGCGTGCCGGCGTCCCCCTCCCCCGCCGAGGCGCGCCCGCGGGCGGCGAAGAGCGCGCGGGAGAGCGAAAGCGCGCGCCCGCGCTCGGACGCCGAGAGGTAGGCGTTGCGCGACGACATGGCCAAGCCATCGGGCTCGCGCACGATCGGCACGCCGACGATCTCGATCCCCATCGCCAGGTCGGCCACCATCCGGCGGACGATGGCGAGCTGCTGGAAGTCCTTCTCACCGAAGATCGCCAGATCGGGGCGCACGATGTTGAAGAGCTTGGCGACCACCGTGGCCACGCCCGCGAAATGACCGGGCCGGAACGGGCCATCGAGACCGCGGGACAGCCCGTCTACCTGGACGGTGGTTTGAAAGCCGGCCGGGTAGATGTCGCCCACCTCGGGCACGAAGGCGACGTCGGTGCCCGCGCCGGCCGCCTTGGCCAGATCGCCCGGCAGATCACGCGGGTAGCGGGCCAGATCTTCGTTCGGCCCGAACTGCGTCGGGTTGACGAAGATCGACAGGACCAGCTTCTCGGCGCGCCCGCGTCCCTGCCGCAACAGCGTGACGTGCCCTTCGTGAAGCGCGCCCATGGTCGGCACGAAGGCCACCCGCTGGCCGCGCGCGTGCGCCACGTTCGACCAGGCCGTCATCTCGGCCGACGTGCGCACGACCAACGGATCACCCACGCGGCAAGCCCCCCGAACCCGATCTCAGTCGTAGGTCTCTTGCGGCGCCGGAAAACGCCCGGCCCGTACGTCGGCGGCATAGGCCGCGAAGGCCTCGCCGGCGGCTTTCCCCATCTCGGCGTAACGGCGCACGAAGCGTGGCTTCCAGGCCGGCTCGAGCCCCAGCAGATCGTGCATCACCATCACCTGGCCGTCGCAGTCGACCCCGGCGCCGATGCCGATGGTGGGCACGGCAACCGCGGCCGTGATCTCGGCGGCCAAGGTGTGGGGCACCGCTTCGATGACCACCGCGTAGGCGCCCGCCTCGGCGACCGCGCGCGCATCGGCCAAGATCTTGGCGCGTTGCGCCTCGGTCCGCCCTTGCACCTTGAAGCCACCCAGCTGGTGCATCGACTGCGGCGTCATCCCGACGTGGCCCATCACCGGGATGCCGGCCCGCACCAGTCGGCCGACCAATTCGGCGACCTCGTTGCCCCCCTCCAGCTTGACCGCTTCGGCACGCCCTTCCTTGAGCAGGCGCCCCGCCGCGCGCATCCCGTCCTCGACGGAAACCTGGTAGCTCATGAACGGAAGATCGGCGACCAGATGCGCGCGCCGCACGCCACGCGAGACGATCCGGCTGTGATAGACCATCTCGTCGAGCGTGACCGCCAACGTCGAGCGCTCCCCCTGCACGACCATTCCCAGGCTGTCGCCCACCAGCACCACGTCGATGCCGGCCTCGTCGGCCAGCCGCGCGAACACCACGTCGTAGGCGGTGAGCACCGCGATCCGTTCGGCGGTCCCCTTGCGTGCCCGCAGCGCGGCGGTCGTGACCTTGGCGTCGGCGGTCATTGAAAGCCCAGCCTAGCACGGGCGTGCCAATCCGCGGGGCGGCCGGTCGCGGCCAGGGGCGGCGCGCCGCGCCCTCAAGCCTCCATCTTGCGGAAGGCCCGGGTGGCCAGCGCGCCGAAGACGATGGCCGACCCGAGGATGACGACGGCGTCGAGCGCGAGCGGAAAACTGTGGTGCCCGATGCAGAGCCCGCGCACCGCATCGACGGTGTACGACATGGGGTTGACCAGCACGACGGCGCGCAGCCCGCGCGGCAACCCCGCGATCGGGTAGAGCGCGCCCGAGAGGAAGAACACCGGCTGGATCACGAAGTTCACCACGCTGCCGAAGCCTTCGAACGACTTCATCCGCGCCGCCACCACGAGCCCGAGCGCGTTGACCGTCATCCCGAAGACCGTCAGGAGCGGCAGCGAAGCCAGCGCGCCCCACGGGCTGAAGCGCGCCCCGACCAGCGGGGCGAGCACCAACATGAGGCTGGTCTCGATGAGCGCGGTGGCGCTACCGGCCAAGATCTTGGCGGCCACGATGGCGCCACGCGGGACCGGCGCCACCAAGAGCTCCTTGAGAAAGCCGAACTCGCGTTCCCAGACGATCGAGATGGCGGCGAACATGCTCGCGAAGAGGACCGTCATGGCGGCCAGCCCCGGCACCAAAAACGAAACGAAGTCCGCCCCACCCGTCGGCAGCCGCACCGACGCGCGCAGCCCGAAACCGAAGGCCAGCAGCCACAGGAATGGGCGCGTCAGGCTGGTCACCAGCTGGCGGCGATCGCGCAGGAGCTTGATCATGTCCCGCCGCCACAGCGCATAAACAACCTCGATCACCCGCGCCTCCGGACCAGGGCGCGCAGACGGGCGGCGTTGCCTTCGGCGCCTTCGGCGCGGATCTGGCGGCCGGTCAACGAGAGGAATACGTCGTCCAGCGTCGGGCGCCGGACGCTGATGCCCTCCAGCGGCGGACGATCGGTGGTGAGCAGCTTGACGATGAAGGCGTCCCCGGCTTCCACCAGGAAGGTGAGGCCACCGTCGGCCGGCGCGCTGGTGAGACCGTACTTTTCGGTCAGCAGGCGCGAGAGCGCCTCGGGCGCCGCGGTGCGGGCCGTCACCAGATCTTTGCCCACCCGCTGCTTGAGGGCCGCCGGCGTATCGAGCGCGACGATGAGGCCGTGGTCGACGATGGCGATCCGATCGCAGTTTTCGGCCTCGTCCATGTAGTGGGTGGTGAGAAACAGCGTCGTGCCGAATTTCTGGCGCAGCTCGCGCAGCACCTCCCAGGTGCGGGCGCGGGTCTGCGGATCGAGGCCGGTGGTGGGCTCGTCGAGGAACAGGATGTCCGGGCGGTGCACGAGGCCGCGCGCGATCTCCAGGCGGCGCTTCATGCCGCCCGAGAAGGTGCGCGTCAGATCCTTCCGCCGATCGTAGAGATCGACGAACCTCAGCGCCTCATCGATGCGCGCCGCCCGCTCGGCGCGCGGCACCCGATAGACGACGGCGTGCAGGTGGAGGTTCTCCTCGGCGGTCAGCCGATCGTCGAGCGCCGGATCCTGGAAGACCACGCCGATCCGCCGGCGGACTTCGGCCGGCGACGACCCCACATCGAGGCCGGCCAGCCGAGCAACGCCCGAGGTCGCTTGCAACAACGTGCACAGGATCTTGATGGTGGTGGTCTTGCCGGCGCCGTTGGGTCCGAGAAACCCGAAAATCTCGCCCGCGGCGACCGTGAAGTCGATGCCCCGCACGGCCTCCACCGCGGCGTAGCTCTTTTTCAGATCCTGGACCTCGATGGCGACCGTCATGGGGCCGACCGGAAGCGGCGAAGCCGAATCGGCGGCGACGCCGGCGCTAGGTCGGAGACGGCCTCTTCGGCGCGGGCCCGGGCCGCGATCACCAGGTCGTGGCGGGGCGACAGCGCGCAGGCCGGATCGGTCGCCGCCGCGTCACCGACCAGCGCGAAGGCCTGACAGCGGCAGCCACCGAAGTCGGTCTCGCGCTCGGGGCAGGTCCGGCAGGGGGCCGGCATCCAGTCCTCGCCGCGGAAGGCGCGGAAGGACGGGTCGCTGCTCCAGAGGGCCTCCAGCGATTGCGCGCGAACGTTGGGCCAGTCGAGCGAGGTGATCCCGAGCGCCTGGTGACAGGGCAGCGCGATCCCGTCCGGCGTGATCAACAGATAGCGGCGGGCCCAGCCGTCCATGCAGGCGCGCGGACGATCGGCGTAGTAGTCGGGGCGCACGAACAGAACCTCGATCTGGCCGCGCAGGCGTTGGCGCGCCGCCGAGGCGTGGATACGCGCCTCTTCGACGGCCGCCTGGCTGGGAAGCAGCGCCTGCCGGTTGGCCAGCGCCCACCCGAGATACTGCGTGTTGGCCAGCTCCAGGCGGGCGGCCCCCAGACGCTCGGCCAGCGCGATGAAATCCGGGACGCGCGCGATGTTGCCGCGGTGGAGCACGACATTGAGGGTGAGCGGCAACCCCAACGCCCGCGCCGCCGCCGCCATCTCCAGCTTGGCGTCGAGATCGTCGCGTCCGGCGATCCAGGCGGCGCCCCGCGGATCGCTGTCCTGGATCGAGATCTGGATGCTGTCGAGACCGGCGGCCGCCAGCCGCCCCAGGCGCTCGGCATCGGACGGGATGCCGCTGGTGATCAGGTTGATGTAGAGGTCTTTGGCGCGCGCGGCGGCCACCAGCGGCTCGAGATCGGGGCGGACCAGCGGCTCACCGCCGGTGAGGTTCACCTGCAGGATCCCGAGCGCCGCCGCCTCGGCGAACACCCGGGTCCAGGCCGCCGTGTCGAGCTCGTCGGCGTGTCGCGCCAGCTCGAGCGGGTTCGAGCAATACCCGCAAGCCAGCGGACAGCGGTAGGTCAGCTCGGCCACCAGCGTGTAGGGGCGCGGCCCTTCGGTCAAACGCCCCCCACCGTCAGCAGGCCACGCACCTCCAGCGCCCGCAGAAACTCCAGCACCTCGCCGTCGATCCGCTCGCGCGGCGTGCCTTCCGCGGCCGCCTCCGCCATGCGATCGAGGATCTCGGCGACGGTGGTCTCCTCGGTACACAGCGCCGCCACCCGCGCCGCGATCTCGTTCAGCTCCAGGCCCCGCTCGGGAAACAACAACAGGTGCTTGCCCGACCGCGGATCGGCCTTGAGCCGCACCTGCCGCGCCAACCGCAGGCGGCTGTTCCGGTCGATCACGGCGTCGGCTCGCACGGCTCCGGCTTGCGCGGCGGCTGCCCGCAAGCCGCCGTCCCGGCCCGCGCGTCGCGGCCGGTCGCGAGCTCCACGCAGTCGACAAGATGCCAGAGGATCTCGGTCTTGCGGACCAACGCCGCCACGCAGGCCTCCTGCAGCGCCCGCGAGGTCGTGTGCGCCACCACGAACGCCAGCCCCTCGTCGCCGTCGCGCCGCGCGCGTGGCACCCGGGCCCGAAAGTACGCCAGCGCCTCGGCGCCGACCCAGGGATAGTGCTGCTCCCAGGCCGCGATCCGCTTGGACATCAGATCGGGCGCGAACATCTCCGTCAGCGAGGAGGCGACCGCCACCACCAAGGGGCTCTCCCGGCAGAGCGTAACGTAGCTGTCGCAGGCGAAGCGCACCCCCGGGAGCACGCGGCGGCAGCTCGCCACCTCCGCGCGCTCGAGGCCCACCGCCTCGGCCAACCGCAGCCACAGCTCGAGCCCGCCGGTCTCCGGCCCCTCGCCGTCGTGATCGTGGATGCGGCGAATCCAAGCCCGTCGGAAGACCGGATCTTCCGACTTCGAGACGATCACGGCGTCTTTGATCGGAATGCGCGTCTGATAGTAGTAGCGATTGAGCGTCCAAGCCTGCAGCTCGGCGCGGGTCAGCTCGCCGGCGTGCATCCGCTGGTGGAACGGATGTTGGTCGTGGTAGCGGCGCACACCCTCTTCGCGGAGCCGCGCCACGAACACCGCCGGCGACCAGCGCGCGTCGTCAAGGGGGGCGCCGGCACCGGCGCTCACAGCGTCAGCTCCAGACCGTCGACCGCGACTTCAATTCCCGCGGCGGTGAGCGCCCGCCGTTCGGCGCCGCTCTCGCGCAAGATCGGGTTGGTGTTGTTGACGTGGATCAGGATCCGGCGGCCGGGCTGGCGGGCCAGAAAAGCCAGGCTGCCTTCGGACCCTCCGAGCGGCCAGTGCGACATGTCCTCGGCGCGCCGCGTGCCGAGCCCGGCGGCGATCAGCTCGTCACTGGACCAGAAGGTGCCGTCGAAGAAGAAAGCATCGGCGGTCGCGAGCGCCCGCTCGACCGCCGGCGA
>DASRLC010000390.1:0-19288 GCA_035648655.1 Polyangia bacterium
GGCGGCGCCGGTCGCTTGCCCAGCCGCGCCCGAAAACACCGGGCCGCCGCCGTCGGATCCGGCGCCGGTCGGTGTGTAAGCCCCACCCGCGCCTGTCGGTGCGGCGACCACCGCCGATAAACCGGACTGATCCAGGCGGCAACCGAAGCCGATCGAAACGCAGAGAGTGGAAAGGGTCAGGAACAGTATCCGGAAGCGCGAAGCTACCTTCAATGCCCGCTCCTTTTGAACGGCGCCTATGCGCTGGGCGTAACTCTGTCGATCAAATACCCGGATCGATCACGATGGCGATCTTCACCCACTGTGGGACGTGGTTCCCGTAGAGCGTCCCGTTGCCCATCGGATTTTGTCCCGGCAGCCAGACCGGCGCGTAGCTGGGATCGCCGACGTTGATCTCGCCGACGGAAACACCGGTGAACCAGAGCTGTGGCTGCGACGACGTGAGGCCACCTGTGTTGGCCTGGACGCCGTACGGCCGTCGCGACGAGAACGCGATCCAGTACAGCTTGTTGCCGCGGAAGGTCCCGACGTCGGGGCTGAAGCGGGGCCACGAGTTGTCGTAGTTGACGACGTTGCCGTTGACGATGCCGTTGGCGGCGTCGAGCCGGGTGGTGGCGCCGCCGTTGGCGGACACCCACCACAGCTCGGCCGAGGCGTCGTCGTACCCGTCGCAGGAGCCGATTCCATACCCGCCGCCGAGCGGCGACGGATCGTTGCCGGAGCCGCAGATGCTCTGGTTGAAGACCACGTAGGAGCTGTCTTCACTGATGCAGGGATAGTAGTTCGACAGGTTGTTTCCGTGGCCGACCAGCACGCGCGCGTCGTCGGTCACCGTCTCTTTGGTCGCATCGGCGATGGCGATCTGGCCGTTCAGCTTGAGGTCACCGTTGGTGCCGCCGTTGGTGCCGGTCTGGTTGAACGACGTGAAGGCGAACAGCGACCCGTCGTGGCTCCAGAACGGATCCGACTGATAGGGATCGAGCTTGGCGGCGGAGGTTGGGAAGGCCGCCCCCTGCCGGGTCACGGTGGCGGAGGTTCCGTTGACCATGACGCTATTGAAGTACAGCTGCGAGTTATACATGCTGACCATCACGTCGTTGTTGGGGCCCCAGGCGGTCTCGGTCGCGTACCCCTCGTTGCGATAGCTCTTCCAGTAGTTGGCCGGGTCGTTGCTGGGCGTGGCGCTGGGATCGCTGCTGGTGTCGAGGCCGCCACCTCCCACGGGATTGATCAGCTCCAGCGCTTGATTCTTGATGTCGAGCAGCTCCCAGTTGGCGGCGTTGATGGTCGACGATCCACCGATGGTGAGGGCCATGAATTGTCCGTCGTTGGTGATGGTGTGGCAGCCGATGCAGTGGCCGCCGGCGTTGCCGTTGACCCAGGCCTGCGGCGCCCCGTCGTAGGCCAGCGGCACGCTCAACGGTCCGCCGTCGTCGGTCCAAACCACCTGCGGCGCCGGGTTGGTTTGCGAAAAGTCGTAGCGCTCGATCTGGGTGCCGCTGGTTTGCGTCGGGTCGAGCAGAAGGTAGTTGGGCGGCGTAGGGATGTCGCTGGTGCCGGTGGCGGTCGCCGGATGCGGGACCACCGTCCAGAAATACAGGCCGCCGGTCAGCCTGCCGAGGGCCCAGTCCACCGTGATGGCCGGCGAATCGCCGGTGGGCGTGGTGCCGCTCAGGACCCGGGCCGTGATCTGAATGTCCTCGTTCTGGCAGGCCGGGGCCAACAGTTGAGTGAAGGCGAGCGGCAAGGTGACCGAGCAGCCGTTGCCGGGCGCCGACTCGCAGGCCCCGAAGAAGTTCACGCTCACGTTGTTGCTGGAGGTGGTTTGAAAGTTGATGCGGGCCGAGGTGCCGGGCGTGGTCATCTGCACCTGGATCGGACCGAGGTTGAACGGAAACAACGAGTGGTCCAGCGGGTACGCGATGCTGGTCGACCCGGAGGTGCTGTTGCCGAACGAGCCCTCGGTGCTGGTGTCGAAGGTGACGCCGGTTGGGCAGGCGCTGTAATTCGTACAGCTCACGTTGCCGGTGAAGGGCGTGATCTGTACCGGGCCCGACGTCCCGCCGGTCCCGGTGGAGTTGCCGGACCCGGTGGCCCCGGTGCCGCTCGACCCCGCGCTGCCGGAGGGGGAGGACTTCGGCTTGACACCAGCGCATCCGGCTCCTGCCAACAGAGCGACGGTGGTGGCCAAGGTAAATTTCGGAATTAGTCTCGAACGTGAAGAAAGGAAAGAGGTCGCTAGGCGCATAGTGTTGCTCCGGTGCAGGGGCCGCGCGGCTGCGCGGGCAGGGCAGGCTCGTCAGCCGGCGACTATACCGCTCGGGCCGGCCGGCCGCTAGCGGGTGGCCGCCCGGACGCGCCGCCGCGCGGTTGACGCGGCGCTGCGGCCTTGACGTGACCGGGACCCCGTCTCACCATGCGGGGATCATGACCATTTCTCGAACCCAAGATTGCGCGACGGTTCGCAAGGCCGGCCAGCCGACCCCTATCGCGAACAGTCCGAGCGCCGGTGTCTTTTTTCTCGCCGTCGGCCTCGGCCTGGGCGGACTCGCCCTCGGCCTGGTGGGCTGCGGCGGCGGCCTCAAGTACAAGGTCGACGACACCTCGCTCGACGCGGTCCCCTCGGCCGAGCGGCAGGATGTCTTCGCGGCCCAGAACGAGGTCGAGATCGCCCACAGCGAGCAGCGGACCGCCAAGAGCCAGCTCGAACAGCTGGACCGCGACCTAGACGTCGCCAAGAACGAGAAGAAGCAGGCCGACCTGGAGGTCGAGAAGGCCGCCACCGAGCAGGAATCGGCCAACGCCTCGCACGATGAGAATCGCGCCAACGCCTCGCGCCACAACAAGGAGGTCGCCGATGTCGGCGTCAAGGCGGCTGAGGCCAAGCTCGACTGGCTGGACGAGAAAGAGGACTGGCTCAAAGCGGCCAGCCGCGCCGCCGACGCGCACCAGGATGCGGCGCAGGCCAAGGTGGAGCTCGAAAAAGCCAAGCTCGCCAAGCAAAAGGGGATCAAGCCGAGCGGTGACTTCTCGGTCGACAACTTCCAGGATCAGTGGAAGGACAAGAACGACGACTGGCAGTCGGCCAAGAAGAAGGCGGACTCCGAGGAAAAGGACACCAAGGAGCGCGAGGAGAAGTGGAAGAGCGTCTCCGCGGAGCAGGGCAAAATGAAAGGTTGAGCGTGCTTCCCGCTGGCCATCGCTGGGCGCCTGGACTACGCTCAATTGCAGCCGCGCGCCGCGATCTGTCGATTTGGGATCGAGCAGCGCCCTGCAGCCCCATGCCCTCACCGGGGAATTCGTGAGCCAGACCGAACGAGAAGCCCCACTCGCCAGCGCCGTCGCCGCCGCCCGAGCCGAGGCGACGCCTGAGCCGTCCGACTACGTCCCCGCCTACGAGACCGCCCGCATCCTGGTGGTCGACGACGAGAAGGTCATTCGCGAGATCCTGGCCGACTTCCTCAGCATGGAGGGGTACGTCGTCCAGGCGGTCGAGGACGGCGTGCAGGCGCTCGAGGAGCTGCAGAAGCGCAGCTACAACCTGGTCATCTCCGATCTGAAGATGCCCAAGATGGGCGGCCTGGATCTGATCCAGAAGATCGCCGAGGAGAGCATCCCGGTCCTCAGCGTCATCATGACCGGGTTCGGCACCGTGGAGACCGCCATCGAGGCCATGAAGAAGGGGGCCTACGACTACATCCTCAAGCCGTTCAAGGTCGAGGAGGTCATCCACATCGTGCAGCGTGGCCTCGACCGGCAGCGCCTCCAGCACGAGAACATCCGCCTCAAGGACGCGCTGTCGATCTACAAAATCAGCGAGGCCATCGCGACCTCGCTGTCGGTCGAGAAGGTGCTCGATCTGGTGCTCGACGCCACCATCGAGACCATCGACGCCGATGTGGTGAGCCTGCTGCTCGAGGATCCCAGGCGGCAGGGGCGCTTCACCGAGCGGATGCGCAAGGTCTCGGAGCGCGCCGAGCCTGGCCTCGAGGCGCCGGCGCTCAACCTGGAAGAGGTGCTGACGCTGTTTCGGGAGGACCGGCCGCTGCTGGTCAACGGGGGCCGCGCCTATCGGTTTTTGGCCGCGGCGCCCCACGACATCGATCGCCGGCTGGTCAGCCTGTGCAGCATCCCGCTCAAGCTCAACGGCCGCATAATCGGCATGCTCAACGCCTACAGCTACACGCGCGGCAACCGGTTCAGCGAGGGGCAGCGCAAGATGCTCTACGTGCTGGCCAGCCGGGCGGCGGTCTCGATCGAGAACGCGCGCCTGTACGAGAACCTGGTCGACGCCAACAAGGATCTGACCGTCGCCAACGTCTCGCTGGAAGAGAACTTCAAGCAGACCATCATCGGGTTCGCGCACGCGCTCGAAGAGTCGGACCGCTACACCCGCGGCCATTCGGAGCGGGTGGCCATGTACGCCCGCCTCATCGCCATCGGCCTGCGCATGAGCGGCCCCGAGATCGACACGGTCGTCAAAGTCGGGCTCATGCACGACGTCGGCAAGATCGGTATCCGCAACGACAAGCTGAACAAGCCCGGCAAGCTGACCCCGGAGGAGCTGGCCATGTTCCGGTCGCACCCGGCCAAGGGGCGGCGGATCCTGGAGCCGATCCCCTTCATGCGCGACATCGTACCCGGCTGCTACTGCCACCACGAGGCCTGGGACGGCTCGGGCTACCCGCAGGGCCTCATGGCCGATCACATCCCGCTCATCGGGCGGATCGTGGCGGTGGCCGACGCCTACGACGCGATGACCTCCGACCGGGCCTACCGCAAGGCGCTGCCGCACGAGATCGCCTGCGGCGAGCTGGAACGCTGCACCGGCGCGCAGTTCGATCCCGAGATCGTGCCGGTCTTCTTGTCGCAGATCGAAGAGTTCCGGCAGGTCGAAGCGACGGCTGGGCGCGTGATTCCGCGCTGAGCGCGGGCACCCTGCCCGGTCCACAGTCCGGTCCATGAGCCCGGTCAAAAAGTCCGGTCAAACAAAGAGCGCCCCCGGCGTCGATTCGGTGCACCGCGCGCCCTGCCCTGCGCAATAATGCGCGGATCCTTTTCTTGAGCCCCCACGAGGACAGTCATGAGCGCTGACGGCGCCGCACCTTTCGCAGGAAACCGCATCCCGATCGCGATCGAGGAGGAGATGAAGTCGGCGTTCATGGACTACGCCATGAGCGTCATCGTCTCGCGCGCGCTGCCCGACGCGCGCGACGGACTCAAGCCGGTGCACCGCCGGATCCTCTACACGCAGCAGCAGATGAGCAACTTCTGGAACCGCCCGTACATCAAGTGCGCGCGCGTGGTCGGGGACGTGCTCGGCAAGTTCCACCCCCACGGCGACACGGCGGCCTACGACGCGCTGGTGCGGTTGGCCCAGGACTTCGCGATGCGCTACACGCTCATCGACGGCCAGGGAAACTTCGGCTCCGTCGACGGCGATCCGGCGGCCGCCTACCGGTACACCGAGTGCCGGATGGAGAAGATCGGCGGCCAGCTGCTGGCCGATATCGACAAAGAAACCGTCGACTTCAAACCGAACTACGACGACAAGGAAATGGAGCCGACGGTCCTGCCGGCGCGCTTTCCGAACCTGCTCATCAATGGCGCGTCGGGCATCGCGGTCGGCATGGCCACCAACATCCCGCCGCACAACCTGCGCGAGGTGATCGACGCGACCATCGCGCTCGTCAAGAATCCCGATCTCACGACCGACGAGCTGATCGAGATCGTCCCCGGCCCCGACTTCCCCACCGGCGGCTACATCTGTGGCCGCAACGGCATCCGCAACGCCTACGAGACCGGCCGCGGCGCAATCTTGATGCGCGGGCGGACCACCGTCGAAGAGCACCCCAAGACCGGCCGCAAGTCGATCGTCGCCACCGAGATCCCCTACCAGGTCAACAAGGCCAAGCTGATCGAGAAGATCGCCGAGCTGGTCCGCGACAAGAAGATCGAAGGGATCTCCGATCTGCGCGACGAGTCGGACCGCGACGGCATGCGGATCGTGGTCGATCTCAAGAAGGACGCCGTGCCGGAGGTGGTCCAGAACAACCTCTGGAAGATGACGCCGCTGCAGGAGTCGTTCGGCATCAACATGCTGGCGATCGTCGACGGGCGTCCTCAGCTCCTGTCGCTCAAAAAGGCGCTCACCCACTACATTGCGCACCGCCGCGACGTGGTCACGCGCCGCACGCTCTTCGATCTGCGCCAGGCCCGCGACCGGATGCACATCCTCGAGGGGCTCAAGATCGCGGTCGACAACATCGACGCGGTCATCGACCTCATCCGCTCGTCGAAGGACACCGAGACCGCCAAGGCCAGCTTGATCGCCAGCTTCGAGCTGTCGGCCCGGCAGGCCCAGGCGATCCTGGACATGCGTCTGGCCAAGTTGACCGGCCTCGAGCGCGAGGCGCTGATCGCCGAGATCGCCGAGGTGGCGGCGCTCATCGCGCGCCTCGACGAGATCTTGGGGAGCGAAGCGATCCTGATGGCGGTGGTGGTCTCGGAGCTGGAGGAGGTCAAGCGGGAGTTCGGCGACGCGCGCCGCACCGAGCTCATCGAGGCCGGGGCCGACATCGACGTCGAGGACATGATCGTCCAGGAGGAGATGGTCGTCACCGTCACCCACGGCGGCTACGTCAAGCGCAACCCCAAGACGCTCTACAAGGCCCAGCGCCGCGGCGGCCGCGGCATCACCGGCGCCGCGACCCACGAGGAAGACTTCGTCGCGCAGCTCTTCGTGGCCTCGACCCACGACGTGCTCCTGATGCTCACCAACAAGGGGCGTGCGTATTCGAAGAAGATCTGGGAGGTCCCGCAGGCCGGGCGCACCGCCAAGGGCAAAGCCTTCGTCAACCTGATTCCCCTGCAAGAGGGCGAGCGCGTGGTGGCGCTCTTGCCGGTGCGCGAGTTCTCCGAGGGGGCCTTCGTGGTGATGGCGACCCGGCGCGGGTACATCAAAAAGACCTCGCTCGACGCCTTCGCCAACATCCGCAGCTCCGGGATCATCGCGCTCACCATCCCGGACGACGACGACCTGGTCAGCGTGCGCATCACCGAAGGCGCCGCCGATCTGCTCATCGGCACCCGCAACGGCTGGGCTATTCGCTTCCGCGAGGAGAACGTCCGGCCGATGGGGCGCAGCGCCCGCGGCGTCCGGGGCATCCGCCTGCGCGAAGGCGACGGCGAGAAGGATCAGGTGGTTGGGATGTCGGTCATCCCGCGCGAGGAGCCGGCCACGCTGCTGACGGTCTGCGAGCGCGGCTACGGCAAGCGCACGCCGACCTCCGACTACCCGACCAAGAATCGCGGCGGCAAGGGGGTCATCACCATCAAGGCCACCGAGCGCAACGGCAAGGTGGTCAGCCTGCGCCTGGTCAGCGACGACGACGACCTGATGCTGATCACCGACGGCGGCAAGCTCATCCGGATGCCGGTCGACGGCATCCCCACCATCGGCCGCAACACCCAGGGCGTGCGCTTGATCCGGCTCGAAACCGACGAGAAGGTCGTCGCGATGGAGCGCATGGCCGAAAAGGAAGAAGGCGAGCACGAGGTATCGCCCGAAGTGGTGGCCGCCCGCGCCGAGCAACAAAACGAGCCCCTGGCGGCGGAGGACCTGGGCGACGAAGCCGCCACCGACGAACCCGACGACGCCGACGAAGAAACCGACGCCGACACCGAGCCGCCCGGACCGGAAGAGGAAAACTGAGCGCCCACCGCGCGCACCCCAATGGCTACCAACCCAGGATCGAAGCGACCCCGTTCGTCGACGCTCTTCGAGCGCGCGAGCGCCCTGTTTCCCGGCGGGGTGAACTCGCCGGTCCGCGCCTTCAGGTCGGTGGGCGGCACGCCGGTGTTCATCGATCGGGGCGTCGGCCCGTTCATTTACGACGTGGACGGCAACCGCTACACCGACTTCGTCGGATCGTGGGGGCCGCTGATCCTCGGGCACGCCGATCCGGACGTGGTGGCGGCCATCATCCGCGCGGCCTCGATGGGCACCACCTTCGGCGCGCCGACCGCCCGCGAGGTCGAGCTCGGCGAGCTGGTGCGTTTCATGATGCCCTCGCTCGAGAAGATGCGCTTCGTCTCCTCGGGGACCGAGGCGACGATGTCGGCGCTGCGCGCGGCCCGCGGCTTCACCGGCCGCCACCGGATCATCAAGGTCGACGGCGGCTACCACGGCCACTCCGATGCGCTGCTCGCCAAGGCCGGCTCGGGGGTGGTGACGCTGGGTCTGCCCGGATCGAGCGGCGTCACGCCGGCGGCGGTGGCCGACACCTTGGTGGTCCCCTACAACGATCTCGACGCCATGCGGGTGGCCTTCGAGGAGCACCGCGAGGAGATCGCCGCGCTGATCGTCGAGCCGATCCCCGCCAACATGGGGGTGGTCCTGCCCCGCCCGGCTTACCTGCCGCTCCTACGCAACCTGTGCGACGAGCACGGGACCCTGCTGATCTTCGACGAGGTGATCACCGGCTTCCGCGTCGCGCGCGGCGGCGCACAACAGCTCTACGGCGTGCGCCCCGATCTGACCTGCCTGGGCAAGGTGGCCGGCGGCGGCCTGCCGCTCGGCATCTACGGCGGCCGCGCCGACGTGATGGACGTGATCGCGCCCAGCGGGCCGGTCTACCAGGCCGGGACGCTTTCGGGGAACCCGGTCGCGGTGGCGGCCGGCCTGGCCACGCTCAAGCGCCTGGACGAGCACGCCTTCGTCGCGCTGGAGGGGATCACCCGCGTTCTCGAAGATGATCTGGGCCGCGCCATCCGCCGCTCCGGGGTGACCGCTCGGGTGCAGCGGGTCGGCTCGGCCTTCACGCTTTTCTTCGCCCCCGAAGAGGTGGTCGATCTGGCCAGCGCCAAGAAATCGAACACCGATCTCTACGCCAAGTTCTTTCACGGCATGCTCGAGCGCGGCTTCATGCTCCCCCCAGCCCAATTCGAGGCCGCCTTCGTCTCGCTGGCGCACACGCTGGAAGAGGTCAACGCCTTCACCGACGCCGCCCGCGAAGTGCTGACGGCAGTTGCGGCGACAGGTTCGGGTCCCTAAGAGGGTCGTGGCTTTTGCGGGGCCGTCTCCTATCGCGGGAGCAGGGACCCGGCCAAGGGTTCGACCCGATGGAATCAGCTTGATCTAGCGGGTGCCGCGTGATAACGGAACGCCGCCCCATCGACCCGAACGCTAAAAAAATGTGGCGGATTGCCGGCACCACCGGCGCCGTCGGAATCGAGATAGCCGCCGCCATCTGCATCGGCTATCTCGGCGGACACTACCTAGACCACAAACTCGGAACTCAACCTTGGCTCAGCTACATCGGACTGCTTGCGGGAATCGGCGCCGCCGTCAAGGCGCTGGTGCGGGTCAGCCGCGACTACCAGCGGGGACGCGACGATGATCCCGGTCCTGGCCCGCATTGAGCGCGTGAACCTGATCTTGGCGGTGGCGCTCACCTGCCTGGCCGGCATCCTGTGGGGCACCGCCGGCACGCTGGGCGCGGGCGTCGGTGCGCTGTTGGCCTGCGCGGACTTCGTGTTGCTTGGCCGTCTCGGCGCGCGCGCCGTCGCGCAGGTCCGCGACGGCGGCTCGCCCTGGGGTCTCGGTCTGGCGCTGATCGGCAAGATGACCGCGCTCTTCGCCTTGGTATTCGTGTCCATCCGCGTCCTTCACTTGGCGGTGGTCCCTTTCGCGCTCGGCTTCTCGGTCTTCGTGGTCTCGATTCTGCTGGTGGGCCTTTCGGTCGGTGCTGGCCGCGCCGAGGAGGGGGTCTGATGGATCCGCACGCGACCTGGTTCGACTTCCTGCCTGGTTACGGCGCCCTGCACACGTCGGCGCAGGCGCTGCTGGGCCGCGCCTGGACCTGGCAGATGTTCCAAAGCACGCATTTTCAGCTCGGGCACGTGATGGGCGCGCTGCTGGTGTTTCTCTTCCTGCTCTACGGCGCCTCCCGCTATGCCGCCGCTGTCGGGGGCGCCAGCGACGGGGGGCTGGTGCCACCGCCGAAGTTCGGGATCCGCAACCTCTTCGAGATGCTGGCGGACACCATCTTCGACCTCATGGCCAGCGTCATGGGCGAGCAGGAGGCCCGCCGCTATGTGCCGATCATCGGCACCCTCTTCTTCTTCATCCTGTTCTCGAACCTGCTGGCGCTCATTCCCGGATTTCTGCCGCCGACGGACACCCTCAAGACCAACCTGGCGCTGTCGGCCCTGGTCTTCCTGCTGACCCACGTCTTCGGCGTGCGCGAGCACGGCCTCAAGTACTTCAAGCACTTCCTCGGCCCCTGGCTGCCGCTGGCGCCGCTCATGCTGCCGATCGAGCTCATCAGCCACATCGCGCGGCCGGTGTCGCTGGCCATGCGGCTCCTCGGCAACATCGCGGCCGACCACGCCGTCGTGTTGGCCTTCTTCGCGATCATTCCGTTCCTAGTTCCGGTGCCGTTCCTGCTGATGGGGGTCTTCGTCTCCGTCGTGCAAGCGGTCGTCTTCGCGCTGCTGTCGACCGTCTACATTGGTCAAGCGGTCGCGCACGAGGAGCACTGAGAAGACCACTAGTCCTCCCAGCGATTTGCCGTTAAGGTCCCCAAAAAACACACTCAGCAGGAGCCCGTTCACATGCGCCGCATCAACAAGTCCTTCGCCTCCCTCATCGCTTTCGGCGTCGCCGCCGCTGTCGTGCTCATGGCCAGCCCGGCCTTCGCCCAGGCCATGGATCCGGCCCGCGCGGATCGCGACAAGTGGCTGGGCCTGGCTGCCGCGCTGGCGATCGGCCTGTCCGCGCTGGGTGGCGCCATCGGCCAGGGGCGCGCTGCCGGCTCGGCGCTCGAGGGCATCGCCCGCAACCCGCAGGCCTCCGGCAAAATCTTCGTCCCGATGATCGTCGGCCTGGCGCTCATCGAGTCGCTGGTCATCTACGGCCTGCTGATCGCCTTCCAGCTGTTCGGCAAAATCGGCTGACGCCGGCGCGGGAGGGGCTTTGCCCCTCCCACGGGCCCACCCCCGACGAGAGCCGGGGCCGGATCTGCTCGGCATATGAGTCTCCGGCGGGCAGAGCCCGACTTCGATCAACCACAGTGCTGATAAAGCGGTAGGCTCGGCGACCCAATGGCTATTTCGTGCGGCATCGTCGGTCTGCCCAACGTCGGCAAATCGACGCTTTTCAACGCGCTCTCGGCGGCCGGCGCGGCGGTCGCCAACTATCCGTTCTGCACCATCGAGCCCAACGTCGGCGTGGTGCCGGTGCCGGATCCGCGTCTGGATGCGCTGGTGGCGCTCTACCACCCGAAGTCGGTGGTCGCGGCGACGGTCAACTTCGTCGACATCGCGGGCCTCGTGCGCGGCGCCTCGAAGGGCGAGGGTCTCGGCAATCAATTTTTGGCCAACATCCGCGAGACCGACGCGATCGCGCACGTGGTTCGCTGTTTCGAGGACGACAACGTCATCCACGTCGAGGGACGGGTCGATCCGGTGGCCGATGTCGGCACCATCGACACCGAGCTGTGTCTCAAGGATCTGGAGACCGTCGACAAGCGGATCGAGCGCGCCAAGAAGGCGCTCAAAGGACCGGCCACGCCGGCCAACAAGGACGAGAAGCTGGTCCTCGAGCTGTGCGAGAAGCTGCGCGCCGGCCTCGACCTCGGCAAGCCGGCCCGCGCGCAGGGCCTCACCGCCGAGGAGCAGGCGCTGCTGCGCGATCTCGGGCTCCTCACGCTCAAGAAGGTTTTCTACGTCGCCAACGTCGCCGAAAAGCAGCTGGCCGGCGCCGCGACCGACAAGCACGTGGCCGGCCTGCGCGCCCACGCCGAGGCCGAAGGCGCCCCGGTGGTGGTGATTTGCGCGGCCGCCGAGGCGGAGATCTCCGGGCTCGACGCCGCCGACCGCCCGGCATTTCTAGAAAGCCTGGGCCTCAAAGAGCCCGGCCTGCACGCCGTCGCGCACACCGCCTACAAGATCCTCGACCTCATCACCTTCCTGACCGCCGGCGCCGACGAGTGCCGCGCCTGGACCGTCAAGCGCGGCGCCAAGGCCCCCCAAGCCGCGGGCGTCATCCACACCGACTTCGAACGCGGCTTCATCAAAGCCGAGGTGATCTGGTGGGAGGATCTGATCCAGTTCGGCTCCGAGGCCGCCTGCCGCGCCAACGCCAAGCTGCAGCTCGAAGGCAAGGAATACGTCGTCCGCGACGGCGACGTCATCCACTTCAAGTTCAACGTCTGAACCGTACATGACGTCCTGGGCCTCTCGGTTTGGTCCGGGCGGTGAGCGGCTTTGCGCCCAACCGCGTTTGACAGCCGGCCAAGCTCATCGGTAAAATCACGGCCGCTCCAGATGTCGGTAAGAGCTCGCTCCGGGTCGCTGTTGCTGCTTTTCGGAGCTCTCGCGATCCTGAGCGTCGGGTGTGGGTCGGCCACCCTGCGGACGGGCGCGGGCGCGGGCGGCGGTGGGGCCGCCGGCAAGACGGGCGCCGGTGGGGCCGGTGGCGGAACCGTCGTCCCGTGTGTTTTGGATTCGACCCAAGTTGATAACTGCAGTCTTCAATGAGGTGAACGATGGTCGAGGGCAATCGTCGAACGCGCCGGAAGCGGGGGTACATGTGGGCGGGGCTGGCGCTGGCCGGCGTCGTGACGACCGGAGCGGTGGTGCTGGCCAGCGTTCCGCACTCTTTCAACGCCGGCGAAACCCTGACCGCCGCCAACCTGAACAGCGACTTCGCCGCGCTCGATCAGCGAATCGCCGCGCTCGAATCGCTACTGCCTTCGGGCACGGTCGTCGCGTATGGCGGCCCGAGCTCGGTCGGCGCGGACGCCGGCGCCGCCGCCATCCCCAATGGCTGGCTGCTCTGTGACGGGTCGGCCGTCAGCCGGACCACCTACGCGTCGCTGTTCGCGGCCATCGGCATCAACTTTGGAGGCGGCGACGGAATCGCCACCTTCAATCTCCCCGATCTGCGCGGCCGAACTATCATCGGCGTCGGTCACGGCACCGGCCTGACCGCCAGAATGCTGGCTCAGACACTGGGCGAGGAGACGCATGCGCTGGTAGTGGGCGAAATCCCCGCGCACACCCACGGCATCACCGATCCCGGCCACATGCACACCGTCGTCGCCCAGGGAGGCAGCCAAGCTGCCCAGGTCGCGGTCACCGGTTCGTCGAGCTGCGGCGTCTACTGCGGAACCCAACAAGCCTCACTCGTGGAGGGACCCATTGTCGCCGCCACGGCCACGACCGGAATCACCGTGCAATCCACCGGCGGGGGCGCCGCGCACAACGTGATGCAGCCGTCGATGGTCCTGAGCTACCTCATCAAGTCCTGAGGCAGCTCAGAACTTCGACGTGACGGCCATGAAGGTCATCTTGTCGTTGGTCTCGCGGAGACGGGACGACAGCGTGCGGATGAACGACCAGAGCAGATCGTAGGCCAGGTCTCGGTCGACGAAGAGGAGATCCTCCATGTCCTCCTTGCGAATCACGAACAGCTTGCAGGCCTCGTGGGCGCGGGCGTCGGCGCTGCGCGGGAAGTCGTCGATGAGCGCCATCTCGCCGAAGTGGGTGCCGGCGCGCAGCACCGCCAGCGCCTCCTCGCCCATCCCGGGGACCTGGCGGCCGATGCGAACGGCGCCCGAGAGGATCAGGTACATCTTGTCGCCCTGGTCGCCCTCCTTGAAGATGACACCGCCGGCCTGGTAGTCCTCCTCGATACCGAGGTTGGCGATGCGGCGCAGGTAGCTCGGCTGCAGCGCCGAAAACAGGCTGATCTTCGAGAGCAGCTCGACGGCGTTGCCGGGCGAGATGTTCGACCGCGCGGGGGTGGCGTTGGGCTCGCGGGTCGGCTCGATCGCCGACATGCTCACCCCCGAGGCTTCGGTCAGCTCGAACTCTGGCTCCGCCTCCGATTCGGAAGCCGCGCCCGGCGCAGCCGGCTCGTCGCTCATGCCGACAGTATGCCAGCAAGCGAGTCCAAGGCCTTTTATGGACTACGCCCATCAAGCAGATAGAATCGATAGTGTCACTTTGGTTAATCCCCGGGGCGAATTCGGGATTCAAGCCATCACTGGCGGCTCCCTCGGGGGGCATCGCGCCAAACGGCAGCTCGACGATCGGCTGACCGCCGGGTCGCCCGGTCAGCCGAGAAAACGTTCGGCGTCGATGGCGGCCATGCAGCCGGTGCCGGCGGCGGTGATGGCTTGGCGGTACACGTGATCGGCCACGTCGCCGCAGGCGAACACGCCTCGAATCCGGGTGGCCGTCGAGCCGGGCTTGACCTTGAGGTAGCCGGCGTCGTCCATGTCGAGCACCCCTTTGAACAGCTTGGAGTTCGGCTCGTGGCCGATGGCGACGAAGATGCCGCCCACCGCCAGCTCGCGGATCGAGCTGTCGCGGGTGTCGCGCAGGCGCACGCCGGTCACGCCGGGCCGCGGCAGCTCACCCAGGATCTCCTCGATGACGGCGCTCGTGATGAGCTCGATGCGCGGATTGCGGGCGGCCCGGTCGAGCATGATCTTCGAGGCGCGGAACGTCTCGCGCCGGTGGACGATCCGGACCTTGGGCGAAAACCGGGTCAGGAAGTTGGCCTCTTCCATCGCCGTGTCACCGCCGCCGACGACGATCAGATCGCGCCCCTTGAAGAGCGCGCCGTCGCAGGTGGCGCAGGCCGACACGCCGTAGTTCACGAACTTCTGCTCCGACGGGATCCCCAGCCATTTGGCCGTCGCACCGGTGGCGATGATCAGCGTCTCGGCCACCAGATCTCCCTCGCTGGAGGTGATCTTGAACGGCCGATCCGACAGGTCGACCGCCGTCACGTCGCCGGTCACCACCCGCGTTCCGAAGCGCTCGGCCTGGGCCTTGAACAGCTCCATCAGCTCGGGCCCCTGAACGCCCTTCGGGAAGCCGGGGTAGTTCTCGACCTCGGTGGTGATCATGAGCTGGCCGCCCGGCAGCGTCACCGGCTCGATGGCGGCGCCGCCGCCTTCGAAGAGCACCGGCTCCAGGTTGGCGCGCGCGGCGTAGATGGCCGCCGTGTAGCCGGCCGGGCCGGATCCGATGATGGCAACTTTGGTGCTCTCGGGCAGTGGGGTGGGCATGCTTTACACCAATTGTTTATTTGGATGCCGGCAGCCTGGCAAACGGTTTCATCCGAGCTGCAGGTCGCGCCGGCTATTCGACGGTGACGCTCTTGGCCAGGTTGCGCGGCTGGTCGACATCGTTCCCCTTGGCTACCGCGATGGCGTAGCTCATGAGCTGCAGCGGCAGCACGGTCAGGAACGGCTGCAGCAAGGCGGGCGCGTCGGGGATGCTGAGCACCCGGTCGCAGAGCCCCGCGAGTTGCCGGTCGCCCTTGGTCCCGATGCCGATGATGTGGCCGTTGCGGGCCCGGACCTCCGACAGGTTCGACAAGACTTTGTCGTAGCCGGGCCCCCGCGGCGCCAGCACCACCACCGGAACGCCGTCGTCGATGAGCGCGATGGGTCCGTGCTTCATCTCGCCGGCGGCGTAACCCTCGGCATGGATGTAGGAGATCTCTTTCAGCTTGAGCGCCCCTTCGAGCGCGATCGGGTAATTGGTGCCGCGCCCGATGAAAAGAAAATCGCGGGCGTCTTTGTAGGCGTTGGCCAACTCCGTCAGATCCCCCAACCCCTCCAGCGTCTCGGCCATCTTGGTCGGCGTCAGCGCCAGCTCGCCCACCAGCTGGGCCGCCGCCTCGGGCGCGAGCTGCCCGCTGCGCCGCCCGAGGTGGATGGCGACCAGCGCCAGGGCCGCCAGCTGCGCCGTGAAGCACTTGGTCGACGCGACGCCGATCTCCGGCCCGGCGTGGGTGTAGAGCACGCCATTCGACGCGCGCGGGATGGCCGAGTCGACCACGTTCGAGATCGCCAGGACGCGGGCGCCGCGCGTGCGTGCCTCCTTGACCGCCGCCAGCGTGTCGGCCGTTTCACCGCTCTGGGAAATGACGATCACCAGGTCTTGGGGTCCGACCACCGGGTCCCGATAGCGAAACTCGCTGGCCAGATCGACCTCGCAGGGGATCCGCGCCGTCCCTTCGATCAGAAACTTGCCCACCAAGCAGGCGTGGTACGAGGTGCCGCAGGCCAATAGCAGCACCCGTCGCAGCGTGCGTGGATCGATCTCGAACCCTTCCAGATCGGCGTCGTGCGCCTCGAGCAAGAGCCGTCCGCGCAGCGTGTCGGTGATGGCGCGCGGCTGCTCGAAGATCTCCTTGAGCATGAAGTGCGGGTAGCCGCCCTTTTCGGCCTGGGCGGCGTCCCAGGTGATGGTCCGAACCGGCCGCTGCCGCGGGTTGCCTTCCAGATCGGTCAGCTTGGCGCCGGCGGCGGTCACCTCGACGACGTCCCCCTCGTCGAGGAAGATCACGTCGCGGGTGTGCTCCAAGATCGCCGGCACGTCGGAGGCCAGGAAGGTCTCCCCCTTGCCGAGCCCCACCACCAGCGGCGAGGCGTTCTTGGCGGCGGCGATGTGGCCGGGATGTTTCTCGGAGATCGCCACCAGCGCGTAGGCCCCGTGGACCTGGCGCAGCGCCACCCGTAGCCCCTCGACCAGCGACGGCGCCCCGGCCAGCAGCGCCTCGTCGATTAGGTGCGCCACGATCTCGGTGTCGGTCTCCGAGGCGAACCGCCGGCCCGCCGCCTCCAGGCGCGCGCGCAGCGGCAGGTAGTTCTCGATGATGCCGTTGTGAATCACCGACACGCCGCCGGCCTTGTGCGGGTGGGCGTTGGCCTCGCTCGGCCGGCCGTGGGTGGCCCAGCGCGTGTGCCCGATCCCCAGCGTCCCTTCGATCGGCTCGCGCGCGATGATGGCCTCGAGGCCCGCCAGCTTTCCCGGGCAGCGCAAAACCTGCGTACCGCGGGCGCCCACCACCGCCACGCCGGCCGAGTCGTAGCCGCGGTATTCGAGGCGCCGCAACCCCCCGATCAGGATCGGCGTGGCCTGCCGGGGTCCGACGTATCCAACGATGCCGCACATAGGGCGGCCAGCATAGCGCATCGCAATTGCGCGCGGAGACGTGCCCGCATAGCATCGCCGCTTTCATGCGCCTACCTTCTTTAGACGATTGGAGCGAGCGACAGGTGGGCCTCGCGGTCATCCTCCTCGGGCTGCTCCTCTACATCCCGCTGGCCGGTTCCTACGGTCTTTACGACCCCTGGGAGACCCACTACTCGGAGGTCGCCCGCCAGATGACCGAGCGGGGCGACTACATCAGCCTCTGGTGGCCCGGCTCGCCCATCGACGCCGACCACTTCTGGTCCAAACCGGTGCTGTCGTTCTGGATCATGAGCCTGTCGATGCGCCTGTTCGGCCTGGCGCACGTCGCCCCGGGCACGATGGCGCTGTCCCACCGGGCGGAGTGGGCGGTGCGGCTGCCGTTCTGCCTGCTCGGCGTGCTCGGCATGTACGGGATCTACCTGTGCGTCTCGCGCTTCGTGAGCCGGCGCGCGGGCATTCTGGCCGCGATCGTGACCGCCACCTCTCCGCTCTACAGCCTGGTGGCACGCCAAGCGATGACCGACATGGCCTTCGTCGGACCGATGACCATGGCCCTGGCGCTGGGCGCGCTGGCGCTGTTCGACGACGAGGATCTGCCGCTGCCCCGGCGCGAGGTCCAGATCGGCCGGCTGAAACTGGGCTGGCCCGATCACCCGCTGTTTTACACGGCGGTCGCGCTTTTCACGGTGGTGGCGCTGCCACAGTTGGTGGTCAACGCGGTTCAGCTCCGCTGGACCTTCAACCTGGGACACCGGTTCTTCTCGCTTCCCGGCGTGCTGGTGATGATCCCGTACATCGCGGGCTTCCTGGCCTTCTTCGCGCTCATGGCGCGGCTGCGCTACAAGGCGCCGCTTTATCTCAACATCGCGGCCACGCTGTGCGGACTGGCCACGCTCGCCAAGGGGATCGCGGGCCTGGGGCTGCCGGTGATCGTGTTTCTGTGCTACCTCGGCTTCACCTGGAACTGGAAGCGGCTCAAGCGCGCGCAGCTCGGCTTCGGCATCCTGCTGGCGCTGCTCACCTGTCTGGTGGTGGCGGTCCCTTGGCACCACGCGATGTTGGTGCGGCACGGCAAGCCGTTCTGGGACGAGCTCTACGGCGACAACCATTGGCGGCGCCTGGTGGTCGGCCGCCACGGCGATCGCGGCACCTTCGAATACTTCCTGCGCGAGCTGGGCTATGCGGTGTTGCCTTGGATCGCGCTGGCGCCCGCGGCCTTGACCTCGATCGTGATGCGGCGGACCGACGAAAACCCGCGCCGTCAGGGAATGCTCTGGTTCGGCGCGATCTGGTTCGTCTCGGCTTACGCGCTGGTCTCGCTGTCGGTGACCAAGTTCCACCACTACATCCTGCCGTCGCTGCCCGGCCTGGCCATCGTGATCGGCTGCTTCCTCGACGATCTGCTCAAGCGGCGCGACGGGCGCGCGGCCGGCGCGGTGGCGGTGGTCGGCATCCCGCTCCTGGCGCTGGTGACGGTGGATCTGGCGGCGGTCCCCAAGAACGCGCAGCTCTTCATCTGGCTGTTCTCGTACGACTACATCAACACGCCGCAGGGGCGGCCCTGGCCGCCGGCGCTCGATTTCCGCGCCGCGCTGATCGTCTTCGCCGTGCTATTTGCGCTGGCCACCGCCGCGCTGGCCTGGCGGCGGATCCAGCGGTGGGCGGCGGTTGGGCTCTGCCTGGCCGCGGTGGCCTTCACTTTCTTCCTGCTCGACGTCTACATGATGAAGGTGACGCCCTACTGGACCCAGAAGGGCCTCATCGCCAACTACTACCGGATGCGCCGTTCTCCCGACGAGCACCTGCTGGTCTGGCAGATGTATTGGCGCGGCGAGAACTTCTATACCCAGAACGAGATCTACGAAGGACCGGCCGACGAACGAACAATCTTTCTGGGCGATCGCAACGCCGAGAATTTGAAGAGCTGGATGGATCGCCACCGCGGGCACCGGGATTTCTTCCTCATTGAACGCTCACGCATGAGCCAGCTCGAGGGGATGGTCCCCAAGGACGCGCGCAAGAGCCTCAAGATCGTCGACGAGAGCAACATGAAGTTCTGCCTGGCGACCATCGATTTGTGATTATTTTTCGACGAGGTCTCGATAACGCATTGACATCCTTGTTGTAAAAAACAAACATCCCGAAAGTTTCAGCCTAAATTTTCGGGGAGGACTGTCGTGGTGAAAAATCGCTCTGTCTTCGTGGGTGCGCTCCCGGCGGCGCTTTTGGGGATGGTTGTGTTGCTGGGCGCGGGCTGCGGCAGCGACGGTGGGACGGCGAATAC